>JAJRYY010000024.1 GCA_024275565.1 Planctomycetota bacterium
AAAGAACCCTACAAACCGGCCCGGAAAACCTGAATCGACATCGGAATACCCAAGATTGAATCCAAAAGCAGCCTCCCAGAACGCAAGCCCGCGATCAGTGACCGCAAAATAACCAGAGATAAGAACCCAGATGAAGGCAGGCCCTGCACAGAAAGGAAGCAGATCGATCCCGACCGACCGGATCCTCCGCACCACAGCCTCACGACGATGCACAGAGAGAGAACCGGCGACGATCCAGATTGCAAACGCGAACCACTGCACAGCAACCACGGTCTTAAGCGTCGATGCCAACCCCAGAAGCACACCCGCAGCGAGGCGACCACGACCCGAAGCCCGATCCGAAGTTACTTGATCCGAAGACGCCAGATCCGAAGGCGTCCGATCCGAAGCTGCGCTACCCGCTGTATGCATCAGTACAGCGAACGCTGCAAGAATCAGCGCATTCATGAAGATCTCGCGATTGCAACCATCACCACCAATCGCAGGATCCCAGGCGGTCAAGGCAAACAGCACCACCGCCACGCCACAAGACACAGATCCAGAGTGCGGCGCCGTGCAACGGTAGACCAGCAACAGCGAAACAAGCACTGCACCAGTAGCGAGGTATCGATAGGTAGCGTCGTGATTGCCAAAGATCGCCGCAGCAAACCCATACAGTGCGAAAACGCCTGGCGGCTGATGGTCCCAGACGTCGACATAGAGACGATCGCCATCGAGCAACCGGCCTGCGATATAGGCATAGTTGGCCTCGTCCGTCTCCAGCGGAAGCTCAAACGCCATCCCGCGCAGCACCAGAAGACCCACCATCGACGCCAGCAGCAGCGGTACGCAGTATCGCCCAGCACTCGTCATCGCCCAGGATCCGTCAGCCGATCGCTCATCGACCGAATCATACCACCTTCGACACCCAGCTCACCCTACTTACCAAGCATCTTCGCGACGCGTGATTCAACGTAGAGAATGCCCTTATCACCAGCCAGGTCCAGAAGCTCCAGAAGATCTCGAACCACCGATACCTCCTCGACCTGCTCATCCACAAACCACTGCAGAAAACTCTGACTCGCGTAATCTTTCTCGCTCACGGCTAAACCCATCAAATCATTGATCTGAGCAGTCACAGCCAGCTCGTGCTGCATCGCCGATTCCGCAATCGCCTTGGCAGAGTCAAACTTCGACTCGGGACACGCAATCGCACCCAGCGTCACACAACCGCCAACCTCGTGAATATAATCGAGAATCTTAAAAGCGTGCGTACGCTCCTCAGCCGCGTGCTGTCGAAACCAGCGACTCAATACCCGAAGGCCCATCTCGTCAAGCGTGCAGCTCATCGCCAGATAGCTGTGTTCGGCGTGCAATTCGTTGGTAATCTGCTCGTTAAGCCGTTGATTCATGGTGTCTGAGATGAGGGTTGTCATGTGCTTCACCTTTCGTGATCAATCGTGTTGTTGCATAAGTCCGTTCGCGACCCGGCCCGGACGTCAAAATGACACGACGCCAAAATGACACGACGATGAGTATAAGGACACATCACTGTGCTGTCAGGTGCTGCGGTCAAGTCAGTCACTGTCGCGCATCCATACCAGGCACTGCCGCGGAAATGTGCGCATGCAATAGGCCCGACGTCCCGTGGCGGTGGGTCGCCAGGCCTATCGCCTGCAGTCAGACACCCCTCTCTCCAGTCATACTTTTTCCACAGACGACTTCTCCAAGGCCAACAGCTCCAGAAGTCATCGCGTCAGGCCGCACGCCTCCTCACGCACCACGCTTGCGGCGAAGCACAGAAAACGCACCGGTCAACAGCAGCGCCAAAGTCGCGGGTTCCGGAACGATGCTGATCGACGCGACGGCTGCACCAGAAGCTGTGAAGTCCGCTCCGGGGAATGCACTGAGAATATTCCCAAGACTACCCCCAAAACCGGACGATCCCTGGAATCCCTGATGTGGACGCACAACACTGCCTTCAATCAGCCCGGTATTCGGACCCGCCTGTGCGAGAAAGGCTGTGTTCTCAGGTACTTCGTCATTGATTTCCGTACCGGCATCCCAGACATCACTGCCAAAAATGAGATACTCAGAAGCACCTTCGCGAAGGATGAACTCCCCATCACCACTGAATAACTGGATCGCCAGGGGCGAGTCATTCCCGATGAAAGCATCGTTGCTCGGGATGAACATGGATGCAAACGAGAGTGCCTGCGTCAGATTGTCGTCAGGATCGATCGTGAAGGTCACCGAGCGCGACTCGCCCGGAGCGATCGGACCACCCGAAGTCGCAAGGGCAGCAGAAACCTGCCCTGAGGCGAGTGCGGAATCAACACTGGGACCAAAGTTTCCATCCTCCGCAAGCCTCTCAAGGCCGGCGGATGCAGGACTTCCAGCATCGAAAAAGTCGTAGGCACCAGACTGCGTCGCAAGGAAGGCAGGCGTCAGAAATCCTCCGCCCTGCGGTTGCAGATTGGTGAACGAGACGGTGATGTCGAAGGGGGCAGCGCTGGCGGCGGTGGCGAGGGCTGACACGAGTACCAATGATAAAAGACTTGAACGTTGGGGGATCATACGTTTCCTTCTCCTCAGAAAGTTGCGCGCACCGCTGGCGTAATGATCCGTTGGGATCAGGGGTGATACGCTCTGTGATGCACTGGTAGTTTGTTGGCGTTACCTCTCTCGCCCACAACGGGCGACATCTGGTGCCGTAGCTGAGGGGTTGGTCGTCACACGTGAAGACTGCTTACAGAAAATCAGAAAAAAAGAACAAATAATTGAGATGGAGAGTCGTGAAGGCGGGCAGGGACGCCTGCTGTCGAATGGACCGTTTCCTCACAGTGGGAAGCTGACCATCTTCATCGGAGGAAAGCTGAACCTCTCAGAGGGGCAAAAAATCAGCCTTGAAGATCGCTCGAATCATCCATCGCCTGCTTGATACGTCGACGCGATTCGGGCGACAAGGCAGGCGTGGACGATGCGTCCAGCGCATCAGCTGCCCGTCGCACTGCACGCCGCATGACACCGATATTCCTCTTGTAGCGACGGCAGGCCGAGCAATAGAGAAGGTGGAGGCGGAGCGCGAACACCTCAAGCGCCGGCAGCGGATCGTCTTGCTCCCGGGACAGCAGGAGGGTCATCTCCCTGCACGGAGCGTTGAGAATCTTCCAGATAGTTGCAATGCGGCGGATCATCATCTTAAGCGTCGGCCCATCCTTGTGAGTCTGCCCGTCCCTGCAACAGGGCCAGGATTACTTCAGAAACCAGTTCTGTTCGAGACAGGCACGGAGTTGAGTCCTGCCTCGATGAAGCATCGTCCATAAATTGGTCGAAGTTACCCCCAATAGCTTACAGATTTCCTCCGTCGATGCCCCATCCAGCTCTCGCAGGACGAACGCATCCGCCCATGTTTGAGGTAAACCCGATAAACACCCCTGAAAAGCAGCCCAGAACTCGCCACTCTCAGCCCCACCAGATGTCCCAGCTTCGCTCTCAGGCCAACGCTCGACAGCCACCGCCCAAAGCCCACGCCGATTAAAGGTGGGATCCGGCGCCAGATGCTCCAGATCCATCTCTTCATGTCGAGCAGCCACCTTTGCCCGTCGACGCATCTCGTCCATGATCTTGTTTTTCAGGATCGCAATCAACCAGGTTCTTTCAGATGACTGACCCGAAAATGTCGCCTGATTTTTACAGGCAGCCAGCAGCGCCTCCTGCACAAGCTCCTCAGCAGCCTCAGAATCGCGGATCCGCATCAGTGCAAATCGATACATGGCATCCCCATGGCGTTCAAGCCAGTCAGAAGGGTTCGTTGCGGTGTTTTTCGGGTAATATTCGGGCATTTAGCGGATCAGACAGCATTTGGCAGTGCAGATTTCGGGGTATACGCTTTTTGCGCGTAAAGTGATCTCTCAACAGCCCTGGCCGTCAGCATACCAGCCATGGTTGTCAGCATACCTGTTTTGCCATATTCAGACCATCGGAGCATGGATTTTTGGCCGGATTGCAGCAGCGTTTGAATTAGTATGGGGAGAGCGCACAAGATGACGTGTTTCCGATAGAAATCTTGTATTGGCCGGGTAAGTTCGCTAGCATGAGGGCAGTGGAGTTGGGGCGTTGTAGCGTGTCTGCCTGCGTCCTTCCTGAGAGAGCAAAAGTGTCGTTATTGGCAAGCCACGCAGCTGCGGTCTGGTCCTGGTGGAGGTTGTTGATCCGGGTTCCTGTCGCGTGTCGCGTGGTATTCTCTGGGGAGGATTTTCCGTGCGTGGTTACACAAAACTGATGAGCATCGTTGTATTGGCCTGGGCGTCGCTGGCAGCCAACGCTGGGGGTGTGCTTTATGAACAGCTTCCGGTATCGCAGTACGAGCTTCTGAGCGTTGCATCGCAGGCGTTTTCGGACGCTCCGAATTTTACCATCACTGCCGCCGATGATTTTTTCGTCCCCGATGGTCCTGGGTGGCGTATCACCGATCTGAACACCTCCTTCACGACTGGTAACGGAAGTGGACTTCCCCCTGAGGGGATGCGATGGATGTTGTACGCGAATGACGGTGGATCGCCTGGTGTTGCATTGGCGGAGTTCGTTGGCGGTAGCTACGATGTCGCCACCGGACTTGCGAACATCGATCTCGACAGCACGGGCGATGCCATTGATCTGGCGACTGGTGCCTACTGGATTTCTTCTCAGATTATCGGGGACATTGGTACGTTTGGGCAGGAATTTCAGCTTGCGTCCGCTGATGGTGCTGGAACAGCGAACTTCCGCTGGAACAATCCTGGTGGAGCGTTTGGTTTTCCAGGTTCGTGGATCGACGCGAACGGGACCACGAATCCCGATAACAATCTGCCGTTTTCTGATGTCACGAACCTCGCTTTTGGTATTGGTGGAACGATTGTTCCCGAGCCGGCTACTCTGGTGCTGATGGGCGTTGGTTTCATTGCTGCTTTGCGTCGTCGGAATCACTAATCGCAAGGATTGAGGCGTCCTGGTTGCGTACCGTGTAAACGGGTGCTGGGGCAGGTGCTTCGTCGGGTTGTGGTGCTGGTTGGGCTGGCTGGTGGGGATTTTGTCTCCGCAGGTGTGTGTTCCAGCGACTTCGCAGGTTCTGGCGTAGTCACAGGTTCTGGGGGATTTGCAGGCGATTTGATGTTGGCCTACTTCCCTTGCGGATGTTGCGTTGCATGTTGAGATGATGCTCAGGGTTGCGAGCAGCAGGATTTTTGAGGTCAAGTCTGATCGGTCTTTGCGTGTTGTCGTTTTGTGTCGTGTCATGGTCTGCACTCCCATCAAAATGTATGAGCAGTCCTCCTGCTCTATACATATAACGCGCTGGGTGTGTCACTTTTTGGGCGTTTCAGGCGAAATATTTTGCTCTTCGCGTTACGGATACGCCCTGGAGGGACTGTGAGGGGTGTTTTTGGGGTGAAAATTTTTTTGAAATATATTATTTTGGCGTTCAAACTGGTGCTATTTGAGTCATTTCCGGTGCAGTTTTCTGCGTTATAGGACGTTCCGGTTTCAAGGGGCGTGCTGAGCCATTTCAAGGGGCGTGCTGACCTATTTCAAGGGGTCTGCATCGCGCCCTCTCAACAACTGGGTAATGAGATGACGAAGGTCGTGCCATCGTTCGGTTTGCTTCGGACTTCGATGCTGCCGCCATGCTCGTTGATGATATCTTTGCAGACTGCGAGGCCTAGTCCGCTGCCAACTCTCCCGGACTGGCGTTTTGCCTGGGTGTCCTGGGTGTTGCTCTTGGTCGTGAAGAATGTTTCGAAGATATTGGGCAGTACATCTTCGGGTATCCCGCATCCATCGTCGGAAAAAGCGATGCGGATGTTTTCGCCATGCTGGTCCGCCTTGATGGTGATGCGTCCTGTTCTGCCATGGAGTGCGTCGCGGGCGTTGAGGAGGAGGTTGAAGAAGACCTGCTGAATCTGGTTTGCGTCTGCACGGACCATGAGCCTGTCGCTGATCTGTGTTACGAGGTTGATGCCGTCCTTGCGGAGGTCGCGGAAGAGGCATTGCATTGCTCCGTCAATTATCTCGCGCACGGATACGGATGTATATTCTGTTGGTTTGTCGATGGCCATTCCCAGGACGCGTTCCGCGAGTGTGGTGATCGCTTCTGCCTGGGTGAGCGTCATGTTGAGCGCTTTGACCATGAGGGTTTTGTCGTCTTCGTCGAGCGCGAAACGTGCGTACCCGAGGATGGGCGTCAGGAGGTTGTTGATCTCATGGGCGACCATGGCGGATGTTGTCCCGAGCGATGCGAGGCGCTGCGACTGACGAAGCTGTGCCTTGACGAGCGACAGTTCGGCCTGTGCGGACGCTTCGGGCTTGGCGATTTCTTTGGCCTGGATGGTCTCTTCGGTCCTGGGTTCGCTGTGTGTGTCGTTGTCGATCGTGGGTCTGATTTCTGTCTGCACGCATAGCTCCGATGAGGGTGTCTGTACGGGTGTTCGCGGATCGTCACCCCCGGATGGGATCATTGTATCCGATGGGAGCCAAAGACATCTCTTATCAGGTGTGACAAAGCACTGGCTTGTCGATATCTCCTGGTTGATTTCAGGTACACCACACCACACCCTTCCTGTCGGCTTGTCGTGATCATTTTCTTGAAGCGTGCGTGATGCTGGATGTTAAGGTGAGACGAATGGGGAAGTGGGGAGGGTTATAGGGGTGCCCATTTTGCCTCTAATGCCAATATCTGACCTGGGCGTGTGCCTCTAATGCCAATATCTGACCTGGGCGTGTTGGGGATGAATGATGGTGTTACGGGTCGATAAGCTGGTTGAGCGTGTCGAAGTCGGAGAGGGTGATGTGTTCGTCGGCATTGAAGTCGAGGCAGTTGCATTGTGGGGGGAATATTTTTGGTGGATTTTCCGTGAAGCATCGCTGGAAGGCAGCGAAGTCTAGAAGGTCCACCGCTTGATCGCCTGTTGCGTCTCCGGGCAGGGTGCAGGAGGTGCAGAGATTGCTTTGCCCCGGTGTTGGTTGTGCCAGGTCGTCTTCAGGTGAGAGGGCGAGCTGGCAGAAGTCTGCGGGGCTGTCCGAGTCGAGGCCATCGATGCGACGGGCAAGTCCTGCGGGGGACTGCGTTCCGCTTGGTCCTAGGATGGCTGCGTCAAAATAGACGAGGTCTGGCTGAGGTTCGTCGATGCCGTCGTCTGCGAATGCGATGGCGTCGAGGATGTTTCCGAGGGTGATGTTCAGGTCTGGTTGGCCATTGTCATCGCTGTCGATATCGGTTCCGGGGGGGAATTTGATTGCGTCGAAATTTTCGATGAGGAGGTAGGTTGCGGTCCCGTTTTCGAGCGTGTTGATGCTCCCGAGGATGAAGTCAGCGTTTGGGACGTCTGTGTTTGCGAGGAGGAACAATCCGTCACCGGGGATGGTGAAGCCGTCGAGGGACCAGACGCGGTCGATGCGTCCCGTCTGCCCCGTGAGGCTGACGTCGCCCTCGATTTCGAGAATCGCGATGCCGGTGAGGGATGTTCCGCCCGTGCCTGAGATTTCGATGAACTCCTCGTTGTCTGTTCCGGGATCGTTTCTGTAGATTTCGTTGATGGTGCGTGGGATTTCCTCGTCGCTGCAATCGCCGGGATTGAGGTTTGCGCATGATGATGGATCGCCGATGGGCTGCCCGCCGAGTGTGTCGCAATCGTACGCATCTTCGTCGATGCAGTTTCCACCCGCGAGGCAGCATGCTGTGATCGTGGGTGTCGGGCAGATTGGAGCTGTGTCGCAAGTTGTCTCTGGTCCGTGGAATGTTCCTGAGAGCGTTGTACATGTTGCGTCGGTGAGGTGCTGACACAGTCCGTTCGGGATGCAACAGGCTCCGATGAGGGTTGGGCATGAGTCGTTGCAGAGTGATGCGTCTTCCCTGTATACGCCGCCTGCGTTGAGACAGGCCGACTGCGGGATGGCGTCTATGCAGGAAGCGTCCGGGAGGCAACATGCACCGTGGGGCTGGGGGAGGGGTATTGCGTTGAGCGCCCCCGGCGTACCGTCTGGTCCGGCGCCGAGGTCTGACGTTGCCCGCCATTCGCCTGTTCCGTTTGGGATGCGTTGAAGTGCGACTTCAGCGGATGCGTTTGCGTCGGAAGGTGCATCGTCCGCCACGCGAATGTCTTCGAGGATCGCGCCGGCTACGGGTCCGTCGAAAGCGATGAATGTCTGTCCATAGGCGATTGCGTCGAGCAGGACGTTTTCTGCTGAAAGGAGTGCCAAACCGTCGGGTCCGTTCTGGATGCCTTCTGTGGTGAATTCGAGCTGGTCGAGATTCGGGACGTTCAGTGAGCCGACGACATAGATACCGTCTGCCGGTAACGATCCGTTGAGGGTGATGGTTCTGTAGAGCGTTCCGGTATCTCCGTTGTAGAACAGGATGCGTGTTCCGATGATGGAGAGGTCTGGTGTTCCGAACAGCTCGATGTATTCGCTTGTGTCGGTTCCGGGTTGATTGTAGTCGATTTCGTTGATGATGAGCGTGAAACTTGTTGGGCATTTGATGTTCAGGCAGGGCAGGTCGTCTCCGCCGTAAGTGCCATCCAGTGACACGCAGGAGATTGCGTCGGTGACGGTGCATCCGCCGTTGGCCATGCAGCATGCAGCGGTCGGTGGTTGTGGACATGGCGTAATGGTTGAGCATAGGACGTGGTCGCCGCTGTAGATTCCGTCGCGGTCTGCACAGTTGGGTTCGGAGAGTGCTGCACAGAGTCCATTGGTGAGACAACATGCACCGAGGGGTGGTGGGAGGCATTCTGGGAGTGGGGTGAAATTTTCGTTGACATCTGCGGGGATGAACCCTGGGCTTCCCACGCCAATGCCACTGTAAGAGGTCCGCACGCCGAGTGCGTTTCCAGGCCCGGAGTAGGGCCATAGTACGATTGTGTAGTTTCCGGCGGCGTCCATCTGAACGCCGAAAATGTCGAGAAATGCTTCTTTCACGCTTTGTGACGCTGCGAAGGATTGAGGCCAGAAGTCGCCGGGGAAGAAATTGACGGCATCCAGCAGGACGTCGTCGATCCCGAAGAGCAGGACGCGCGTACCGGGAAACATGGTCTCATAGGATTCATGGTGGATGCGAATGATGTCGGATTCGTCCAGGCCCCACTCACATGCGAACTGCCGGTCAGCCTCTGGTGTAAGCCCGCCCGGTGCGATGATGCGCATGGTGTTGGGGGGGATGATCGCAGGTTGACCATTCGTGAACAGGTTGCTGGTCGTGTCGATGATTGTGTTGGGGTTGGAATCGAGCCGTGTGAGGACGATGGGGTTGGCTGAGAGGTTGAAGATTTCGATGTATTCGAAGATGCGCTGGTCCTGGGGCGTGTCGAATCGTCCGGGCGAGTGCATGACCTCGCTGATGACAATGCCACCTGTCTGTACCGCGAGTTCGTGCGTGGCTGGTTCTGATACGCGGTCGAGCGCATCGACCGTGACGAACGTGAAGCTGTCGAGTCCGGTGTAGGCTGATTCGGGCAGGTAGGATAGCGTGGACGTGACGGTGTGCGGCAGGGGTGTTGCGGGCGTGATTGTATTGTTTCCGTCGAACAGGGTGCCAGCCAATGGGAGGGTCATGAGTCGAAATGAGAGTGTCCCCGCGCCACCATCGCCGGTGAGGGTGACGGTGACGGGGTCTGGCGGGTCGGAAAGCAGGAGCGTCACGTTTGGGATGGCGAACACCGGTGGCAGGCTGTCGTTGGGAGCGCCGGGGGTTGGTGTGGAACCGGTCTGGAAGGGTCCGCCACCATCGCCGCGTGCGATGGAAAAGACGGCTCCGACGCTGCCGATCCCATCCCATTCGTTGTGGGATTCCTTGAGGTTGAGGGATGTTTCGAGAACATTATCGGACGTGTCATCGGTGACGTAGGCGATGGCGTCGACGAGGTTTTGTGTGGTTGGCGACTGCTGCCCGGACCAGACGCTCGCGGGGTCTGCATAGAGTGCGATGGCGTCCGGTCCGTTCTGGATGAGGTTTGTATCGCCGCCGGGGATGATGATGTCTGCATTGGAGACGCCTGGGTCTGCGATGAGGAGAAATTCGTCGGGGGCGAGCGTGCCCGTCAGTGAGACTATTCGATAGGAACCATCGATGAAGGGGATTGCATCATCGTCGCCATTGAAAAACACGAGTGTGTGGGGAAAAGTGGCGAAATTGACCGTGTTAGGGCCGGTGTTGAGGATTTCGACGAATTCGTTGCGGTCTGCCCCCAGTTGATCGATGTCGATTTCGTTGATGATAAGATCGGCGTACGTTGGCGACATCGGGAACCCTGCCAGCAGTATGAGGGGTAGAATTCTGCGCAGGAAAAGCGTTCCGGGTGATGGTGTGAAGGGTGTCAGAATTGTGTGCGTCCCCATGAGCATCGTGCGATATTTCTAGGTTGAAAGCGTGCGTATCCCAGAGTCGGCATTCTATCGAACCGAGAGGGTAAAGTGGAAGTGAAAAATATTCAGGGGGTGACGGTTTTCGGCAGCGATTCTGTTTTTCTGCCTGGAGGAACCCGGATCGGCTTGCATTTTCCATGTCGGGTGAGGATTGGGTCGGGTGAGGATTGGGTCAGTTCAGGATTGGTTGTCTTTCGTCAGGATGGATCGGACGTCGCAGACGTAGATATTCATCTGTTGGCCATGATGCTCCATCTGTGTTGCACGTTCAAACCCAATGCTCATGAACATTTCATTGCTCTTCAGTCCCTCCGTACAGGAGACGCGCATTTTTTCGACGTTTTGCTCCCTCAGCCATTCGAGTCCTGCTGAGACAACGAGGCGACCGATTCCGCAGCGTCGATAGCCACCGTCGACGGCGATGCTGAGTAGCTCTGCTTCAGGTAGGTCCACAGATTGCTTCTGACTGGAATAGAGCAGGTTTTCCACCACGCGTCGAATCCTCGATGGCTTTGTCATGCGAAGCGCTATCGGTATCCCAAACCGCCACCAGTGCTGACGCATTGTCCAGCGATACATTCTGGATGTGTTTAGGGTGACAGTTACAAACCCCACGATTTTTTCGTCATCCAGGCAGACCAAAACGTTTGTCTCATCGTGCCGGAGCATTGCTTCGTAGAGGCGTCGCAAAAAAGCATCGCCCAACTCTGCGAGGAATCCCTGATTGATCTCCTCCTTGTGCATTCTGGCGATCGCCGGGATATGCTGGGCTGTTGCGGGTTGTACGCGAAACGACTTGCGTTTTGTCTGGTCTGACTTTTCTCGACGCATGGGCGAACATCCGATAATGTTTTGTCTGCCGCCGACACTGGCGACAGGGCATGAATCGGCAACCGTGAATGGTTGCGTCAATTAATTGCGAGTTTTGCGAATGAATCAACACGATCACCGTGTGTCGTCGTCATGATCTACGATATCACGCCGCCCGTCGATGCTTTTCTCAAAGTGTGGCCTGGTGACACCCCGCCTTCGCGTGAGGTGCTGCTCGACATGAACAAGGGCGACAATATCACACTTTCCACGCTGCATACCACCGTTCACGCCGGAGCCCACGCCGACGCTCCGAACCACTACGGTTCTGTCGCTCCTGCGATCCATGAGCGGTCTTTGGATTTTTATCTCGGAGCGTGTCAGGTCATGCACGTTGATGTTTCGCGCAATATGCGTGTGGGGGAGACCCATCTCACCGGCGAGATTACCGCTCCGCGCATTCTCTTCGCCACCGGGACCTACCCCGATCCGACGCAGTTCAACGAGGATTTCGCCGCGTTCGAGCCGGATCTGATCGATACGCTGCACGAGCGGGGCGTCCGACTTGCTGGTATCGACACGCCGAGCGTTGATCTTTTTTCGTCCACGGACCTTCCCGCCCATCGCGCCTTTCTGCGTCATGACATCGCCATCCTCGAAGGGATCGTTCTGTGCGATGTCCCCGATGGGATCTACGAACTGATTGCCCTGCCGCTGAAGCTCGTCGGGTTCGATGCCAGCCCGGTCCGGGCTATCCTCCGCGATCTCGACTAAGGTTGCGCTTTCGCGCGTGGTGCCCAGTGTTGGCAGTGCGTACTGGTATTCGACACCATCTTTCGCTCGTTTTCTGTCGGTATGGCGGTCTATCTTCGGCTTCCCCACCTCTGAAGAGGTGGGCCACCCACCATTCATAGAATGTCGCCAATATTGTTGTTTGCCCCGATCAGGCTGGCAGTCTGGCATCGCCAGTCGCTACCGCTCGCCATGGGGCATGAATCCCGCTATCATCTCGCCCCCATGGGACTTATTGTGCAAAAATTCGGCGGGACGAGCGTCGCCAACGCGCAGAAAATACACCGGGCTGCGCGGAGGGCGATCCAGGCGAAACGCGACGGGAAGCATGTTGTTATGGTTGTGTCTGCGATGGGCAGAACCACCGACAAGCTCGTTTCGCTCGCGCGGGAAGTTGCGTCCAATCCGCCCAAACGGGAGCTCGACATGCTCCTCACCACCGGTGAACAGGTGTCGATTGCACTCATGGCGATGGCGATCCATGATGCGGGCGGTCAGGCGATCAGTCTTACCGGAGCGCAGCTTGGACTTGTGACGGACAGCGTCCACACGAAAGCCAAGATCCACAAAATTGAACGTCGCCGTCTCGAGAGTGAACTTGAAGCTGGGAATATTGTCATCGTTGCGGGTTTCCAGGGGATCGACGCGGCGGGTGAAATTACCACGCTTGGACGTGGTGCATCTGACACCACTGCGACGGCGCTTGCTGCGGTGCTTGAGGCAGAGATGTGCGAGATTTATACGGACGTGGATGGCGTCTATACCGCCGACCCGCGTGTGGTCCCCAATGCACGAAAAATCGACACCATCAGTTATGACGAAATGCTCGAGATGGCATCGGCGGGTGCGGGCGTGATGCACGGTCGAGCCATCGAATTTGCGATGCGTTTCGACGTTCCCGTCCATGTACGAAGTGCGCTGACCGACGCTCCAGGAACCATGATTATGCGTGAAACAGAAGGTATGGAAGCTCTCGCGATTCGCGGTGTTACCCTCCGTGAAGATCTTGCTACGATGGTCCTCCTCGGTGTTCCGAACAAGACGGGGATGGCTGGGCGTATATTCGAGGAAATCGCCAAGCACCACGTCATCGTCGACGACATCGTTCAGAATATGTACGACGACGGGAAGTTCGCCAACATCGGATTTGTCATTTCGGCTGAGGATTCTCCGATCGTCAAGGAGCTTACGGACCGTCTCGTTCGCGAGCAGGGATTGCAGGGTGTCGAGACGCAGGATCAGGTGTCCAAAATCAGTGCCATCGGCGTCGGTATGCGTTCGCACTCGGGCGTGGCAGCTTCGATGTTCGACATTCTCGGATCGGCGGGTGTGAACATCCACTCCATTTCGACCAGTGAGATTGTTATCAGTTGTGTTGTTGCCCGCGAAGATGGTCACAAAGCGCTGGCTGCCATCCACGATGCCTTCCACCTCAGCGACAAATAAAACCCCTGCAGGGGAGGCGATTGCTTTACCATCGGTGACGGGGACTCTGCGGTGGGGGAATCTGAGTCAATCGCGCATCAAACAACGCCACGAAGGGCGGCGAAATACCGCGCTTCGTGGCGTATGCTTATGGTTGATTGGTCGGGTTCAGGACGCTACGGCCGGTTCGGCAGGGATGCTCCTGACCATGCCTGCGTTGCATTTCCGCTACCGAGGAAGAGCTGTCGAAACCGGAGTAGATCCAGCGGCTGATTAGAGCCGTTGCGGTCGATGTCGATGTAGTCTTCGTCAACGCCCAGCGGGTTCTCAAATACGCCGTTTGACATCTGCCGGAAGCGTAGCAGGTCCAATGCCTGAACCGTTCCAGACTGATCCACATCGCAGGGCAGGAATCCGATGTCGATCCGGTCCGGTTCGTTGTTGTCTGCGCCCAGATCGCCCAGATTCAGGATGGGGTTTCCTGCGATATCGACCACGTCAATCAGAATCGTCGTCCACTGCCCCGGTTGAATCGTGGATGAGAGCGTCAGCTTCACCAGGGGGTTCTGGGAGTCATCCACCGTTTCCACGCTCGGTGTGTTTGGACCGGACGAGACCACTGCAAACGAACCATCCGTCAAACCGCCGCCTTCTGCGTCGATATCCCGAACCGGTTCGCTGAACAGAATCCAGACCGTGTCAATCCCGAGATCGAGGTCGGTCCCATTGCTGCTCTCATTGCGCGAATCGATGTAACCACTGAACGGGCTTGTCGTCACACCACCATCATGGACCACAAACGGCAAGACGGTGTCGCTGTCCTCGCACCCGATCGCGTTCACAGAAAACGTATCAATCGCAGCCTCAATGACCGATCCGCTGGCTGGACTGTCGAACGCAATAAACCGTACCCGCATCTGATCGGTAGGATCGAGCACTTCATTCACGCTGTGCGATACAAAGAACCATCCGCCGTCAATTTCCGGACCCGATGGGCCTACCGTTTCAAGGTTCTCCCAGCTATCGCCATTGTTGTTGGAGATTTCCACCACGAACACGTCCGATTCCGGTTCTGCACCGAACGTATTGGAATACCAGCGGGCGTAGTCTACAAAGTATTCGACCCCTTCGTCGCCCATATCCAGGACGCCGGTCATCAGGATCGCACTGCCACCGTCGACGTCACTGTTGCACCCGGATGTACTGTTGTCTGTCAGCCAGCACCGCCCGGAACCGTCGAAATCGGAGGGTGGGTCGCCTCGATTGCAGTTGACCGGAATACCGCGATCCCAGTTTCCGTCGTCCGCATCTCCGGAGACCACGAACCCGGGATTCTCTTCGAAATCAAACGCCACCACAGTTTCGCTGTCGGTGGCTACGAAGACATCAAACGTTCCAGCCGGAGCGTTGGACGGACTTGTGATCGTCTGGGCCGATGTCGTCTGGGCGGAAATATACCACCGCACCGTTGAGAAGCAGTCCGAGGGTGGCAGAGTCGCAGAGAACATATCCAGCTCGCCGGTGGTGACCATTTCGATCGTCTCGAAGGGTTCGCCATCCGCAGAAGCGATCAACAGCGGCGGATTGTCTTCGTCAAGCTGTCCTGCAACCGACTCGATACGAGCGAGCAACTCTGCACCCTTCGTCGGGTGCGAAAGCAGTGGCTGACCCTGCGGATATGAAATCGCCAGCAACGCCAGCGGTGGAGCGGGCATGTTGTGTGCCCCGAACCCGGTGTTGATCTCAGCGTAATGAGGCGTCCCGTTGTCGATCGTCCCGTCGTCGTCATCCAGTGTCACATAGTCGATTGTGATTTGTGGCGTGATCTGAGACCCGGAGTGCAACAACATCGCATTGACTGCTATATTGGACAGTACATTCATGTAATCGTCCGGTTCTGTGACGACCAACTCATTGCGCGTATCCCACACGGCTCCGGAGATCAGCGAAGCACAGTTATGCCCCGAACCTGAGCAGGGGTACTGCAAATTTGAAATCGCCGACCGCAAAGCCGATCCACAGTTTCCGAAAAATCCGATCCCAATGTTGGGGTCATCCAGGATCAGGACCGACATGGTGTCGCCCATCCCCTCTCCATACTGACCCTGTCCCGAACCGGCGGCAGCCACAAGATGATGCCCATATTCATGATAAATGATCGATGTCCAGCTCGTGGTCGGCGATCCGCCGCCACTCCGACAGAAGTTGATCGACTGTTCGGCTGGATCGTACCACGCATTTCCGGGGCAAAATCCGTCCGTCCGATTCACATAAACTGGAAAGCTCTCATTTCCAAGGGTGGGATACGCCGGATTGAACTGGAGCACGAAATCGCGAATGATGTTCGCCCCAATGTATGTATTTGTCTGGGAACGAATGGTCTCGCTACCATTTTCCTCGTTGTGGATGATCTCCACCGGGCCATCGGGCGTAATGTTCAGCGTCACCACATCGTCCGCACCGTTTACACTGTCGACCGTAAACCATCGCCCCGATACCGGTGAGACAATCTCGACCTCGCCGGGACTGACGCCGGAAATCGAGAAGTTCCCAAACTCATCCGCGAATGTGTCGATACCGTCTGCCGAGACGCGGGCATATGGCATGGCCTGGAGCGTCTCTTCCTCGCAGATGTCCGCACCAATCCCCTCCGTCGCCATTCCCATCACCGTACCCTCAACTTCCACATGGTGGATCAGGTTTTCGTCATGCAGAATCTGACCCGTCGAAGCATCGGTCACGAACAACCGCCGCGCAACCTGCATCGCACCCGCATCACCAGACCCCATGAATTCGTAGGCCAACGTCGCAGGCGACACAACATCGTCCACGCCGGCAAAGATCACAAGCCTGGCAGCGGAAAAACGGGTGAGCTGCGGAAACGCCGTCCGAGCGGTTTGATGACCCGACTCAGCACCGACACCCGCCGCAGGATTGATCGCAAAATGACCAATGTCGCGCAAACTGCTGGCTGCAAGCACCGCAGGATTCCCCGGTTCATTGCGAACCAGAACCCGAAGGTCCGATCGAAATACCGGTATCCCCGCAACCTCCTGAGCGTAGTAGACGAGTGTAAATTTGTAATTATTTGTCGTATCGTCGTACATCAGCGGAATCGAATGGCGTCCGTCCGCCAGAGGACCGCGCGGAGAAAGCTCTGCGAATCGAACCCCGAACATCTGAGCATGCTTTTGAACGAATGATTCGGCGGACGCCTCCGCGTTCACGCCATGTGAAAACGCACTCCCATACACCCTGCCAATCCGACCTGCCTGCTCGTAAAACTTCACCTTCGGATTCGCCCCCTGAAACGCCCAATACGCGTCGTCGGAATTGACAGCAGTCCTGGAGGTGATGACCCCCTCGTCCTGCGCTGTCAGCGCGTTCTGCGTCAGAACGACTACACACAACAACGAAAAGCACAATACGCCTCTGATGTTCCTAACCATAACCACCATTGCTCCGTTGCGGCAGACGCCCGTGATTGGCTTTGCTTCTGGAAGCTCAGCCAACACGTCGCCCGTCCAATCTGTACCCGAATTACCACACGCCCCAAGGCCGGAAAATGTGCGTGTCTTGCTTGCAATGCATGTGTCTTACTTGCCATGCATGTGTCTTGCTTGCCATGCATCTGTTTTGCTTGCGACGTGAACTGACAACGGACGTCGCATGACCACAACAGGTTCGGATTTTATAGGATCACACCTCCAACAACAACAAAAAAAGGGCTTCCCATCACCGTGTCGTGGGAAGCCCCTTGCTTTGTCAGGATCGAAATGTCACTTCAGGTGCAGAAATTGCATCGTCACTTGCAATTTCGACGGTGTCACTATATGGCACTTATTGTAACGCACTCACAGAGCACGCCACTCCAACATCTGCTAGCGCTGAACCTCGTGCTAGCGCTGAATCTCGACAGCATCAATCTCGAAGATGAGCGTGCTGTTCCGGGGGATGCTAGGAGGGCGTCCCTGTGCGCCGTAGGCAATCGCGGGGGGTGCGATAATAAACCGCTTGCCACCCTGCTTCATCGTCTTCAGCGTCTCAAGCCACGCCGCGATGACTCCACCGCGCAGGTTCACCGGAAAGGGCGTCCCACGATCCACCGAGGAATCGAATTTCTTCCCGTCGGGGAACCAGCCCGTGTAGTGCGTCAAAATCTTATCGGACAGGGAGGGCAACTCACCCTCGCCCATGACAACGTCCACATACCAGAGACCACTGTCCGTCTTCACACCCTTGGACACATCGGCGCCTTTGGATGCGATGAACGCCTTGGCTGTCTCGAAATCCGCTGCGATCTTGTGCCCAGCCTCCGCCTGTTCCTTCGCCATGCGAGCAGCCTCCTTTTCCTTGCGAGCAGCCTCCGCCTTGCCAGCTTCCAGGTTGCTCATCTTAATACCGCTCTTCACGCTTTCAACCTGATCCGCCGCGACCTGCTCGGCAGCCGTCACCACGACAGCACCACCCGGCTGACCGCGTCTGACGGGCATGTGATGGATCCGCTCGACAGCATCGATGCCCGCGACAACCTTTCCAAACACGCAATAGCCCCATTCGTCTCTGCCCGGATAGTTCAGGTTATCGTTGTTCTTCATGTTGATATAGAACTGGGATGTCGCTGAGTGCGGTTCGCCCGTCCGCGCCATCGCGATCGTACCATAATCATTCTTCAGCCCGTTTGCTGCTTCATTCTGGATCGGTGTTTTCGTACTCTTTTTCTGCCAGTTGGGTGAGAACCCACCACCCTGAACCACGAAATTCGGCACGACGCGATGGAATATCGTATCGGTATAGAACCCGTCATTCACATACGCCAGAAAGTTTTTCACCGAGATGGGCGCCTTCGTCCTGTCCAGTTCCAGAAGATAATCGCCGACCGAAGTCGACATCTTCACGAACACCTTCCCATCCGTCTCATCGCCAGCTAGCGCACCACCGACGCCGAATACTGACACCATCGCTGCTACTACCATCATGTGTTTCATCGCAATCATTCTCCGCACCGGGACTAACCCAGAATCTTGTTCCAGGCGTCCAGGTCACTTTTCTGTGATTCTAACAGTTCCGTTGTATCACCTTCGATTTTCACTGATTTCATCTTGTCGCCTTGAGCAACCGAGTCCACAACATCCTGACCCGAGTCGACCCGGCCAAACACAGTGTGCTTCCCATCAAGCCAGGGCGTCGCGACATGCGTAATGAAAAACTGACTCCCATTCGTACCAGGACCAGCATTCGCCATCGACAGCGTCCCAGGTCCTTCATGACGCAGTTCCGAGCAGCACTCGTCTCCAAAATTGTAACCCGGACCACCACTTCCCGAACCGGTCGGATCACCACCCTGGATCATGAAGTCTGCCAGCACACGGTGAAACGTCAATCCGTCATAGTATCCACGCTGACTCAGATTCACGAAATTCGCAACCGTCAGGGGTGCCTGGTCCGGAAAGAGTGTCAGGTTGATGTCGCCCTTGTCTGTCGAGATAGTCGCCTTCAAATCCATCGATTTTGCCTTCAACCAGTGTCTTATTTGTCCATTGTGTTCATCGCAGCCCGCACGGGTCCGCGACACAGAATCGGGAAGACTAGCCGCTACCGTCCCTGTGAACAACCCAGCCCCCTCCCATCACGGATAATGGGGCGGATGACAGTGTTGGCGGGGCTACATGCCGGTTCGTTGTGACACATCCCCCCAAAAACGGTCATGCACCCGGATAATGCTGCATAGGGCGGCCTGGTGGCCATCTCCTCAGGTACAGGGAAGGTCGATCACTGCCTTCACCAAGATCCATTCGCCTCACAGGGCAGGGGATTTCCCGCTTCAGGCGCCAGAGTCGGATCATGTCAGCAGGAGCGGTCAAAATAAGAACGTAGCCGATTTGCTATGGCGTCGCGACACGCACCCGCCGACCGAATACGAGCGTCCCAGCCGACAGTATCAGCAGCACCATGACCAGTATCCCCCAGGACGACAAAGCAGGGATTCCGACGCCGGAGAGATCGCGACGGGTCAGGCGTACATAATCGAAGTGCGTGGATCGGGGGGCGTCCGTTGCGGAGAGGGTGAGACGGATCGACAGTGCTTCGCCGAGAAGGGCGGGGTCGAGGTTGTTCGACACGACGGAGACCGTGGCGTCAGCAAACTGGCCCACGCCGGGGGTGATCGTGTCGCTGTCCGATGCAATCACGGTACTTCCCGCAAGCAGCTCGATCACATACCCACCGTATGTGGAGAATGTGAAGGGTTGATCCGGGAGGAAGTTGCCGATGGCGACGGTGAGCGTGTACTCCGTATCCATCGCCAGCGTCTCGGACAGTATCTGCGTGGCAGCCACCGAGTCTGCAGGTCCGCCATTGTTGAACAGGTAGGCAGCGTTGATCCCGTCCGCACCAGCCGGCGTACCGTTTCCGCCGGCAGATGGGTAGCTTCCAGCCGGCGGGTTGAAGATGCCAAGGAATGTGTTGGCGGTCGCGGTGAAGGTCCAGTCGCCAATCACACCGGGACCGCCAGCCAGGACGCCGTCGGGTAAGACAGGGGTCTCGAAACTGGGATTGCTGATGGAGATGGGAATGGTTCCGCCCGACGGGGCGACCTGCACCTGAACCGGAGTCGAAGTTTGCGTCGCACTTCCGTCGTCCGTCGCCACGGCGGTGAGCGTGTAACTTCCGATCGGTACGGCGGTCCAGTCGTATGCGTATGGAGCAGTTGTGTCGGTTCCCAGCAGGGCCGCACCGTTATAGAAGCTTACCTGCGTGACGGAACCGTTGCTGTCGGTGGCTGACGCGGTGATGGTGATGTCAGCCGGTTCGGTGAAGACCGCCCCGTCGATGGGAGAAGTGATGCTCACGCTTGGTGGTGGGTTCATCAGGATGGGGAGGGTGTCGAGCGTCGAGAACCAGACGTCTGCCAGCCGAGCTTCTCCGAGGAGATTCGGGTGCAGTCCGTCGGGTTGCACCATCGTATTCAGGTCGAATCCGGCGTTCTGGTCGATGAGGAGGATCGGCGATCCGGGCGTGTCCATGTCCGCGGCGATGGTCGTGATGATCGCATTCAGCGGTCCGACCTGTCCGGCGTTTGGAAAATAACCGGATCCCGGACCGATCGGGATAATCCGGGCAAGAAGGATGGTGACGTCCGGGCGTACAGAGCGGATGCTGTTGATGATCGATCGGAGGTGGGTGTCAGCGTTTGTCACTCCGGAAGCACCCATCTGGCCAATATCGTTCGTACCGAGGTGGATCATGACGACATCCGGCTGGGCATTGGTGGTGATGTTCAGCACGATGGCGGCGATCTCATCGGTACGCCAGCCCCAGTAGCCCTCATGGTCACGATCGAAGGTTGTGTTGTAGTCGGGATACCATGTGAAGTTGGGGTCGCCATTGAACAGGAAATCTCGCCCACCGACAAAATCGACGCTGTATCCGGCGGATTGCAGGTCGAACCAGAGTTCGTAGCGATAGGAGGCATACGCGTTGCCGCCATTCGTAATGGAATCTCCCAGGCACATGATGCGCGTCTGCGCTCTGGTCAGGGCCGATGTCCCCGCGAGTACAACCACGAGTGTGATAACGATCTGCGAAAACCGCAGCCTGGAGCGAATCATTGGCGATACCCCTTGTGTGTTGGTCGATCTGTTAGTCGATTACCGGCGCCTGGATGAGTCCACACCCAAACCACCCCCACGGTAGCATCTGGTGGTCAACGATTCAACCAGGCAGAATTGAGACGTTAATCCGGGCTTGGCGTGGAAAGCTTGGACGGGCGGAGGGCGTCGCCCAGGCCGAAGGGGAGGTCAGCCTGCGGAGCGTCCGTGATCTTGATGTTGCGGATGAACAGCTTCTGCTTCGGGGCACCGTCGATATCGGTCTCAACGCTCATGATCTTCTCGAGCGTCTCATAGGATTCATCACCCGTAAGCTGCCCGAAGATCGTATACCGACCATCCCATTCCGGGACGCGTGTATTGGTGATGAAAAACTGGCAGCTCGCAGATTCCGGATCGTCATCCAGCAACGCCATACTCAGCATGCCCTGCGTCTGAGGTCGATCCGTAAATTCCGGCTTCAGCTTCAGACCATCGGGACGAATCCCGGTCCCATCCCCATTCGGACACCCGCCCTGAATGAAATAACCCGTCGCAACGCGGTGGAAATTCAGGTTATTATAAAAACCCTCTTTGGCGAGCTCGATGAAATTATCGACATGATTCGGCGTCTCCTTATAGAAGAATTCCACCGTCATGTTGCCCTGATCTGTCTGAATCTCTGCCTGCTTCAGAGGAGCGATCTGGATGAACAGCAGATTCGATGCAAACACGCCACCATAAGGAGCCCATTTGATCCAGTACTTACCCGGCGTCTTGAGGGCGGGGTAGTAGTCGCGGATATTCAGTGTCACCCCGATAGCAGAATGCGCCCCGACCGTCAGAACCTGCGTTTTACCAGGCGGCTGATAGTTGACTGCCACGTTCCACACACGATTCTGCCCGTTCCGGATGTTCAGCGCAGCATACGCTTCACCGCTGAAAACGTGTGAAATCGGCAACCCCATCACGCTGTCGCCGATTTTCGGCTCGGTTCCGGGAACAAAAAGCGTGACGGGTTGATCGGATGTGTTGCGGATCGTGAAATCGACCCAGATCGGATCGCCGACATTGTAATGACGCTGGGAAGAGGAAAGAGAAGCCCGTATATTAGGACCATCCCCAGGTTGGGCGACAGCCAGCGCATTGATAGACAACAGGGCATTCAGAGACAATAAGAGCATCAACGATGTGCTGATTCTCCGCGCAAGCATAGGTTGTGGCATATATCTAAATCCGCATGACTGTTTGATAGTGTCGTCCGCTCGCTCATGGCTGCGACACACGAGCGGGGCATTCTCGCCGTAAATCCTGCTTTGTCCATACCTTAAGCGCGAAAACGACCGCCCGAAAGTCAGGCCATCCAGCGACGAGTCACCACTTGTACCCACATCGACCATCACCGGTTGCAGCAGAGGCTTGGCAAGGGGATGGACCAACGGTTGGCCTTGACCTCCCATGACGCTTCCGGGATATCCGGACCCATGCTCAACCAATGGACCAGATACGCGTGCATGATCGTGCTGACACTCGCCTCCTCAGGATGCAGGGATGCCCCGGCGTCAAAAGCGGAATCCAAAGGTGATACCGCGGTCAAAGGCGAAATCGCACGCAACGAGGTGCCAACACGGATCATCGCCCTGGCACCCAACGCAGCCGAGATAATCTGCGCCCTGGGAGCATGCACTCGCCTGGTCGGTGTGAGCGATTATTGCAAATATCCACCGGAAATCGAGGAAATCCCGAAAATCGGCGGCCTGCGCGATCCAGATCTCGAGCTTGTCACCACCCTCCGCCCGGATCTCGTCATCCTGCGCGGCAAGACCGGACCACTCCGGAAATACTGCGACCGATTTGGCGTTCCGGTCTACGACGATCAACTCGATTCCCTCGACGATATTTATCGGACCATCAAAAATCTCGGCAACATCCTCGACCTGAACAAATCAGCTAACAAAATGAGCGATCAGATTCGGGCTGATCTCGCCAGCGTCGAACAAGCGGTCAAAGGCCTGGATCGACCTAAAGTGCTACTTACAATACGCAACGCCGCCACCCTCTCAGACGTCTTCACAGTCGGCGGCCACACTTTCCTCAATTCGCTCATTTCGATCGCCGGCGGCGAAAATATTTACGGCCCAGCGACCGAGCTTTATCCCGGCGTACCGCTGGAGGAAATCGTGCTGCGCGATCCGGACGTGATAATCGAAGCCATGGCGGGCGAAGTCGTGGATGAGGAGGCTGTAAAGGAGCAGTGGAAAAAGTTCAGTACAGTGTCCGCCGTCAAAAATGGGCGGATCTACGTCCTGACCGAGGGGTATCTCACGATCCCCTCGCAGCGGGTCACCTGGACGGCGAGGGATCTCGCGCGCGTGATCCATCCGGATGTGGAATTGCCCGCGATCCATGGCATGCCGAGCAGGGGGGGCCAAAAGCGATGAGGCTTGAGGTGGGGGGATTGGAGTTTCGGTACGTTGCAAAGTCTCCATTTCTCGGTCCGCTGGATCTGTCGCTGGGGGCGGGGGATATGCTCGGGATTGTCGGTCCGAATGGGGCTGGGAAGAGTACGCTGCTGCGACTGCTGGCTGGGTTGATTCGTCCGGCGGCTGGCGAGGTGATGGTGGAGGGTGCGTCGGTTCGGGGGATGGGTGCGATGGAGCGGGCGCGGCGGATCGCGTTTGTTCCGCAGCGGTCAGAATTGCCAGCCGACATGATGGTGCGCGATATTGTGCTGATGGGCCGGTATCCGCATCGGGCGTATCGACTGTTCGAGTCTGCGGAGGATTTTGAGTCGGCTGATGAGGTCATGCGTGCGACGGAGACGATATCGTTCGCGGATCGACGGGCTGGGACGCTTTCTGTCGGCGAGCAGCAGCGGGTTCAGGTGGCGGCTGCTCTGGCGCAGTCTCCGGATTTACTGCTTCTGGATGAGCCGACGTCTGCCCTGGACCCATACCATCAGCTTGCGACGTTTCAGTTGCTCGCCGAATTATGCGAATCGCGGAACCTGTCAGCCGTCGTCGTGACGCACGACTTGAACCTCGCGGGTCAACATGCGGATCGGATTCTGCTGCTGCATGAGGGGCAGGCTGTCGCGGTGGGGTCTGCGGAATCGGTGTTGACGGAGGACCGGTTGCGTGCGGTGTATGGCGTGGTGTTCCGCCGTGTGACGACGGAGTCACCGGAGAGGTCGTGGGTTCTACCTGCGGCGGTGGGTTGAGTTGAGCGGGATAAAACCTGCCTCACAAACTGCGTCGATAGTATTGGAGTGTATGGTGGGCCCAAAAAACGACTCCCGACCCCCTTTATCTCCCGACCCCCTTTATCTCCCCGATGGCGCGAAGGGTCTGCGAAAGGCGGTGGCCAACGTCTTCGGCAACAAAGCCGCCGTGCAGCGATGCCAATGGCACAAGCGTGAGAACGTGGTTTGCTACCTGCCCACGAGCAAACAGGCGACGTTCCGACAGAAGCTTCAGCGGGCTTACGATCAGCCGACGTATGCCA
>JAJRYY010000025.1 GCA_024275565.1 Planctomycetota bacterium
AGCAAACTGGAAGGCGTCAACAACAAGATCAAAGTCATCAAACGCATCGCCTACGGCTTCCACGATCTCGAATACTTCGCACTCAAAGTCAAACAGGCATTGCCAGGAAAATACGCCAGTAACTAATTCGGAGGAGAACCAGTATTGTAGAGATTATGTGCAACCGATGTCTGCGCAAAAAAACAGCCACCCTAAGGTGGCTGAATAAAAAAAATGCGGCAATCACCTACTCTCGCCTATCGACTACCATCGGCCGTGCAGGCTTAACTGCCGTGTTCGGAAAGGGAACGGGTGTTTCCCTGCACGTATTGTCACCGCACGGGTAGAATATCCAATCTGGTGCAGGCGTCAAGTGGTGTGTTGTAGAAAATCTGAAATTTCTGTGGATCTGTGGGTGGCTGAGGAGGTGGAGGTGTCCAAACATGGCGGTTAAGATGTGCGGACGGGGGTAAATACCCCGATGATCCGGGCTTGGACACTTCGCATGCTCTGCCCAGAATGTCCCTGTCATGCTACAATTGGCGTTCTTGATGATAAACGTATGGAGGAAAGGTATCAGACATGATCCACCGGCATCAGCTTGGAAAAGTACCCCCCAAACCGCATACCACGATGTACGAAGGCGACAAACTGCTGATGGAGCAGTGTGTCTCCAAGGAGGGTTTTGACGGTCCGTTCAGCATTCTCTATTTTCGGACCCCTCCGACGGACGAGACTCAGGTCGAAAAAATGACGGTCCCCGGATTCTGCCCCTACGAAATCGTTGAGGAGCAGATGCTGCATCGTCGCCACATCCGCACACAGGACATCCAGGTTGATGGTGATTTCCTGACCGCTCGCCGTACCACCCTCGTGAACGATGATATCCAGATCGGAATCTGCAAGCCGAATCAGCCTGCAAAGCATTTTTTCTCAAACGCTGACGGCGACGAGTGCTGGTTTGCGTTTGACGGCGGGGGCGTGTTGGAATCCGTCTATGGGGTTCTGCCCTTTAAGAAGCACGATTATGTCATTATCCCGAAGGTCACGCCGTACCGCATCCATCCAGAAGGCGGTAAGGGGACATTCATCGTATTCGAGAGCAGCACCAACATCGATATTCCGCAGGAATGGCGCAATCGCTCAGGCCAACTTACCATGTTTGCCCCCTTTTCTCATCGCGACTTTCGCATCCCGCAGGAACTGCTCAAGTACGACGAGACCAAGCACGGAACCGGTCCGTGGCCAATGGTCATCAAGAAGGGTGATCGGCTGACAACGCATATTTTCGAGCATTTTCCACACGAGGTTGTTGGCTGGGATGGGTTTTTGTACCCCGTTGCTTTCAATATTCATGATTATCAACCCCGGATGGGTATGGTTCATCTACCGCCGACTGTGCACACAACGTTTGCGGGTGGCGGTTTTGTGATCTGCAGCTTTGTCCCTCGGAAGGTCGATTTCCACGAGAAGGCGATTCCCTGTCCCTACGGACATGCCGCACCCGACTGTGACGAAATTCTTTACTATATCGAAGGGAATTTCACATCACGGAAGGGGATCGAACCGGAGTCCATCAGCCTGCATCCGGCGGGTATTGCACATGGGCCGCATCCCGGAACGTATGCAAAGAGCGTTGGAACAGATCGTACCAATGAGCTGGCTGTTATGTGCGACACACTCAAGCCGCTGAAGATGACGAAGTTCGCTGATACCATCGAGGATAAGGACTACCACTTCAGCTGGGTGCGTCGCGAAAATGATCCGAGGGATTCTCGGAAATAGTGGTGAATCGGTGCGTTTCTCCTCCTGGTGACTGCTTTGGATCGGTCCTTCAGGTTCTGAACGTATTCACGATCCTGCGTGTGCGATTGTGCTGGCGTTGATGGAATTCGAGTGAAGACTATGGTTCGTGTGTTGCATGGTGTTGAATCGTTGCGTTCGCGGGCGGGGTCTGTGGATGCGACGCTGCGTGGGTTGTTTCCTGTGCTGTCGGGGTTTGGCATTACGTCATCTGTGCTGGTGGGCGAAGATGCTGCGGATGGAAATGCTGCTGATGGTACGTTTGATGCAGCGTGCATTCATCGACTTGTCGATGGTGGGTTGCAGGAAGTTGTGGGGTCTGCTGACCTGATTTGTCTGCATGGGTATTCGCCGGAGTTGGCCAGGGCTGTGTCGAAAGCGGCGAGAAGTCAGGGTGTTCCGTATGTCATTGTTCCCCGCGGTGCGCTCTCTCATCATGCCAACGAACAGCCAGGGTTTCGTGAGCGATTCGATGTCTGGCGTCACGATCGCAAGGTGCTCGGAAACTGCTCAGGTTTTGGTGTGATGAACAAGGTTGAGGGCGCAGGACTGGTGCGCGATTGGTCGGTCGATGCTGAAAAATGCGAGGTCTTGCCGTGTGGTATTCATGCGGGCGCGTGTAGGGATGTTGCAAGCGCTGGTTGTGCAGAGCGAGATGATGAAGCCCGTCGAATCCTGTTTCTTGGTCCAATGAGTCCGGTGGAAGGTCTCGTGCCAATGCTGATGGCAGTGGCAGAGCTGGGACGCGATGTTGCGGGGTGGCAGGTAGTGATTGCTGGTGATGAGGACGCAGTTTTTACGCCCCAGATTGAGGCTGCTATCCGTCGGAAGGGTGGGGGAGACCGTGTGACGTTTATTCGTCAGCCCGGGATGGACGAGCAGATGGCTGAGTTGTCGCGCGCGGCTGTGTTGATCTCGCCGAGCTTGCGATTGCGCGTTCCGAGTTCGGTGTTGTGGGGATGTGCAGCCGGAGTGCCGGTGGTGGCGACGGATCATGGTATCCCTGCGGCGTTGCATGAAGCCGTGGCGATGTGTAATCCCGATCAGTGTGCATTGGGTGATGCGTTGCGGTCGGTGGTCCGGATGTCGGATGGTGAGCGGTTAGCGATGGGGGAGGCTGGCCGGAAAGTTGTGGTGGAGCAGCTTGCCTGGGACGTCGTGGGCGAGCGATTTGCAACGTTTCTCTCGAAGCATGCGCGTGCGGTTGTCTCGCGCGCCTGATGGGTGCCTGACTTGTTGGTGCTTTGTTCCGGGTGTATGGTGTTTTGTTTCTGATGCATTGTTCCCGGCGAGTGTTCCGGGATGTCAGCCTGACGGGCGTGTCAGGCCATCTTGACGGTTTGAGGATTGTGTGTTTGAATGCGGTTGCGACGGGGCGTAGCTCAGCCTGGTTAGAGTGCTTGACTGGGGGTCAAGAGGTCGCTGGTTCGAATCCAGTCGCCCCGATCACAATATGCTATAAATAAAGGGCTTGCGCCATCATTTGGCGTAAGCCCTGTTTTCATATATGCCCGCAGCGCCACCGTTTGGTCACCGCCTCAAAGTGGCGGCGGATTGATGATCGCGGATATGAAGGCGGTCAAGATGTCGAAAACTGGAGAATCATCGAAAAAGTCGGGCGAGTGAGGCTTGCATTGCATAATGCCCCAACAGGATGAATCGCTCCACTATAAGTGGTGTCAATGGCAATACATTCGTGACTTGAGCCATCGTTCCACATCGAACTTGATGCGCTTGATCGGGGTTAATTTCTGGTGCTAGTTTGGAACCGGCCGAAGTCATGCAGGTCGATGTCGCCGTCACCGTCGGCGTCGAAACACTCGCAACCCGTTCCAAGTCCACCACCGGGACCAAAGACGCAGTTTTCGAAATCGCCATAATCGTCCAACGTGAAATTGCTGCCCGTGCAGGTGCAGCCTTCGCGCACGGTCTCCCCTCGTGCACGCTCCCACATCTGGATATAGGCTTCTGCGGATCTGAAGAGCGGATCGAGATCTGCGTCCGAAAGGCCGACATTCTTCATATCTGCAACCATATCCGGGATCAGGCCGATGTGTGCCAGTCCATCGACGTTGTAGTCGAAGGTTTTCTGTCCGCTCACCTGCTTGTCGAACGTTCCGAATTCATCCAGGGTGAAGGGATAGGGCAACCGGTCGTTCGCCAACAACTGCTTGCTGCGTTCGAGATCGTCGCTTCCACAGGCATCGTTTCCGAATCGCGGTCCAAAGTGACCTGCTACGCCATTGAAATCGCTGCCCATCGCGACCGGACCACCCATTTTTTCGACCCCGTACATATACGCCTGGACAAAGGTCTTTGAGGAGTGCCTGCAGTCGTCTTCCACGCCGCTGCCCTCGAAGTCGATGGTCACACGTTCGCCTCTCAAGCCGGTGTCGAGAACGTCGTCCTTCAACATCACCGCGATCATGCCGCCCAGGTTCCGAATGCTCAGCAACTGAGCCTCCGTCAGCAATCGTTCGTGTCGAATCTCCCGCTCATTCAGCTCGAAGAAGAGTGCATGACTGGCCACCAGCGGATACCCTTCGGGCGTACCATCGCCGTCACGATCGAAATTTTGTGCCATGGTGATCGTATTTTCGAGCGAGCGGTTGGACATGTGGTCGATGTCGATGATCATCCCTTTATCCATCAGCTTGGTCACCAGAGAACTGCCCAATGGGAACAGCCCGAATTCGTTACAATGCACCCCCTCCACCGGGTTGATAATTCCACTCGCGATGGCAGCGACCATGTCGAGAAAGCTCAATTCGGAGAAATCGACACCGCGCAAGAGTAGCAAGGCAGCGAGTTCATCAACTCCGATTTCGTCGTTGAACTTCAGCAGACCGATCATAAGCTGGGTAAACGCACCAAGACCGAATCCATAATCTTCGTCCGAACAGTCACGCGTACTCCACCAGTGCTTTTCGATAATCCGATTGCCGACCTCGATACCGTCCTGCCAGGTTGCGGGTCCACCGAACGCATTGTCGAAATTGTGGATCGGAAAAATATGCCGCACGCCGAAGTCGTTGTAGTACCGGTCCACTTCCGACTGAACGTAGGCTTCTGTGCATACTGAGTCCGAATTGACAGTGAGCGCAGCCGCACAAGCAGTCGGGTCGAAGATGACCCCCAGCTTTGGCGTACATTCCGGAATCTCACCAGGAGCGATAAATCCGCAGTTGAAGAGGTTCGCCATTTCGATTCCCAGGACGACGGCCATGTTGCCTTTGGCGATTTCCTGTCTCGCTTCAAAAGGCGTGAGGACGATTCTGAACCAGCCTTCGTCGTTGTCCACGCCACCGCCGACTCTTCGATCGATGAAATCCTGGAAGTCATAGGCTGCTCGGAGCTGGAGGTCGATAAACGCCATCGAGTTGTCGCAATCCGTCAATTCCGTTTGCTCATCGTCGAGATATTTCTTCGTTTTGCCACCTTTGCACAATGCGCCATTGGTGACGGCAAACATCGTGACCATCCGCAGGCCACCCTTCCAGGCGCGTTCCAGCCAACGGTGGTAAGCTTGCTGGTGCATGGTGGTGGACCATTGAGGCCAGTTGTTGAATGAGGGTGCTCCGAGGCTGAATTCTGCACCATCGGAGGTTCCGGCGAACGATCCGATGGGTTCGTCAAATACACCGTGGCACCCGTGCAACTTATAACTGTCGTCACCACAGGATTCGGGGTGGATATTCTCCGGGCATGCCCCCCCCTCGAAAATCGATCCCCAGCCCAAGGGAGTACATCCGCCGTTTGGACTCGGATCGTCACTGAGTGTCATCTCGTTGCCGTCCGTATCAATGATGATACTTTCCGAAGCGTAACAGGGGCGAAGCGCGTCGTTGACGTCTTCCCCCGCAAGGTCATCGAAAAACGGTCGACCTGCGAGTGCAGCCCCACCGTGGGCGAGGTCGGCGAAGAGGTGGAGGTGCATATCCATGTACCCGCGCAGTGAACACTCTTTCGACGGTGTTGGGGGAGTATGATTGAGTGACGGTTCTGTAATATCCTCAAACCGGACACATGTGCTGTTAGACGTCCCTTCCACACCGTCGTTGACTGTGTTAAACGCACCGCCGCCACAGAAGCAGTCGCCGCTGCATCCGGGAACCTCCACCAGGCCTTCGTCACATGGATTGCCCCGTTCCGCGATGCAGCACGCCCGCTGCCCTTCGCCACCGCATGGCTGATAGCGGTGACACATACCGGTTGAGGATGCACCAAGACTTCCAGTACCAATGCATTCGCATTCGCCCGCGCACCCACCGACGCCAAGCACGTCTTCCACTTCGATCAGTCCATCCTCGCAGTTGCCAACACCCAGGATGACCTGCTCATTCGCACAACACGCCCGCTCACCCTCACCGCCGCATTGCGGATCAACACAAATCCCCAGCGAACAATCTCCGAACCCGCAATCGTCACCCGTGCAGGGTCCAACCTCGATGAGACCGCTGTCGCAGTTTGTGTCGCTTTCGAACAGGCAACACGCACGTTGACCTTCTCCTCCGCACGGTGTTTGCTCAGAGCAGGGATTTTCGGGGCAACTGATCGGATTGCACTCATCGGTGCAGCCAGAATTGCATCCATTGCCACCGCACAGGATGTTACATTCCGGCTGGATCGCACCGCAGTCCGTGTTGCAGATGAGGTTGTCCGGGCAGAGTGCAGTACATGCATCCGGACATCCGGACAAGCAGATGTCTCCGCCGCAGAGTGCGTCACATTCGGGTTCCGGCGTGCAGACTGCAGTACAGTGGTTTTGCGGGCAAAATGCGAGGCTGCACTCATCCGGGCAGCCAGATCCGCAGACATCACCGCCACACAGTGCGTTACATTCCGGCTGGACCGCACCACAGTCTGTGTCGCAGATGAGGTTGTCCGGGCAGAGTGCAGTACATGCGTCCGGGCATCCGGAGGTGCAGATGTCTCCGCCACAGAGTGCGTCACATTCGGGGTTCGGCGTGCAGGTAGCGGTGCAGTGGTTATCTGCACAAAGTGCGAGGCTGCACTCATTTGGGCATCCAGCACCGCAGACATCTCCGCCACACAACGCGAGACATTCCGGCTGGACCGCACCGCAGGCTGTATCGCAGAGAAGATTGTCGGGACACGCCACAGTGCATGCATCCGGACATCCGTCTGCACAGATATCTCCACCACATAGGGGGTTACATTCCGGCTGGATGGCTCCGCACTCGGGCAGGCAAAGTGCGTTAAGCGGATTGCAGGCTGCGTTGCAAAATGTATCCGCACACCCAGGTTCGCAAATGCACGCTCCACCACAACAATCGCCGCCGCCGAACGGATTACAAATGAAGCAGTCGCCCGCCGACTCCGCATTGGCAACCGATCCGGTCACCAACACGAGGCTTGCCACGCTCACTACCAGAAAACCCAAATACCGACCCATTCCAATACCCCTCTGCTGAAGTTTCATGTGAAGTTTCATGCTTCCATTCGTCCCTATGCAGGCCGGGATCTTATGCCAGGCCAGTTTCGATCACGAGCGATCTCATCTGTACACACGATTTGTGTTCATGAAGTGCGCAAACATTATGGGGTGCAAAACAACATAAATTCTCGTGAATCTGGAGACTTGGCCCGAAGAAAGTGTGTCCAGATGTGTCAAAACACCTTCCTATGGCGAGGGTTTGGGCTGTACGATATTATGGGACCGCGAGTTTTGAGGCGTATTGTGTATCATGGAGGGGATCATCGAACCTGAAAAAAACGAACTCACCGGAATCCTCGAAGGGCTGGATCAACAAGATCGTGGAGCGGCGGCGGAGTTACTGCCACTGGTCTACGCCGAGCTGAGGGAGATGGCCGGGAAAGCGTTTCAGCGACAGCGACGTGATCACACTCTGCAACCCACCGCCCTGGTCCATGAGGTATATGTCAAGCTCGTCGATCGAGCGGGTGCTAAATGGAAGGATCGCAAGCACTTTCTGACGCTTGCGAGCAAGGTGATGCGTCAGTTGCTGGCTGACTACGCTCGGGGGCACCTTGCTGACAAACGCGGGGCGGATTGGCGGCGGGTCACCCTCGACCAGATAGATACTCCTGTCGCGACGAGCGATATCGATCTCGTGATTCTTGACGAAGCGTTGGCTCGGCTGTCCGAATTGAACGAGAGGCACGCCCGGATCGTGGAATTGCGATTTCTCGCCGGTCTCAACATTGATGAAGTTGCGGAAATCCTGGAAATCTCACGCCGGACCGTGGAGCTGGACTGGCGTGTCGCGCGGGCTTGGCTTCGCCGGGAGCTGGGAGGCGAAAGCTCTTGACTACCCCGGAGCGGTACCAGCAGGTGAACGAAATTCTTCAGGCAGCCATGCAGCTTCCACTGTGTGAACGGCAGAAGTATCTCGATGAATCCTGTGCTGACGACGCTTTGCGGGCGGAAGTGGAAGCCTTGCTGGAGCACGATGAGGACGAAGTCGGAGCGATGCGTGAGGATCAGCTTGGCGTGGGTGTGGAGTTGATGGTCGGTTCTGGCGAGCTCTTGCAGGAGTGTCCAGTCCGCGTCGCTGGGTATCACGTTGAAAAACTCATCGCTGAAGGCGGAATGGGATCGGTGTTGCTCGCTCGGCAGGACAATCCGCGACGTACGGTAGCATTGAAGCTGATACGCCCTGGATTTGATTCGCGTGCGCTGCTGCGTCGATTTCGCCAGGAAGCTCACATTCTCGGACAGTTGCAGCACTCAGGTATCGCCTGTGTCTACGAAGCTGGCGTTGGTGAGGTTGAAATGCCGGACGGTCGCATCGATCATCGACCATTTTTTGCGATGGAGTATGTGGACGGATCCGAGCTTCACAAGCACGTCCAAGATCATCAACTGACCATTCGACAGCGGCTGAAACTGATGTCGAGAATCTGCGATGCTGTGCAGTATGCCCATGAAAAGGGTGTGATTCACCGCGATTTGAAACCGAGTAACATTCTTGTAGATCAATCCGGCCGTCCGAAAATCCTCGACTTCGGCGTCGCCAGGGCGATGGATCGAGATGTCCTCGTCACCACGATGCAGACGAACACGGGGCAACTTGTTGGTACTCTACCCTATATGAGTCCCGAGCAGGTTCGATCAGACTCGTCCCAGGTTGACGCCCGCTCAGATGTCTACTCTCTCGGCGTGGTACTGTTCGAGCTGCTGGCTGATCGACCGCCCTACATCATCAAGGGCAAGACGGTTCCGGATGCGATGAGAATCATCTGCGACCAGGAAGCCACCTCGCTGAGTTCGATTGATCGTCTACTGCGAGGAGATATCGAAACCCTCGTTGCCAAAGCGTTGGAAAAGGACCCATCGCGGCGATACGCATCAGCCGCCCAGTTCGGTACAGACATTGAGCGACATCTCTCCGACGAACCCATCATAGCAAGACCACCCAGCACCATTTATCAGTTGGTCAAGTTCGCACGACGCAATCGGGGACTGGTCGCCGGTATTGCTGGCATGTTCGTCATGCTGATCGCAGGCCTCGCAGCCACATCATGGTTCGCGTGGGAGGCGACGCTTCAGCACCAGGAAGCAACCCGTCAGCGTAACACCGCACAGCATGAACGCGATGCTGCCCAGCGACAATCTCGACGTGTCGCCTCGCTGAACGCATTCCTCGTGGAGGATTTATTTGGGGCAGTAGATCCCTACACCGGTGCTGCTTTCGACCGTAGCGTGATGGACATGCTGAACGACGCAGCCAGCCACATCGAGGGAGCATTCTCGGAAGACCCCGATATTGAAATTCTTATCCGCACGACGCTCGGAAAGATCCTGCGAAATCTGGGCGATTACGACGCCGCTGAACTTCATCTTGTCCGTGCATTGGAACTGGCTGGTGGATTTTACAGCGAGAAGGACATGGGTACACTGAACCCTCGCCGCGAACTCGCCCGAACAGCCCTGCGGAAACACAAGTTTGAGGAGGCTCGCTCCCTGTTAGAAACCCAGCTGGAGATCCAGGAATCCAATCTCGATGCGGATCCACTCGCGATCGCCCAGACGTTGAATACTCTCGGCGATGTGGCCTATCACTCGGGGCGATATGACGAGGCAGAAGCGCTCTATCGTCGAGTGGCCAAGATGCTGGAAGACAAGGGACAGGAACATCTGGAGCTCTACATCGATACTCTCAACGATATCGCAAACGTGATTCACAATGCAGGCTGGCTGGAGGAATCCATCGCCATGCACCGGCAGGTCTTAGCACTTCGCACCGAAAAATTTGGCAACGAACACCTCCGTGTCGCCGAGTCCCTGCACAACCTCGGAACCATTCTCAGCATGAACAACCAGCTTGAGGAGGCGACCGAATTTTTGCAGGATGCGCTCGCTATCCGGCAGCGTCTTTATGGAAATATGAACCCGAACGTGGCTGACACACTACAGCAACTCGGACGTATCCTCCTCAAGCAGGGCGAGGTTGAAGAATCTCAGGAGTACGCAAAGCGATCGCTCACCATGCTGCGAATGCTGCTACCTGAAAACCACGAGCGTATTGCATTCACGCTGGGCTTGGTCGCAGACGCAGCTGGCAAGGCGGGAGACTACCTGACACAGGAGAAATGCCAGCGCGAAGCCTACGCGATTTATTGCGTCACATCCGGACCGGAGAGCAGAGCAGCTGCGATCAGTATCGCCAATGTCGGCGTCAGTTTGCTTCGGCAGGAAAAATTTGAAGAAGGCGTTGATGTGTTTGCGCGGGCATTGAGCAGTCTTCGCGTTGCGTTTTCGCCGGACCACTCTCTCGTATTCCGCTGCCACACCTGGATCGGGATATGCATGACAGGCGTTGGTCGTTTCGAGGAAGCGCACAGTCATCTTCTGGCAGGATATAAAAACCTTACCCGCCTGAACCATCCCAAAGCGTCATGGGCCTATAACGCACTGGAGGATTTGCGCATTGTCTGGAAGCGACCTGATCTGTTGAATGCTTTGAATGCAGAGTGATACATGACCGATCCCGTGAATGCACGAGTCATCGCAGGGGTGGTATCATCCATTCGACGTTTCCGCAACAACAGCCCTGGATCGGTCCGTGGAAAACGCAGGCCTCAAGTCCGATAGACTGCTAAGCTACTTTAGTCATCTCGTTGAGTGTGAATTCTTCAACAGCCCCATCAGTTGCAGCCCTGTAGTCCTGCAGGTGCTGGGCTCCCATATGTTTCTGCCACAGCTCACGGGATTCCCAGTTCTCATAAAACAAAAAGTAAGCCGGATTTTCATTGTCCTGATGCAAATCGTATTGCAGGCAACCCTCCTCAGATAGCGTAATATGGATGAGCTTTTTGAGCTCAGCTTTCACATGCTCGATCTTGTCCGCTTTGGCTGTAATGTGTGCGACAATGGTTAGTTTTGACATGATTACCTCCTTTTTTCCGGTTTGATGTAGCTTGAAAATCCAATGGTATCGATGTACTCATGGGTACAGCCCGCCTGAGCGTTCATGATAAGAGCCGACGCTCCACCCGTCATCCCCCTGAGAGAGGGGGGGCAAATCGGGCTCGCGGGGAGTCCGGGTCAATACCATTCTTAGTACCTTCAAAATCCACGATCAGAGGCCGTAGGTTTAGAAGGTGCCAATGGGTGCGTATCTCGTTTTTCGATGCGTTACAGCCTTAACCGCCCATAATATACCGCGATGCATTGACATCACTCTCCAGGGTTGGGGTTCAGCAATCAGTTGGTTTATCAGACGGTTTGTGCGCAAATTAAACCGTGAGGTTGGGTCCGCGACGTCTTTTTTCAACCGCTTCTGATCACAGCATATCATATATTCCCGATAGCAGTGTTTGTGTCCGGTGCGTATTGGTCCGGTAAAGAGATGGGTACTTTGATGTCTCTGAAGATACCCCTTGATGCTCTTTGACGATTTTCTCAACTGACCGATCGAATCTGGGGAATATCCCCAGCGGGATGCAATATTGAAGTCGCCTGAATCGAGTTCAGCAACAACGGGGGACCTGAAGCTATGGCCAGAAGGAAAAAAAATCACAAGTCGAATTGCGTCACAAAGAAAACAGGTGACAAAGACGCAAAAGCTCAAGCTAAAGGCGGGTTTGTTAGAAAACCTACTTTCGACATTGAGTTGCTCGAACCCCGCATCCTGCTTTCCGGAACGTGGGTGGATGTGGACACGAGTGCTCTGATAGGTGGGGCCACAGCGGGTGATGACGCTTATACGGGTACGAGCGGTGACGATTTCGCTGATGCACTTGATGGCAATGACACCTTGAGCGGGCTGGATGGGAACGACACGTTGTTCGGAGGTGCTGGAAACGACAGTCTATTCGGTGGCAGTGGTGACGATGTGCTTCAGGGCGGTGCGGGGGATGATATACTTGACGGCGGTGATGGCATCGACATCGTCAACTACAGCGATGCAATCTCAGGGGTGACCGTTGATGTTACCTCGACCAACGCGCAGAACACAGGTGGAGCTGGGACTGATACGCTCACCAATATCGAAGGTGTTGTCGGTAGCAACTTTGACGACACCTTTACATTCAGCAATCCAACCAATGGCTCAACTTACACCGTCGATGGCGGAAGCGGAACAAACACCATCGACCTGTCGAACTTTACAGACGACAAGCTCACCGACACTGGCTCGAGTATCACTGCCGATCTCGGCAACGGCGAAAGTGCAACGATCAACTACACGAATATTCAGACCATTACAACTGGCGGCCCTGCTCCTGGCAGCAACACTGCACCGGATGCTGTTGATGATGTCGCGACGACGAATCAGGATACGGCTGTCACCACTGGCAATGTTCTGGGGAATGATACTGATGCGGACAGTGACACGCTGAGCATCACTGGATTTACGCAGGGTGCGAACGGGGCGGTCGTTGATAACGGTGATGGAACGTTTACCTACACGCCTGACGCGGGCTATTCAGGAAACGATTCGTTCACCTATACGGTGGATGACGGCAATGGTGGGACAGATACCGCAACAGTGAATGTGACAGTCAACGCGCCGGGCGGTGGGGCGGGTAACACTGCACCGGATGCCGTTGATGATGTCGCGACGACGAATCAGGACACGGCTGTCACCACTGGCAACGTCCTGGGGAATGATACTGATGCGGACAGTGACACGCTGAGCATCACTGGATTTACGCAGGGTGCGAACGGGGCGGTCGTTGATAACGGTGATGGAACGTTTACCTACACGCCTGATGCTGGCTATTCAGGAAACGATTCGTTCACCTATACGGTGGATGACGGCAATGGTGGGACAGATACCGCAACAGTGAATGTGACAGTCAACGCCAGCAACAACGCCCCGACTGCCACTGCCGGGAGTTTGACGATCGATGAGGACGCATCTGCCACAACGGTGACGCTGGCGGGTACTGATCCTGACGCCGGTGACGCGGTGACCAGCTATCGGGTGGATACGCTCCCTGCCAACGGTAGCCTGACGCTCAATGGAAATGCGGTCAGCGCTGGCGATACTGTCACGCAGGCGCAGATC
>JAJRYY010000026.1 GCA_024275565.1 Planctomycetota bacterium
CTTTTTGGGATCTATAGGCCGAACGGTCATGCGTTCTTTCTTCGCCCGCTCCTCCCGGTCGGCAATCGACCGCTCGATCAGCTCCTGGTCGCTGAGACTTTCCACGGGTATGCGTTCGGGCGGTGCCTTGGCTAGTCCCAGTGCGATCTTCTCTTCAAGGATGAGCGACAAGGCGGCTGCTACATGTTCGCAGGCAGCGGTGCATCGGGTGCAGTTCCAGTTCAATCGCTGTTTGACCTCTGCCATCAGGGTGATCGAAGCCACAGCGCCATCGATTCGCAGTCGGAACAGGTCGCCGTTGAAGTAAACGTCTTCGTCGAGGTCGATGTCGTATTTACCGCCGAGGCGGATGAGATGGACTCCCTCGGGTCCTAAAAGCTTGCAGGCTTGTAGATATGTGAGACGTGAGAGGCGGTCCTTGAGGGTGAGTTCGCGTTTGCCAACGGTGGTCATTGTATTGGTCATCTCGTCCCCTTCGTTACGTTGGATTCTGATTTTCATTTTCGAATTCACCGCTTGTGCTCTGGAAGCTGACACTCGGCGGTTCATTCGTTTCCTTCATCGACTCCCCCACCTCTGAAGAGGAGGGCTGCCCACATCAGTATCGAACGCGTGTTCCTGTTCGATGGTCCGCACAGCGGCTCCTACTTATCCAGTCCGCACATCCGTACCTACTTATCTCCAGTCCGCACAGCAGCTCCTACTTATCTTGCAGGAATGACATGCCTGTGTCGATGGGTTTTTCGAGGCTACGCGCTTTCATGACGAAGTCGTCGAGGGCGTCGTCGTCCTTGATTGCCAGTCTCGCTTTCATCTCTGGAGAGTTCGTGAAATAGACCAGACCCCTTCGCCATGCATGCCGGGCTTTGTCGTATTGCTTGTACTTGGCGTAGGCATCGCCCATGGCGACGTAAATACGCTCATGGTAGGGTTTCAGTGCTGATTTTTCCTGCATCTCTGCACACCGCTCAAAATCCGCGATGGCGTCGTCGGAGTGTCGGAGCATTCTTGGCCAGTGCAGATGGTTCATCCCACGGGCATAGTACGCTTCCCACGATCCGCCCTCGCGCTCGATCAACGCGTCCAGCACGTCCAGCGATTCCCTTGCCCGCGTACCTTTGCATACCACGGCTGCGAGTCCGCCGCAGGTTGGAATTTTGTCCACAAATGCGGACGCCAGTTGGATCGCGACCGCTCTGCTTTCGGGGTGGTCAGCCAGTAGCTTCTGAAGGAATGTGACAGCCCGGTCCTGCTGATCATATTTGCCGCACTTCTCGCGATAGACGCTGCCCAAGGCGTAGTTGTTCCAATCGGAAAGTTGTCGCGTTTCCAGATCGATCAGAATCGCGTCCACCTCGGCTGGGTCTACGACCACTTTGGGTACGTTCGATGCGTCCTCGACCGCTCGTTTCTCGGCGGGTCCGACCTGGACGAGCGATTCGGCGTATTGCTCGCGATCCTGGCGTACGGTGATGATCTGATCCGCTGCTACATTTTCCAGATACTGCATTCCCCCGTCTGGCCAGCGTATTTCGATCAGCTTCGCACTCGTTTCATTTCCCAGTCCGAAATGCAGTCTCGGATCACTCTGTCCTGAGAATCCATTCCCGCCGTCGCGCTCGCGGATTTGCTGACCTTGCTTTGTCACCACCGTGACGCGCGTTCCGATCCCGTCCCGGGTGGCGCGTGGTCTGGTATCGTTATTGAGGGCTAAATCGACCTCCAGGACCACGGTCAGATAGTGTCCGCGTTGGGGCGTATCGTTGCGTAGCAGGAGGGGTTTCTGACCCTGGTTGGCGGTGAAAATGTCGAGGTCGCCGTCGTTGTCATAATCGAATGCGACCAGTCCGCGTCCGTCGCGATCGCTGTCCAGCCCCACTTCACGCCCACGTTGCGTGAATGATCCGAAGCCGTCATTCCGCCAGAATCGAGAAGGTTCGTAGCCGGAAAACGACCGATCCTCGATCGCGGGCCAGTTCAGTGCTTCGGCTGTGTCTCTGCCTGAGACCGTGAATGAGGCGAGGTCGTACCAGTAGTTCCCCTCGCCGGCGCTGATGAATCCGTTCAGGGCGAGCAGGTCGAGGTCGCCATCGTTGTCATAGTCGAAGAATTTTGCACCCCATCCCCAACCACCGTCGAATGTCCCGGTTTCTACGGAGATGTCGGAAAATGTCACTGTTCCGTCGTTGCCCGGACCATTGTTATGCCAAAACATATTCCCTTCCTGGAGGTACTCAGCCGTCGTGATGTTGGCGACGTAGATGTCCAGCCAGCCGTCGTTGTTGTAGTCGCCGAAATCGACGTTCATGCCTTTTTTGGTGTCGAATCCGATCGCAGTCAGTGAAGCGTTCTTGAAGGTTCCGTCGCGGTTGTTGATGAAGAACTGGTCCGGTCCGAAATCGTCTGCTGAGTACATGTCAGGCCAACCGTCATTGTTCACGTCGGCAGATCCCACCGCGAGCGTCCAGCCGGGGTCGTCCATTCCGAGCGAGGCTGCGATTTCGGTGAAGGTTCCGTCCGCCTCCTGGCGGTAGAGGAAATTTCGCCCGCCGTTTCGTGATTTTTCAAATCCATCGTGCATGATCCGCGTGGAATCGAGATGCCAGAGATCGAATTCGTCGAAGTAGTTTCCGACGTAGATATCGAGTCGGCCGTCGAGGTTGAAATCCCAGAATATGGCGGCGTTTCCGTTGGCCCATTGCGTTCCCGGTGATCCGTCGCGATTGCGGAAGACGTCGCGGGTCACGTCGGTGAACGTGCCATCACCATCGTTGCGGAAAAGGGCGTCTTCACCCCAGAAGACGATGTACAGGTCCGAGAATCCGTCGTTGTTGTAGTCGCCCCAGACGCAGTCCATGCTCGCACCGCGTTCGCCGTTGACGTCGGCGACACCTGCCTGCTTCGCGACATCGGTGAAGGTGCCGTCGCCATTGTTTCGATAGAGGAAATTCGGCGTGTCCTTTTTCGAGTTTGTGACGTAGAGATCGATCCAGCCATCGTTGTCGAAATCACCGGCTGCTGCGGCTGCCCCGACGCTGCAGACCCAGGTCATGATGTTGTCGAGCTTGCGGTCGAGGATGGGTTTCTGGTGCGTATGGTGGATGCCCGCCTCAGCCGTGACGTCCACGAACGCCCTTTTGATCCTTGCATCGCGGCTATCACCCCGTGACGCCTCCTCCTTACAGCCGGTGGCGGTGATTAGTGTGAATCCGATCAGAATGATTTGGCTGGTTCGCATCAAGCGCATCAATATTGCTCCGTTCCCCATTGGCTTTGGTCGTCATTGCGTCGATTGGGCATTCTACGTCGTCCTGTGACAGTGTGCCACAGGTGACGACGGGGTGTCGCCCTGCCATGGTTATACGCCATTTCGCCTTCATTCCTGCGGTGATGAGGGCCGATAACAGGCTGGCAGTGCTGATATATCTCCATGGAGAACGACATGTCGGACCAAGGCGGCGGATTTTTGGATCAGGGCAGTAGAACGTCGGGTGCAACGGATGGGCGGGCGAACGTCGTGGTCGCGATCCCATCGACCGGGCGGATTCACAATGCGACGATGCAAAGCGTCCGCGCGATGATCCATGCGACGACACAGGCTGAGACGATCGCATACTGGTGGCAGAACGATCAACCCCACGATGCCTGCCGCAACGCCCTGATTCGGCGATTTCTCGCCGATCCAACAGGGACGCACCTGCTCTTCATGGATACGGACATGGTTTTCGAACCGGACACGCTGGATCGATTGCTCGCTCACGACGTACCCATCGTCTGCGTCCCGGCTCCGATCATCCACCGCCGACCTGCCTCCCCGGGAATGCCACCCGGGTTGTCCATCGGAAGCAACATTATGTTCTTTGAGGACGAAAATTTGCGGGGGACAGCAGTCGAACCCGACCGCCTGAACGTCCCCTATCGCCAGACCGATCCGGACGATTGGCCCGATGAACCCTTCACCTGCGACGCCGCCGGATTTGGCGTGACACTGATCAAACGTGAGGTCCTGGAGAATCTGGAATCGCCCTGGTGTCAGTTCGTCGGACATTTCTCCGGAGAACGCGTGGGTGAAGATTTCTACTTCTTCCGAAAAGCCCGGGCTGCCGGGTACGATTTGCTCGTCGATCCCGCCATCCCATGCGATCATTACAAGGAATTCGACCTGACGCATCTTGATCTGCTCTTCGCCGAAGCACCGCCATTTTCACCCTGGCCTGCTCAGCAGCCTCCGCGACTGGATCGGAACATTTTTGTCGCGGTACGCGTACCCCGCACGGGGTGGCTTGACGTCCGGACGCCGCAGGTGTTGGCGCAATGGGAGCATACGCTGGGGCAACGCGTGATGGTCGAACACATCTTCGCCGATACCGTGCGCGGAACGTTCATCGCCATCGCCGAACGCATGCAGACGCTGGATCAGCGCTTCACGCATGTATTGGTGATCGGGGACGAAGTGCATCCGCACGAAGCAACGCTACCGTTGCTGGCTTCTGTAGACGCACCAATCGTGTCCGCATTGTCCCGTTCGCTGGTCGGGAGTCGAATCTGCTGGTCGTTCTGGAACGATGACCCATTCACCGGCGAGATGACTGCCCCACAAAACATCGATCTTCCATCCCTGGATGCCCCGTTCCCGGTCTCAGCCATCGACCCAGCCTGTGCGTTGATCGAGCGCGACATGTTTTTACAAGTCGCACCAGCACTCCAGCTCGTCGATCATTCCCCGGATGCCGACCGTCAGTTCCTCCACCGCTGGTGCGATATCGTAACGCGTTACGCCGGTCGCCCGATCCTGCAAGCCCCCTATACCGTCGAGCGTCGAGCGGAAGTGGGATTATTGGGCCTGTTGAACCTGAAAATGCGGTTCAAGGCAGAATTGCGAGCGCAGCGATTGGCACAGCAGGAGCAATCCACACCCACGGGCTGATCAGAGAATTCCCCAGCGTGACCACCGAAACCCCTCAGGCTGACCATCGATTTCCTATGGCCCGGACGCTTCGATCTCGTATTCGAGCGCGATGGGATAGCTTTCGGCGTGCGGCGACTTGAAACCAATTGACGGGTGCTATTGGCGGCTTGCCCGCCAGTGTGTTTGCTGCGGTGTTGGTGGAAAGTCGCCAGTGGCACGCGCACAAGCTACCAATGACACCTACAAGGGGCGTTGGTTCCAGACGTCCGATAAAACCTCAGCGTAAGCGCGTTTTTTTTGCTTGTTTCAGGGCGAGTTGACCGGCGGCGAGGCATCGGCGACGGAGGGCATCGTCCTCCGGCCTCATGCTCCAGAACAGATGCCCCATCATGTAATACAAGGCGGGATTCTTGAGGCCAGCCGACTTGTCGCTGTTGGCAGTATGCTCGATGGCGGCCAAGGCGTCGCGGGCCGCCAGATCGCGTTTGACCCATTCCTCCCTCGAAAACGTCGTTTTTGGGGCGCCAGGAAGTGGCAGGCTTGGATGCGGGAAAAAATCGACCTGACGCATCGCTTTCGCCATCGCGGATCGGGCTGAACGACCCTCCGGGGTCATCGTCAGTGCGAACAGCGGAACGATCATCGCCACGCCAAACCAGAGCAGCAGCACGCGCGTGAACCAGCCATGCGTCACGGAAGTGAACAGCCTCATCCGGCTCGCTTTTCCAGCATGTGTGTCAATCTCGCGGCGTGGATTATTGTACCAGGGGCCCGCCAGCAATACCCAGATGACGACGCCGAACATCAGGCAATTCGCGTTGACCAGCGAGCTTGTGATGGTTTTCACAAACTTTGTCTGCTGGAGATAGGGCGAATCGTGGATCGTGATGGCGATGGCAGTGAGACCGCAGTAGGTAATATACCCTACGCCAAATCGCAGAATCCGCTGCTTCCACGAAATCCAGGTCGAAGCAGCCATCAGTCCTGCCAGGGGGGGGAATAAGGTCGCGTGCCAGTAGAAACGTGTTTCGTCGCTCAGCATGTAGGGGGCGGGGTAGCCAATCAACTGGTGCAGTGATTTTGTAACCCAGACTGTAAAATCTCCATTTTGCTGCGTGGTGTATTTCCAGGCAACGGCAGCGATGGCTGAGTAGAGAATCGCCATGGGCAGAAAGCGCTTCAGCGACAGCGTGGGGGCGTGCTCATCCTGCGAGGCGGGCGGGTGCTCATCCTGCAGAGCGGGCGGGCGATCATCCTGCATGGCGGGCGGGTGCTCATTTTGCGGGGCGGGCGGGTGCTTATTCTGCATGGTTTGCCCCCTCCTTTGGCTTGCTCGCTGCGATGCTCAGGGCATTTTTTGCGCGTCGGGATGCCCACACCGCCCAGACAAGCCACAAAGGAGCCACGCAAGACACCAGGAACCACTGCATCAGCACCAGGTGTGCAAAATCGAAGAATCCCGGGATCCTCCGAGCGATGAGAACCAGGCCTGCCACGCGGAAAATGTTGAGAACCCCGACCCCGAGAATGCCCAGTGCAAACCCCGCGCCCCGATCTCGCCACCGAGCCGGAAAAGCGATGACCCCAACGCAGTACAATCCCTTGGCGAACAGTGCGGTACACTCCAGCGTGACGACGAGGACTGCCCTGGATCCGATAATGTTGTTCCCGTCCCGGACGATCCCCGGTTCCACCCATCCGAGCATCCAGACGGACACGCTGGCTACGAATTCCTGCAACCATCCGCCCCATTCGATGCTGTGCAGGTAGGCTTCGCCAGCCCCGACTGCCAGGGTCAGAATGACCAGCTTCATGACGAACCAGGTAGCCACTTTCGAGGCATCTTCGAGGTGAAGTGTTTCGAGCGGAGTTTCGCCATCTTGCGGCGTATCGGGTTGGGATGGGGTATCGGTCACGCAGGCGTCCTTGAGGGGTTCCGGGTCTGGCACGTTAGCCGAGCACCGCAGATTCATCAATCATTTAACGGTCATTTCGACAATTGCAGGCAGCACGCCATATTCCATTGTATCGACCGCTCAACATGCTTTATAATAGCACTGGGGACGCGGACAGCCCTGTAGAGGAGTCCTGGACTGATCGTTTTTGAGGTGATGGTCCCACGACCGCCCGTTTTTTCGGCAGACTGGGGCGGTCCAATGCCGATAAAAAATGCTGTTGCGACAGATGGCGTTTTTGCGAGCAGAATAGCACTATGAACCTTTTTTCGACCCCGACAACACCTTTCGCCGCTGTGACGGCCACCAAACCGTGGTCGAGACCTCGCGGCGTCGCAACCGCAGGGTCTACGTCGGATTCTGTCGCCGACGCGGTAGCGCAAGAATTGCCGCTTCTGCCGACCGAGCTGATCGGCGGCGATGAGTCCATCATTTTCGCCATCAAACCTTCGCTCTGGTACATTGCGTTCGATTCAGCCCGCTGGGTGATCGGAGCCCTGGTCGCGATCACATGTGCAGGATTCATCAGCGAAGTCTCGCACTCGGTGTCAGAGTCGCAGGTGATGTCATTATCGCTGGCGGCTGCGGGCGTTCGTATTGCTATTGCGTTCTTGAGATGGGTTTCGCGGTTCTACGTTCTGACCAACCGTCGCGTGATGAAAATTCGCGGCGTGTTCAAAGCCGACCTTTTTGAATGCTCACTGCTGAACATTCGCAATTCCGGCGTCACAAGAGATTTCCTCGAATCCTTCACAAAACTCGGAACCCTTCAGTTCATCCTCACGGGCGATGGAAGTCGCCAGCACAACGGGAATCATGCTGACGGGAATCACCACAAGGTGGAGTCCCGGGGTGGTGGTGAGCTGCAAGGTCACTGGCGAAATATTCGTAATCCCGACGAAGTTCACGCCGAAATCCGCAAAGCCATCGAGCGAGCCATCGATTCCCAGCCTCATCTGTAATTCTCAAGGCGCAGGATCGAACTCACCTCACACATGTCTTGCATTCTCCGACGATCACCGTTCCAATGCCCGCATTGCGGTTAGGATCGGGTGTCCACCGCGCGGCAGGGCCGGGTTCATCTCCGATCTTTGAGGACGATCGCAGAGGTAGATAATCACCCCGCTGTGCAGGTTCCATGCGTCGGAGTCTTTATGATGTCGTTTCTGGCCATTGTGCCAAACTCCGGGCTTCTCTTTGGCATGATGCTGCTCGCAGCCATCGTCGGCGGATACGCAGCCAGAGCGATACGCGTTCCAAGGGTCGTCGGACTCGTCCTTTCCGGGCTTTCGCTCCGACTCATCCTGACAGGCCTGCTCGGACCCGAAGACGAGCTTCGTCTTGAGGAGTCCGTCAAACCGCTCAACGCCGTCAAAGACCTCGCTCTCGGGCTTATCCTCTTTACGGTCGGAAGTGTGTTTGAACGCACCCGCCTTCGGGCAACCTGGCCAAGGGTCGTCCGCATCTCAACGGTTGAAATCCTGTTCACCGTGGTACTCGTGACGGCTGGTTGTGCTGTAGCAAGCATGATCGGCGGGAAACTCGATTTCGTCCTCGCGTTGATGCTCGGGGCGGCGGGGATCGCAACTGCACCGGCTGCCACCGTATTTGTATTGCAGGAGTACGAGTCGAAAGGGCCGATCACCGATACGATCCTTGGCCTGACCGCCATGAACAATATCATCTGCATCGTCCTGTTTCACCTCATTTTCCTCGGGCTGGCTGCTTCAAACCTGCTCCCCACCGAAGGTTCTGTCGCACACCATCTCGGGTTGTCGATCGCGTTGATGACGCTTGGCAGTGTCGGGATTGGCGTTTTCCTCGGAACCCTCCTCAGCATACTCCACGGCAAGCTGCCCGTGGGCGAGACCCTGCTCATTTTCTTTGCGGTGTTTATCCTGCTCGGAGCGGGTGAAAAATGGCTTCTTGTGAACGTCGGCGTCTCCTACAATTTCCTGCTGACTGCCATCATCATCGGCGCCATCTTTGCAAATGTCGCCATCGATCCAAGCGCCCTCACGCAGTCGCTCAAAACGATGGCTGCCCCCGTTCTGGCAGGATTCTTCGTCATGGCGGGTTTCGGGCTGCACCTCTCAGAACTGCAACACATCGGCTGGGTAGGCGCCATCTACATCTTCAGTCGATTCTTTGCAAAATCCATCGGGTGCAAACTCGGCGTAAAATGGGCACGCGATCCGCAGGCGGCTGGCGATACACTCGGGTCTGCCATGCTCTGTCAGGCCGCTGTCGTCATCGGACTGGCTGCCTTCGTCGAACAAAACGCTCCGGCCGAGATCGCGAAGTGTTTCACGACGGTTGTGCTTGGAAGTGTTGTCGTCTTCGAGTTGATCGGACCTCTGCTCGTCAAGCGATGCGTTGTGCAGGGTGGCGAGGTAAAGGCTGTCACGCTCATTCGTACCGGTTCAGGTCGGCGTCAGGAAGATGGTATCCTCCGGGTCACCTTCCAGTCGCTTCTGAAACTATTTCCGAAAACCGCGACATCCTCCGTACCGATGAAGGCTGACATGACCGCAGAGCATGTCATGCGCACCAGCGTCCAGCTCATCCCCGCGGAATCCACCTTCGATGAGGTGTTGCACTTTATCGAGCGATCCACCTTCAGCCATTTTCCCGTCGTGGATCACGAGGGACATTTCATCGGCGTCATCCACTTCTCCGACATCCGCGACGTTATCTACGACCCCAGCTTGCGGACACTCGTGACCGCGATCGACCTGGCTGACCCCTCCCGCGCCGTCGTCCCGATCGACATCCCGCTCAACGATCTAATGGAAATCTTCTCAACAGAAAATGCTGAAGTGCTGGCCGTCATCGAAAGCGACGAGCGAAAACGCGTCGTTGGCATCGTCGAACAACGCGATGTGTTGAAAGCCATCCACACAACCCGGTCCGATACTGCGTAGTGCGATATCGCTTTGCAAGCAGGGAATTCACAGCCGCCACCACACGCATCCGTGACAGACTCCGCCGCCCACCGTATCCTGCCACCCATGCTAGGCAATCATGCACACAAACACATGGACGGCGCCGCGCTCGCAAAGCGACTCCTTGAGAATGCAGCCCGCAAGGTCGAGCAGATCAAGCACGCGTCCAACGTCACCCCCGCACTCGCCACCGTCCTCGTCGGCGACGACCCAGCCTCCATTGTCTACACCCGCATGAAGCGAAAACGCTGCACCGACGCCGGTATGCGACCTGTCCGCATCGAACTTCCCCGCGATACCTCGACCGAACACCTCGTCTCAGAAATCCGAAAGCTCGGCGCCGATCCAGCCATCCACGGCATCCTCCTTCAGCACCCCGTCCCATCGCCCATCGACAAACGCGCCGCCTTCGAAGCCATCCCACCTGAGAAGGATGTCGATGGCGTGACCTCTGCAACGCTCGGACGCGTCGTACTCGGGATGGACGCCTTCACGCCCTGTACGCCGGCTGGGATCATGCGATTGCTCGAAGAATACAAGATCCCCATCGATGGCGTACACGCGGTGGTCATCGGTCGATCACCCATCCTCGGCAGACCGATGGCGTCCCTGCTCATCAATGCCCACGCCACCGTCACTCTATGTCACTCACGAACGCGAGACCTGCCCGCCATCGTCCGCCAGGCTGACATCCTCATAGCAGCCGTGGGAAAACCCCGATTCGTGCAGGCAGACTGGGTCAGTGAGGGTGTGGTCGTTATCGACGCGGGGTATAATGAGGGCAACATTGGTGACGTGGATTTCGACGCGGTCATCGAGAGGGCATCACACATCACACCCGTCCCCGGCGGCGTAGGCCCCATGACCATCGCCACCTTAATCAACCAGACAGCAACCGCCGCCGCCCAACAGCTAAACGTGGTGCTGTAGGGTCCGCTGTGCGGACCATTTTCGATTCCCTGGAATCATCTCAACCCCAGCGCATCGCGCACACTAGCAAGCGGTCGTTGACCTGCCTTTACTATGAGGCTTACAGAGTTGAAACGTGACGCAGTTAGTTTTTGACGTGATGCCAGTTGGAATCATACGCTACTGAAACCCCACCGCCTTGCCATCTTGCGCTAAGATTGTGTACACTGTCCAACATGCCACTGAGCTGGAACGAAATCAGGCAGAACGCAATCGCCTTCTCCCGCGAGTGGAACGCCGAAGCCCGCGAACGCGCCGAAGCCCAGACCTTCTGGAACGATTTCTTCCAGGTCTTCGGCGCCAAACGCCGCACCGTGGCGTCCTTCGAGGAACCGGTTCGCAAATTCGGCGGTGACACCGGATTCATCGACCTGTTCTGGCCGGGCACGCTCCTGGCAGAACACAAATCGCGCGGAAAGCCTCTGGACAAGGCCCAATCACAGGCGATGCGCTATGTGCGAGCGCTCATCGACGACGGCTGCGAGCAGGAGGTTCCGCAGTACATCGTCGTCTCCGACTTCGTCCGCATCGCCATCCACGATCTCGACAACGACAAGACCGTCGAGTTCCCACTCGCCGATCTGCACGAGCACATCAACGTCTTTGCATTCATCGCCGGATACCGCACGGAGATCCTCGATCCCGAAGATCCCGCCAACATAGACGCAGCCGGGCGACTCGCGGAGCTATACGACACCCTCAAGGACGGCGGATACCCGGACCACGACGTCGAACGCTTCATGGTGCGGCTGCTCTTTTGCATGTTCGCCGAGGACACCGGCCTGTTCGGACAGCCGGACGCCTTCCGACTGTACATTGAAAACAACACGCGCCAGGACGGCAGCGACCTCGGGATTCACCTCGGGCGTTTCTTCGAGATTCTCAACACGCCGCGCGAGAGGCGTCAGGCTAACCTTGACGAACAACTCGCCGACCTGCCCTATGTAAACGGCGAACTATTCACTGAACCGCTTCCGGGCGCGGACTTCAACCGCGACATGCGCAACCGCCTGCTCGCCTGCTGCCGCTTTCGCTGGGCGAAGATCAGCCCCGCCGTCTTCGGTTCCCTATTCCAGTCCATCATGGCGGCCCCCCAGCGCAGGCAGATCGGCGCACACTACACCTCCGAACGCGACATCATGAAGCTCATCAAGTCGCTCTTCCTCGATGAATTGCACGAGGAGTTTGAGCGGGCCAGGAACACGAGCAGGCCCGCCCTCAAGCGCTTCCATCAGAAGCTCGGCTCGCTGAAGTTCATCGACCCCGCCTGCGGTTGTGGGAACTTCCTGGTCATCGCCTACCGCGAACTGCGACTGATTGAGCTGGAACTCCTCAAGGAACTCCACAGCCGGGAACTCACCAAAGGTCAACAGGTCCTCGAGATTCGCGACGAGCTGCGGGTGACCGTCGATCAGATGCACGGAATCGAAATCCTCGAATGGCCCACCCGAATCGCGGAGGTGGCAATATGGCTGATGGACCACCAGATGAACCTCGAAGTTTCCCAGACGTTCGGCCAATATGTCGCCCGGCTGCCACTGGAGAACTCACCCCACATTGCCTGCGCCAACGCGCTCCGCATCGACTGGAACGAACTCCTCCCCGCAGATGAGTGCAATTATGTGCTCGGCAATCCGCCGTTTGTGGGGAAGAAAGAACGCAACTCCGCACAAAAGGCGGACCACCAGACCATCTGGCGAAAGTTGCCCGGTTCGTTTCCACTGGATTACGTTACATGTTGGTACGCAGTCGCACTCACATACATGACTGGAACGTCGGCGAGGGCTGCCTTCGTGAGTACGAATTCGATCTCCCAGGGCGAGCAGGTCGGTCTTCTCTGGACAAAGCTGTTTCGGCAGCGCGCCAAGATTGACTTCGCCCATCGGACATTCCCTTGGCAGAGTGAAGCACGAGGCAAGGCTCACGTTCACGTCGTAATCATCGGGTTTGGTCACGAAGACGCTCAGCGACCGAAGGTCATCCATGATTACGACTGTAAAGGAAGCACACTCGCCGACGCCAATGCCTCAAACATCAGTCCCTACCTGACCGACGGACCGGATAGGGCTGTCACAAATCTGACTCGCCCGCTCTGCGACGTACCCGCCATCCGTTACGGCAGCATGATGATTGACAAAGACCGCAAAGCGAGCGCAGAAGAGGCAGGGCTGATTGTACTCCCGGAATACCGCCTTGCGATTCTTCAAGAATCTCCTGAACTGGAACCCTTCATCAAGCGTCTGTACGGCGGCGAGGAGTTCTTAAACAACACCGAGCGATGGTGCTTGTGGTTGGTAGACGCACCGCCGCGCCTCATCCGATCGAATTCGAACGTCCGAAGACGGGTTGATGGCGTACGCCACTTTAGACTTTCGAGCAGTAGGGAGCGGACAAGAGAGCTTGCGGAGACACCCGCTCTGTTCGGGGAAATCCGCCAACCGGACTCACCCTACCTCCTCGTCCCCAAGGTCTCATCCGAGCGGCGGGAGTACATTCCGATTGGGTTCATGTCCCCCGATATCATAGCATCCGGAAGTACGCTGATCGTTCCCGATGCCACAGCCTATGATTTCGGCATCCTACACTCCGCCATGCACATGGCTTGGGTGCGTCAAGTGTGCGGGCGCATGAAATCTGACTATCAGTACTCAGCCCGCCTCGTCTACAACAACTATCCGTGGCCCGAATCGCCGACGGCTGCGCAGAAGCAGCGTGTCGAAGCTGCGGCGCAGGGCGTACTCGACGCCCGGGCGCAGTTTCCCGAGGCCACGCTCGCCGACCTCTACGATCCGCTCTCCATGCCCGCCCCGCTGCGACGGGCGCATAATGCGCTGGACCGCGCGGTCGATCGCTCCTACCGCAAGCAACCGTTCCCCGATGAGCGCAGGCGTTTCGAGTTCCTCTTCGAGCGCTACGAACGACTCACCGCCCCCCTAATCAGTCTCCCGAGAAAGAAACGGCGTGCTCGAAAGCGATGAAACGGGACGTAGTCAGTTTTTTGGCGCGATGCCGGTTGGAATCACCCGCTACTCCAATCCCAGCGCATCGCGCATCGCTCCCACCAGAAACAGCGACCCGCACACAACCACCAGCTTCCCAAACTCCTCACGCTCCCCCAACTTCCCGCCATTCCCACACACATCCGACCGAGACCTGAGGCTATCGACCAGCGCCGACAACGATTCACGCCAGACACGCACGTTCATCGAATCCGGAAGCAACCCCGCCACCCGCTCCGCATCCTCACCCGCATGAAACGAATCAACCACGATCACCTCACCTCCCTCGCCCACCACACCCGCAAGCAGCGCTGCATATCCGCCCACATCTTTCCCGCGCGACGCACCGAAGATCAACACCCGCTCTGCACCCGCATACGACGTGTTCAGCGTCTCAACCAGCGCAGAAATCCCGGACGCATTGTGTGCCCCATCCAGCAACCACGCAGGATCGCCCCCCACATACTCACACCGACCGACCCAGCGCGTCTCCGCCACGCCCGGCAGGCAACGATCCACATCTTCGCCCATGACACCCAGCAGAGCTTTCACAGTCCCCATGTTGTCTGCCTGAAAGGTGCCAGTCAGTGGCACTCCGGAGGTCTCATATGGACGTGCAAGTGAAACTTCTATGTCGCCATCAATGGCACAGTGTCGCTTGATTGTGGTCACGCAGTCCGGTTGTACGGAGGGTCCAATAACGAGCTTCGACCCCTGCGTGGCAATCCCTGCCTTCTCGATTGCAATCTCACTCAGCGACGTTCCCAGCTTATCCTCATGGTCAAGTCCGATACTCGTGATGGCTGACACGGGTCCGTCGAGGGCAGCCACAGCGTCTCGCCCGCCACCGATCCCAGCTTCCAGGATGGCCCAGTCGACATCAGCCTCCCGAAAAACCCGCAACGCGATCAGCAGCAATACCTCAAAAAACGAGGGTATGAAGGTCGGTCCGTTGCGCTGGGCGATGTCACGGAGCATCGGTTCGAGGGTCTCAGCGTGTGATTCCAGCGTCTGAGGGGCGATTTCCTCGCCGTTGACGCGAATGCGCTCGGTCATCCTCTGCAGGTGGGGGGACGTGAACATCCCGACCCGCGATCGGTTATGTCGCAGGGCGGCGTCCAGCATTGCAGTGACACTTCCCTTGCCATTGGTTCCGGCAATTTTGACGATGCGCAAATTCCGCGCGTCGGGGACGATTTCGTCGATCATAGATGCGAATCTGCGTGACCCCAGAATGGATGCGTCGCGCGACTTTGTGAATGCCAGGAGTCGATCGATGGGTGCCACTAGTGCGACACTTCACGACAAAATGCGACAACAATACACTGCATTATGGGACGTCGCTGGTTGTGGAGTTTTGATTTTTGCGAATGGCATCGCCACGCATGAGGATGTCTGGAAAGCGTGCGATCACCGACGCCTTCGGCGCTTTTTCGGCGGCTTTGCGCAGGTTTACGATGCCAAATTCTTCGAGTCCTGAGTAGAATTCGATGTAACCGAGCAGGAACCGGAACCGGTAGTCATCCTTTTTTGATAGTCGTTTTTCCAGATCGGCACGGCGGATGTCCAGGGTGTGTGGGTCCAGGAATTCTGTCAGGTCCATCCTGAAATATGCGATTCCCGGAAACAGTTCGACTCCCTGCATCAATTTACGAGTAGCGCTGAAGTATTCGCCAGCACCGATATGGGCGTGACCCTGCCCCAGGAATATCAATGCATTTCCGGGGTCGGCGACGGCTGCGATTGCGTATTGGGCGAGTGCCTTGTGGTATTGCTCGTTCTTAAGATGCTTCTCAGCCGTACGCACGAATGTGTCTCGGGCGTTGGCGCCATTTGAAGCGAACGAACCGAACGGATGCTGGTCCGACCCACGGACGTAGTCCAGCGCGTCGATGGCTGACTGTGACACTGTCATTGGCTGGTCGTCAGGTGATCCCATCGCTGCTCGCTGTTCTTGCAGACTGTCCATCCACTTGGCAGCGATCTGCATCTGCTCGTAAGTGTCTCCGACGTCTGGAATGGTCTGGGTTGGATCTGTGTTGAAGGAGGGGGGGGTGAGGTTGGCGTTGTTGTTATGCGTTTCACGCGGGAAAAACCCCGGTATCTGGCTGTCGGGGCTGCTGAGTATATCTGCGTTGTCGCCTCCAGTGGCGCCGCCGCCCGTATCCCAGAGCATGTTGGGATTGTCAGCCTGCGTCCCTTCCTGCACGGTTTTAAGGTAGGCATCGACCTCCTGAATGACCCGATCTGTTTCCGACAGGGCGCCTGCTTTTCCGTCCCCGGTATCGGCGCGACTGACACCTGATTGATTCTGCATTGTGTCGTTGGGTTGTTGCCTGCTCCCGCCATATTCCAATGGGCGTAGAATTGCGAGGTTGGCATCGGGAATTACGTTGTCAAACGCTTTGTTCATATGTGTATTTGGCGGTGCGGTGACCATCGTCGAAGTTGTGATGGACAGGTTGCGCTCGTCGTCGAGTCCCAATGCTCTGGAGAATTCTTCACTGGACGCCTTCATGGGATTCGCCATGTCGAACTTCGGCAGATCGCTCGGTCCGAACAGTGGGGCGTTGATCTTGCTTTCCTCTTCGAAATAAGCGTGGATGGCTGGCGTCTGTGCAAGATTGCCGGGGTCGGCCGTCAGTTCCTGGAACACGGAATTATCAATCTCGCCAAGCGTGGAGAAATCGATGGTACTGCCAAACAAGGCCCCCTCGTTTCCACCCGCTCCCCCGACCGATCCTTGTGACAAGGGTGTCAGAGGTGATGAGGGCGTCAGGGGTGTTAGCGACGATACGCCAAACGAACCAACGCTCGGTAAGCTCAAGCCAAGATCGCCCACATCCTGGACCTGGAAACTGGTGTTAAACGATCCGCTGGGAGAAAAGGCGTCGCTCGTGTACAGGTTGTTGGGCAGGAGTCCGGGGATCGGACTCGAGAATCCCGCAGAAATATTCGAGATGCCCGGGAACGCGATGTTTTGCAGGGTTCCGAAGGTCGGGTCCTGGAACCCGATGACTGGTCCCTGGGATATGTTTGAGAAGGCAGGGTTAGTAAATGAAGTGGGCGTCGAAAACGTTGGGATGCCCGAGATTCCGATATTTGGGGTCGCACCAGGTAATGTGAAATTCAACCCTCCGCTGTTGAGGCCGGGGGGCTGACTCAGGCCTGCTCCATTGTTCGCTCCGGGCGCATCCAGAGCGTTTCCGTTGGTTTCGACCAGTGTTTGTGCGGAGACCGATTGAGTCCACGAACCGATCGAGAAGAGAAGCCCGATGACGACGACCATGGTTGATTTGGAACAGAGGGTCTGTGGGTGCGATTGCATTTCCGGTTCTCCCGCGCAATACTGGCGACTGAATGCGTCTTTTGGGCGTTCTGGAGGTTTCACTCCAGCGATAATGTAGTATAGAACATTGCAGTTCTACATTCAATTGTAATGCACAGTTCAGTACAGGTTTCCAGCGTTCTGTAGAGGGTTCTATCGGCGTATTGCCCCCCGGATATCGAGCCGGGAAGCACCGGAATTCTGGAAGCATATGGAAGCTGTGGAAGCCTTGGAAGCTGTGGAAGCTGGAAAACCGGTATATGGCGTGTCGTCTGACATTTTCAGCCCGTAAACGGATCAAACATAAGCGTGACTTTACACGTGTGTTTGAGGCTCGTTGCTCCGTATCGGATGCACTGCTGGTGGTGTATGTGATCGGAAATTGTCTGGGATTCTCCCGGGTCGGGGTGAGTGCGAGTCGTCGATTGGGGGGGGCGGTCATCCGCAATCGGTACAAACGGCTTGTGCGGGAAGCCTTCCGGGTGTCTCAGGGTGAGCTTCCGAACGGGCTTGATGTATTGTGTGTGATCAAACATGTGAACCCGCCCCAGCGGTTCGCATCTCTCAGAATGCAGGACTATCGCGCGTCCCTGCTTCACCTGGTTCCCAAAGCTGTCCGCAGGTTGTCACGTCCCAGATCGGAAGGCGGAAGACGCGGTTGAGGGCTGGCTTGCACCCATGCGTACACCGCGCAAAACGGGATGTTTAAGCTGTGGCTGGAATCTATCGAGACTGACCAACATTATGGACATGTTCTGACGGTTTGGTTCAGGTATTCCAATTGATTGCACCCCCCTCGATTCGATATACTGGTCCACATGGTCGTTTCTTCCTGTATCCAACGGGGGTGTTCCGCTTGTGATTCGGCGTCGCATTTCCTCCTGTTCCAAATCGAAGGAGTGAATTGATGCAGTTTGTTTCCCGGTTGTGTGCGTTGGTGGTTGCAGTGTCATGGATTGGCACTGGTGGAATGCCCGGTCAGGTGAATGCCGGTGAGGTATGCACCGGTGACCTGGACTTTGTCTCGGAATGGGATCAGGACTCTGGAAGTTATGCGGACATCTGGGCTGAGGGGGATACTGTGTATGTCGCACAGTTTGGCGACAACAAGGTCCATTTCATCGACATTTCGGATCCGAACACTCCGGACCGGTTTCTTGAGTGGGCCGTTGCATCTCCCAACATGTTTGCTTCCGCCCAGGATGTGAAGGTTGGGGACGGGTTGCTGTTCATCGGGCTGAGTGGCGAGGGTGGTGACAGCGTGGAGGTGGTGGACGTGCGTGACCCGTTCAACCCTCAGCATGTCACCTGGATTCGGATCAGCGGTTATACGAGCGTTCACAACACCTTCTACAGAGACGGTTTTTTATACCTGGCCAACAGCTTCACGCCGGAGATTGTGGTGGTCGATCTGACTGCTCTGGACCCCGACAATCCACCGTTTCGGATCGAGACCTCTGCCTGGCGGTTCAATGCGGGAAATGTGTTTGTGCATGATGTCACGGTGAAGAATGGTCGGTTGTATGCAGCAGCCTGGGACAGCGGGTTGTATGTCTATGATGTGACGAACGTTGCCAATGCGACCCCGGCGTTTCTGGGAAGTGCAGCCGGTGACAACACCCATGCGATGTGGTCATCGGACGATGGTCGATGGGTTGTCGCGGGCGAGGAGCGTGAGGGGGGTCCCATTCGGTTGTACGAGTTGATCGACAACGGTGGCGGGTTGGATGTTGTGTTGCGGGACACAGTGCAGCAGTCTCTGAGTGAATCGACCAGTGCGCACAACATCGTGATCGACGGGTTGCGGGTGTATGTGTCCTGGTATCAGGCTGGCGTGCTGATTTATGACATCAACCCTGATCTTGGAGTTCTGGAGTTTGTTTCGCAGTTCGACACCTATTCCGGGTCGGTCGGCGGGTTTGACGGATGTTGGGGAGTGTATCCGCTGCTGGGCGAGGATCGGATCGTCGCCAGTGATATGGCCAGCGGTCTGTTTGTGCTGAAAACCACGCCGACCGCGCTTCGGATCGCCTATCCGGATGGTCTGGTCTCGGTCGTGGATCCAATGTCCGGGGCGACGCTTGTGGTCGAGCTTGTTCCGGAGTGTGGTGTACCGGACGCATCGACTGCCAGGGTGTTTGTGAGTACGGATGGCGATGGTGGCGTATTTGAGGAGATTCCACTGGTCCCGGTCGGGGGGGATCTATACGAAGCGTCACTTCCCGGGGCAGCCTGTGGGTCTGATGTCCGATATTATGTGACGGTGGATTCGCTTGAGGGCGAGTCGTTTTTCGATCCGCCGACTGCTCCGGCTGTCACGCATGGTGCGGTGGTGATTTCGACGACCGAGCTGCTGTTCTTCGACGATTTCGAGGATGACCTCGGCTGGTTGGCGACCTCGGATCAATGTGTGGGTGAGGACGATACAGGGTTCTGGGAACGTGTGGATCCGAATGGGACAGGTGCAGCACCGGAAGACGATTATCCCGAGGGCGATGGGACGCGCTGTTTTGTGACAGAGCAGGGCGAGGTTGGCGGTGGAAACGGTTCTGCAGACGTGGATGGCGGTCCGTTCTGGCTGACATCTCCGGAGATCGCGCTGAATGGTCTGGACGCAGCCATCAGCTATGCACGCTGGTTTGCGAACAATGACAATGATGAGGATGAAGATTTTCTGACGGTTGAGCTTTCCGTGGATGGTGGCGTTTGGCAGACGGTTGAGATCGTGTCCAGCGGCGGGCCTCAATGGGACACGCACGCTTTCCTGTTGAGTGAGATTTCGGCGCCGGGCGATACGATGCAGTTGCGGTTTTCGACCTTCGACTGTCCGAACAACTCGCTGACGGAGGCTGCCATTGATGAGGTTCTGGTTCAATATATCGAGTGCGTGGATTCTGACACGGTCGCGCCGTTCATCATTCATGACGAGGGCATGTCGACGGTTCCGCACAGTGGCTACATCGATCCTCGGCGGGAGAGTACGAACGGTACGGACCTCGATCTTGGCGTGTCAGAGCTGACGATTCTGTTCAGCGAGATGGTGCAGAAGGTCGGGGGCGGATCGTTGGATGGCGGCGATTTTGAGGTTGTGACGAGCGGCGACAGCGAAATATCGGTCGCGAGTGTGGATGATGCGCAGAACCCGGTCGTCGTGGTCACACTGGAAAGTCCGGTCCCTGCTGGCGAGTGGCTGACGCTGATCGCGCATGTTGAAGACCTGGCTGGGAATGCGATTGTGACGAGTGGCGACCTGGGTGAGGATACCGACGAACCGGACCGCATCGACCTTGCGGGATTGCCATGCGATGTCGATCAAAGCGGGACCGTGCAAGCCATCGACCTTCTGCGGTTTCGACAGATGTTTGCGGGCACGTTGATTCCGGATATTGGAGAAATCGAGGATTTCATCGATATGGACCGAAACGGGGCGATTCAGGCGCTCGATCTCCTCCGATTCAGACAACTATGGTTCGGGTCGGGTACATCGACGCAGCCCTGGCAGGGCGAAACCCTCGCCACGCGACCGTAGGTCGGGCACTGCCCGACGATTCACTGGGATCGCGGGCGTCGGGCATGTAGGGCAGGCTATTGCCTGCCGTTGCCTGCTACTGCCTGCCATTGTCAGCCGCCTCGACCAGATACGGACCCGACCCGCACCCAGTATCAAGCACGGTATTGCCCGTCGCGTCACCAATCTCCTCGAACACCCAGTCAAACCGAATAAGTACCTTGGAGGGTCTTTCTTCGTCTTCATTCACTTCGTCGAGAATGCGCCGCCGGAGTACTCTATGGATAGAATTCTTCCCGCAGCCCGTAAGGTCCGATAGAAGTAGTGGTCAGAGCGTTTTGTGCATGAGATCGAGACCAGCAGGGTCAAAAGGGCGGCGGACAGAGAAAAATGAACGCGACAGGGTGTCAGAGCGAATCAGACAGGCGGCGACCACTGATTTTCAGTGTCGACGTCGAATGCTGGGCACAATCCGTGCTCGATCCAAGCCTCCCCCTCAGCGAATACTGTGCAGACAACACAAGGCGGCTCCTCGATATCCTCGCGGAGGACTCGAATGCCCGTGGTACATTTTTTGTCCTGGGAAAATTCGCGGACAAGCATCCGGATGTGGTCCGGCAGATACAGGATGCAGGCCATGAAATCGGGTCCCATGGCTGGGGTCATGTGCAGCTTTATCACCTTGACAGCGATGCGTTAAATCAGGACCTCAAGCGGGCGGTCGCAAGCGTCGTGGATATTACGGGAACGCCGGTACGAGGGTATCGGGCACCGGCTTTTTCGATAGGCAAGAAGAATCTCTGGGCGCTCGATGTCATCCAGGAGCATGGATTCGCGTATGACTCGAGCATTTTCCCGTTCAATGGACCTCGCTATGGCATTGGCGATTGGCCTGACGAAACATGTCGTGTTCTGCTCGGGAATGGAGAAACGCTCCTGGAGTTCCCTCTGACAGTCTGGACGTTCTTACGGAGGCGTTGGCCCATCTCGGGCGGGGGGTATGCACGACTCCTTCCCAGGTCAGTTCTTGCGGGATTGTTGTCCAGCGAGGCGCGACGGAGAAAATCCACACCCGTCTATTACTGTCACCCATACGAGACGGACCCGGGCGAGTTCCGGCGAAAAAGTCCGCAACCGCCATGGGCGGGTCGGAAGTTGTCTCTCAAAATACGACTCCACCAGGGTTTGGGGCGAGCAGGGGTCGTGCAGAAACTGCGCAGGTTGATGAAAAGCTTCAGGTTTTGCTCCATCGCAGGTGCGATAGAATCCATGGACGCGGGGGTGTTGGCTGGCGATGGGAAGGAAGTGGGCGATGGGGGGGCAGTGAGCGGTGGGCGTGCGTCGGGCGGTGGGCGTGCGACGACCCTGCCAGGGTCCACATTGCAGGTCGTTCGCGCCGCAGATTTTGCGCGTTAGGCTGATACAACGAAAAAAAATACAATAACTTTTTATGAACCATTCATGGTAGAATTTCGTAACATATTGTAAATATGAGACTTAGGTCGCAGGGTGCTGGGATGGGGGACGTTCTGGCGATATCCTGTTGGCGGAATCCGCAATATCCATCCCCAACGGAAACATAAGTCAGGTAGAATGGGTTCATGATTGGTCCGGATGCTTACAACATATCAGAATCTACATCTGGATCATCTGCTTCTGACGATACCGGATCAGAAGCTCGCAGCTTCCAGTCCCATGACCAGGGTTCGGTGTTGAGCGACGAGGAATTTTCCACGGAGTTCCAGAAAACGTTCCGGCTATTCTGGAGCGTAGCTGTTGCTGTCGTCGGCGATGCAGACCTGGCGGAAGATGTGGTGCAGGACGCGGTGGTCCAGGCGTTGGGAAAGCTCGACACGTTCGAGCGAGGTACGAACTTTGCGGCCTGGATGGCGCAGATGGTTCGATATGTAGCGCTCAATTACGCGCGCAAGGAGAGAAAACGTCGTCCTGTGTCGGTTGATCCAAAATCCATCGAGTCTATCGCGGTAGACTCGGACGAAGTGACCGGGCAATGGCGTCTGGAGTCCTTTGCAACGGGACGTAGAAGCAGTGAAGAACGTAGCGACAGTGAAGAACGTACTAGCAGTGAAGAACGTACTAGCAGTAGTGGACAACCTGGCAGCAGTGAGAGAAGTGGCAGCGGTGAGAGTCGTAGCAGCGGTGAGAGACGTGGGCAGGCTGAGGATGGCGATCGGGTCGGACGGGGTCTCCTGTCACAAATGGATCAGCGGATTGTCGAGTCCCTGGCCGACATGAGTGATGTAGCCCGGGCGTGTCTGTTGTTGCGAACGGTGGAGGGGCTGGACTATACAGCCATTGCGGATCTACTGGGCATTCCGCAAGGGACAGCCATGAGTCACGTTCACCGAACACGCAAAATGCTGAGAAAACGCCTGCAGGGTAAGCTGGCAGCGAAAGACAGGGCGGATTCCGGAGAACACGGAGAGAATCCGTGAGCAGAGAGATGAACGATCAGGATGTAGACAGGGTCGAGGCTTATCTGGACGACACACTTTCCGACGATGAGCGTCGCGATATCGAGCACCGCTTCGAGTCCGAACCGGAATTGAGCGCGATGATTCAGCAGCAGAAGCTCCTTGATGAATCGCTCACCCGAATGTTTTCGCCACCCTCGGAGAAGCGGGCGAATGATCTATTGACCGCAGCCATCGCCCGTGCAAGGTCCGATGCACAGGGGCAGTCTGCTGATCCTACCAGGCTCGCAGCAGAACCAGCAGGTCGTCAAACCCAACCAGATGCAATGAAGAAATCCTCACACGACATATTCAAATTCATCCGACCGCTGGCAGTAGCAGCCTGCATCGTCATGCTCGGGGTCGCGGGGCGTGGTATCTGGGAGAGTTTGCAGGAGGAGGAATACGAACCGCCCGACGGCGAAACTTTTGTTTCCGATTATGGCGGCAGTTTGCTCGATATCGCCTACAACCAAATGGTCGCAACCGGTTTTTCACCGCTCTGGGTATGCGAAACGGACGCGGAATTCGCAAATACATTCGCCGACCGGCTGGGGCAGCCAATGTTGCTCGGACAATTACCAACAGGTGCGGTCGCAACCGGTTTGTCCTACATCCACTCGATTTCGCCCGACACCATCGCGCTTCTCGGACGCTTCGAAGGCGAGCCGGTCACCGTGTTTGTAGACCGCCTCAGCTGGGATCCCGAACAGGTTATTTCCAGAAACCCCGGCGAATTGCAGATGTTCCGACGCCAGATCGGCGATATCGTACTCTACGAAATCACCCCACTCAACGAACCGAAATTCCTCAACAGCTTCTACTTGGTAAATCCGGAAAACAAATAACATAATCTCTGGTAACATAATCTCTGGCGAAACGCAGACCACCGAGCGACAGCCACGTTCGCAAACGTCAACGCGCCGGTTCGCAAACGTCAACGCGCATGTTCGCGAACGTCAACGCGATCCGTCGTAGACGATCTCGCCTTCGATCACCACACCGATACAATGCGTCGTGTACTCGAACGGATCGCCGTCATACAGCGCAACATCCCCATCCTTACCGACAGCAAGCGAACCGACTCGGTCTCCAATACCAAGAATCTGAGCAGCATCAATCGTAATCACGGACAAAGCACCCTCGAACCCAAGACCATTGGCTGCGGCGATACCAGCCTCAAACAGCACAACCCGCGTCTTAGGGACATAGCTTTCGTAACCGCTCTGAAGCGTCACGGGAATCCCAGCCGCCCGTAAGATACCCGCAGTCTCAAAGCTCGCATTTTCCTGCTCCCGAACAGACCGCATCATCGTCGGATGCAGGATGACCGGTACGCCAGCCGCCTTAATCTCGTCGATGAGCAGATAGGATTCGCTCGCGCCATCCAGCCACAGACGCAGGTCGAATTCGCGACCCAGCCGCAACGCACTGGCGATATCCTGCGCACGATAAGCGGTCACCATAAGCGGAGCTTCCTGACGCAAAACCCGCCCAAGCGACTCCAGCTTCAAATCCCGCGAGGGTTTCTTGTCCTCCTCGGCATTTTCGATTTTCTCAAGATATTCGCCCGCTTTGATCAGCTCCGCACGCAGCATCGCCATCATTTTACCACGCGATCCAGGCGATTTGTCCTTGCTCTTACGCGCAGACTGACTCAGCGTCGCAGCCACAGCCATCGCCTCAACCATCACAGCCTCGGACACCGTGTCCCCACGCGTTTTCACGACCATCGTCTGACCGCTGATCAGTTCACCCGGTGCATGACCGGTGTGCAAGGTCGTGACGCCAAAACTCCGCACCCAGTCAATCAGCTTCTCCCTCGGATTGTAAGCGTCGATCGCACGAAGTTGCGGCTGAACCGGGGCAGAACGCTCAAGTTGATCCTGATCGTGCTGATGATTAAATATCCCGGAAAAACCCACAGTACTGTGTGCATCGATCAATCCCGGTGTCACGACCGACGCCTCAAGTACGCGAAAACCCGCAGGTATCTGAACCCGATCGGCACGACCGACCGCACTGATCTTACCGTCACGGATCACAACAACACCGTTCTCGATCACCGCTCCTTCCATGGTATGGACCTGCCGACCTTTGATCGCAACCTGCCCCGAGACCACAGACCCGGAACTCAGAAGGAAGCCCGAAATGCAGAGTGACAGCGTCCACGATTGTCGCCCCATCACACGCCCCATCATACGCATCATCGCCTAATTCTCCCCGTCATCAAAGCAGCAGAAATAGGGCTCAGAATCCGCACCAGCTCCATACCCGCCCACCGCATACAAGCGATCCTTCGCATCGCTGCGGTCGAACACCTTCTCGCCCTCGACCCATGTCTCAAGAACCTTCGTATACACACTGAAAGGATCACCGCTCAGCAGTATAAAATCCGCGTCCTTCCCAACCTCCAGCGACCCGATACGATCCGACAGATCGAGCATCTCAGCCCCGGCAAGCGTCACCGATCGAAGCCCGGCAGCACGCGACATCCCCGCTCGAACCGCCAGCGCAGGCATCCGAAAAAACAGTCTCGAATCGGTAATCCAGTCATCGGTATGAAACGCAACCTGAACACCCGCACGCTCCAGAACCCCACCCGTCTTATACACCAGATTCACCGCCTCCAGCTTCCCGCCAGGACTGTCCACCAGAATCACCGAGCAGGGCACGCCAGCCTTGGCGATCTCCTCCGCAACCTTCCACCCCTCACTCACATGGTGCAACACAACACGAAACCCGAACTCCTCCCTCAACCGCAAAATCGTCATAATATCATCATGCCGATGTGTGTGATAATGCACCACACGCGTCCCCTCAAGCACCTCCACCAGGCCCTCCAGCCCAATGTCACGCTCCGGCATTTTCTCCGGATCACCATCAGCCCGCACAATCTTATCGCGATACTCCTGCGCTTTGATATACCGCTCACGGACCAGCGCAGCACTCTTTCCACGCGTCCCGGGAAAGGGCGATTTTCGCATCGAATTCGTACCATTCGCCATCTTCATCCCACCCATCACACGCCCCTCAGCGTCGCGAAGGAAGAAATCCTCGATCTGCCGCGCACCACCCCGAAGCTTCACATACACCGTCTGACCGCTCAACAGATGACCCGACCCCGGCATGATATTCAGCGTCGTCAAACCACCAGCCCACGCCCGCTTGAAACCCGAATCATGCACGTTGATCGAATCATAAACACGCACATCCGGTTGAATCGGAGCAGAACCATCCGCCCCACCAATCCCCCCAAGATGGCTATGCGTGCAGATCAGACCCGGCATAATCGTCTTACCCCTCGCGTCCACACGAACAGCCTCAGCCGGCACATCCACGCCATCACTGCCACCCACAGCCACAATCTTCCCATCACGCACCAGCAGCGTGCCACGCTCAATGTCATCGCCCGATATCGGGATGATCCTGGCATTGAGAAAAGCATGCGTCTGCGACTGTGCATACAAAGTGCCACAAATCGACACCCACGCAATTCCGAGAGTTAGTACAATTTTCAAGCTAGGCTCCTAAGTTGGCAGGCTCGCCATAGAATCAGGACCATCATTTTTTAGAAAGCTCATCCAGAACCGCAACAAAAAACTTCCACGCCCGCTCGACCGTATCCACATAGACACGCTCATCAGGACTGTGCGCACCTTCAATCCGAGGACCAATCGACACCATGTCCATCTCGCCCATACGCTCACCAATGATCCCACACTCAAGACCCGCATGAATGGCCGCAATATTCGGAGCTTCATCGAACAACCGCTCATAAACACCCTTCACAGTCGCGAGAATCGGCGAGTTGATATTCGGATCCCACCCAGGATACGAATTCCCAATCACAACCTCAGCACCCGCAAGCCTGCCAACAGCCGATATCTGATCCAGCAGAACCCGAATACAGGTGTCCGACGAACTGCGACTCAGCGTACCAATCTCAGCCACAATCGTCTTCTCATCA
>JAJRYY010000027.1 GCA_024275565.1 Planctomycetota bacterium
GCGAATAGTGGTGCGATGAGGGGTCCGACTGCTCCGACTGTGAGGGCTGCGGTTCCTGCTGCGAATCCGATGATGGTGAAATCTCGATGTGCGGTTCCGGATTTTTTGGTGGGTCGTCTTGGCCAGAAGGCTGCGATGAGGATGTAGAGTCCGACTGCGACCTTGAGGTATGGTTCGCCCTCTCCCATGGGTCCGATGCCGTAGAGGAGTGATGCGCCGAGGAGCATGCCCGGGGTTGCACCGAGTGTGAATCGCAGGACGATTTGCCAGTCGATGTGGCGTCTGAGTCCGATGGCACGGGTGGTGTTGCTGACGATCTGTACGCCGGCGTGTGTTGGGATGGCTGCCCCGTGCGGTAGGAACGATAGGAGCGTTGCGAGCAGTAGTATTCCGCCGCCCATCCCGAGGATTCCGGAGATGGTTGCGGTGATGAGGGCTGCGAGTGTGAGGAACCAGATCATGGTTCACACCACTTTCATGCGATGAGGACCTGGTTCTGGCGGTTAGTTATCCTTGTCCGGATCGTCGATGATGAATCCGGCGTCCTGGATTTTCATCCTTAGAATTCCGAGTTGTTCGTTCGCCTTTTCGGTGTCGCGATCGAATCGTTCCAGTCGCAGGTTGAGCTGCCGTCGCCTGCTTTCGGGCATACCCCGCCTGCCTCCGCCGCGTCCCTGGCTGAGTGTTTCCTGCACTTCCTGGCGTTCTATTGCCATTCTGCGAATTTCGTTTCGGTGCAGATTCGCCATCGCTCGCCACAACCGAACAAGGTATTCTTCAGATTCGCCCGCGGTGAGGCGAGCAGCCACCTGGAGTTTTTCTTCCGCCACGCCAGCCATCTTCATAAGCCGTGCATACTCACTCCGCGAATCGGCTGTGACGCCTTCAAGCGACTCGAGGGCGAGCTTCGACTCACTTTTGAAATCCTTGGCGAGGGCGTTGCCAGCCAATTCATACACCATGGTGTTGCTGAGCGGTTGACCGTCAAATTGACCTCCGGTGTGGCGATCGAGCAAGGCCTCCCTGGCGGCGGCGCTCCATCGCACATCTGCGATCCGGGTTGAGTCTTTGTTGAGTTTTCGGAACGCTTTGTAGGCACGCTCATAGTTTCCAGTCCGCAACTCGTACTCACCCTTGAGAAAGAGCAATTGATCTTTCTTTTCGGGGGATAGCGATCGCACTGCAGACGATTTGTCGAATATCGCCAAGTCTGTGCGTGCAGCATCCAGATCGCTTCGATCGAGGGCTTTGGCAATGCGCGTCAGTCTCGGGTCGTTGGTAGACAAGGTGGCAGCAAGATCCACCTCCCCCGTTTTGACTGCTTCCGTATAATCGACGTGCTTAATGCTGCACAAAATATCTTCGCCAAAATTGAATGTGATCGGTGTTTGCGACCATGCGAGTTTGGCTGTCAGCGAATGGTCTGCGACGCTGCCCATGATGCGTGAACCAGTACGCGTCGTCAGGACGCGGTCGCCCTCTATATCTTGCAGGCTTACAAGGTCTTCTGCGGGAATATTGATTTCGCCAAGCTGATCGGTGTCAAACATGATGTCACCTGCGACCTCCGAAAGCGAGAGGCAGACACTGTCTCCCTGGATGACATAGGCAGGGCGCGATGGAGGCGTGGGTGATTTCTTCGGTTTCTTGAAAGCGATGAACGAAACGTCCTCGAGATTGAAATCACGAGGTTCACCACCACGTCGCTTGAATGTGATGGATGCCTCTTCGTCTGCGAGTGGGATGATGTCGCCGCCGTCAAGAAAAACACGGATAGTATCGTCGTACTCCGAGCGAATGACATACGCCAGAGAGGAAACAGGAAGTGCCATTTCCCCGAAAACCGTCGGCCAGGTGACCGTTTCATCGGTGCAGTCTCCGCAGACGCGCAACCCGCCATCCAGCGTGATGCAGTCAGCCTCGTTGGATCGCTCGTACATCGGAAAATACCAGATGCGGTCTTTGGATGCGAACAGATTGTAAAAAGGCTCGATGTCGATGCCGCCCGGAAGCTTTCCACGACGTGAGGCAGTCGAGATCATCTCGTGGACCAGGTCGGCTGGTACGAGCATGGTTGTGTTGGTTCGTCCCTCCGTCTGAGAACCAAGCGTGAGCATACCGATCAGACGCCCATTCTCATCGACGAACGGGCCACCGCTGTTCCCCTGGTTTGCCAGGACATCGGTTTCGATCATTTTGAGGCGCCCGGAGGCTGTTCGCTGCATCTTGATGATGTTTCCCGAAGTGATGGCAACTAGTGGGTGGTCCCCGGTATTTCCCTTTCGACTGTCGCCACCTGGGAACCCAAAGCACCATGCCTTCGAGCCTTCCTCGACGCTCGATGACGGTACAAATCGGAGGTAGTGTTCTGTCTCAAGGAATTCGCCGTCTTCATCCACGACCTGCAAGACTGCAACGTCGGCCTGGTCATTTTGATATAGGACGTGGGCCTGATATTTCAACTCGTCCTCAGTGCCACTGTCGATGATGACGTGCCAGACGAGTCTGTTCATCGAGTTCTTAAGTGCGAACTTCTCCTGCTGAGATTTCTGATGGCCTGGATCAACCACATGATTGTTCGTGATCGCCAAGCCTGACCTGTTCACGAAATATCCGCTCCCGGAACCAAACGGTGTGTCGCCTTCCTTCGTTTTTGAATACGACGTCATGACCATGAGTGCGGCATGTTTCGTCGCTTCAAGCGTCTCGTCATCGAGGCTTTGGGCTGGGGAGGAGACTGGCAGGACCAGGGTCGCACAAAACGCCCAAAGGAGTGATGCCTGGATCAAGCCTGCGCCGCTCCGCCGGGGCATTGACGCGTTTGGCATCGTCGTTGATGTACTCAGCATGGTTTTCGTCTCCGATTATTCCGCGGTCAGGACTGGTTTGCTTTCAAGACACGCTTGTCTGAAGGGGCAAACGGTCCACCGCATCGATACACGCTTCATTTGTGTATCGTCGTAATTGTAGGTACTGGCTCATATCTTAATTCTAGCGCCTGAATAAGGTCGATGCAACGACTTTGCGGGGTTTTCGCCGCCGTGGAGCGCATGCGAAAAGCGGAATTTTTGCCCGGAATGGTGTGTTTCAGGGGTGATGGGTGTGTAATCTTGTGTCCTGGTATAAGATGTCGCAACGCCGACTTGTGGCGTCTGCAGGGTATCGTCAAGGTTCGTGCTGCTGGTGGGTTCATGTTGCCGGACCTAGCCAGACTTGGCCGGACTTGGCCGGATAGTGCGCGAACGTGCTTTGGGAGGTCGAACAATCATGTGGGATGTATGGACAGTTTTGGCAGTGACGGCCGGAGCAGCCGGTGGGGGATATTGGGGCTGGCGGGGAAAGAAAAAGGCTGCCTGTGAAACAGGGGGCGGGTGAGCACGCCCCAATCCGGTGACCGGTGCCCTCCTCGGTGGGATGCTGGCATGGATGATCGTGACAGGTCTGTCACAATAAACACAATGGGAATGTAGATGAAGTCCCTCCCCCACCCTTTTTCTGGAGGTGGAGGGAGGCCGCCAGACCGCAGATGCGAAACCCTGGTGGAGGTGATAGACATAGTTATGTACGGGGAGTACCCATCCCATGGCGGATGCAGCCTTACTTGAGTTTTTCGAGAACCAGCACCCAGCGCGAAACTACCTGATCGTCCACACAGCCACGGAGTTCACGAGCGTCTGCCCCATGACCGGTCAGCCGGACTTCGCGACGATGATCGTGCGCTATGTCGCGGACAAAAAGTGTGTGGAGCTGAAATCATTAAAGCTGTATTTTCAATCCTATCGAAGTGACGGCATTTTCTATGAGGATATAACGAATCGCATTCTCGACGAGCTGGTCTCGGGGTGTTCGCCACACTGGATGCAGGTTGAGTCGCGGTGGACTGTTCGGGGCGGAATCCACACGGTTGTGTATGCAGAGCACGGTCGGCCTGAGTGGTTGCCGTCTGGGGGGTTGCCGTCCGGGGTGTCGGCTGCTCTGGGTGGCGGGTGTTGTGGCTGATTTCGGCGTATGTTGTGGCTGAATTCGCTGTGTCTGAGCTTGGAATATATGTGGAATACATGATTGAGCTTGTGTATTGCGTGTTGAATTTTCTGAGTATGTTGAGATTTGGGCTGTGCTGCGGATCGATACAATCGTTACAAACGGCAATGTTGGTCGTCCGATAACGATCAGGCTTGTGTTTGGTCTGTGTGTTGGGGATATTTTGGGTCGTTGCTGATCGATAGGATTTCGCTGAACCGACAAATGATTACGCCGTGTAGACGGTGGAAATGCTTGACATTGGGTTTGCGAATCATTAGCATTGCTCTGGTCTGAGGGAGGAGTTGTAAGCTTAACCATCATCTTGATGCCATTTCTTTTCATGGTGGTTTTGCTGGAACTGGAGAGAGGTGAAGTCAGGCGTGTCCCTGGTTGCGATCGGCGGTATTGCGTTCGTAGCTTCAGGTGCCTGTTCTTCTACGTGAGAGGGAGAGGGTTGCACCTATCTACGGTGACAGCCGAGAGACTGCTCTGCATTCACATTTCGGGTGAGAATTGCGCATCCATTGCAGGCGTACTCGATGGCTTAAAGTGTCAGGATGGCCTGAAGTGTCAGGTTCGATCCGTTGATGGTTTCGAGGCTGCGCTTCCGGCGCTTGCTCAGGATCCTGAGTATTCGATCGTAATGGTTGTCGTGCCTACTGGCGTCGATCGCTTTCGAGAGTGTACTGAGGGGCTGATTGAAGGTCTCCAGGCGATCCGCCGCGTTTCGTCGCAGACTCAGATTTTGCTCGCGATCGAGAACTCCATAGATATATCATTCTGCTGTCGTGCGGTCAGTTGTGGCGTCAGTGGGTTTATCGAATTGCAGTCTGGTAGTCTCGCATCAGATGTCCTCAAAAAGCGCTTTGACGAAGCTGTTTCCCGATATCGACAATTGAAGGAAGAGGCTGCGCAGCTGCATTCCGGGGCGCTTTTCGACAAGACGGGTATCGTCGGTTGTTCGCGTTTGATGGCGCATGTTTTGTCGCAGGCTGGTCGCGCTGCCATGGTGTCGGACGCACCGGTATTGATTCATGGTGAATCCGGGACTGGCAAGCAGTTGCTGGCTGAGATGATCCATCGCCTCGACCCCAAGCGGCGAAACAAACCGTTTCTGTCTGTCAACTGTGCAGCCATCACCGGGTCACTTGCTGAGAGTGCATTGTTTGGACATGTGAAGGGTGCTTTCACGGGTGCTGCGGAGGCGCGTTCGGGATATTTCCGAGCTGCTGATGGTGGTACGGTGTTTCTGGATGAGATTGGGGATTTGAGTGCTGAACTGCAGCCGAAGTTGCTTCGGTTCCTGCAAGAGGGGCTTGTGCTTCCTGTTGGGTCTGACGAAGAGCACGAAGTAGATGTGCGCATTATTGCTGCTGGTAATCGTCGCATCCCGGTTCTGGTGGAATCCAATGAGTTCAGGCTGGACCTCTATCAACGACTTAATGTCATATCGCTGGATATTCCTCCATTGCGCGAGCGCAAAGATGATATTCCACTGTTAACTGAATTTTTCGTTAAGAAGTATTCGAATCAATACGGTCGATCCGTTGAAAAGGTCAATCCGCGTGTTCTGGATGTCCTGTCGCGTGGTGCACTGGATGGCAATGTCCGCGAGCTTGAGAATACGATCCGGCGTGCGTTGGCCATGAAGACGTCCGGTGATGAGCTGGTCTTGACCGATTTGCCGCCAGGGTTGCTTGAGCGTCATGCGGTCGCACCCAAGACGGAGGGTCCGCTTCTGTCTCAGGAGATTATCGAGGACGCTTGCCGGCTGATTGGTTCTGGTGCTATGTCGTTGTCCGATTTTGTCGACGAATGCGAAAAGCTCGTTCTCGCGCATGCGATTTCAGATCTGGACGACAATCACGCTGCCTTGTCTGAGCGGATGGGTGTTTCAACGCGAACGCTCTACAACAAGCGCCGGAAGTATCACCTGTAGGGAATGTAGCGTTTCCAGTGGTCGTATCGACTTTCGCGGGATCGGTTGAGCAAATTGACTGCTTGCAGGGTCGTTGATCTGTGTGTGTCTGCGCATCGTTTCATTTCGTGGAATTCCAGTTCAAAACCAGTTTAGACGTTCAGTTTCCGGGTTCCGGTGGTTTCCGGTTTGTGGCAGTTTCCGGGTTGCGTGGTGGTCTGTGTGGTGGGTTATGGTCCAATATGCCATGCGTCACAGGAAGACTGGTGCGAAGTGATTGAAGATCATGACCGGTAGATTGACACATTTTTCGCTGAGTAGAGGGGTAGTGGAATTTGTGTTGTACGGGTCTGGGTGTGGAAGATTTTGTAACTCGTTGTATTGCAATGACTTACGGTTATATCGTGGTATCTTTCATGGATTTTGGGTTTTCGGCACGCTTCTTGCAGTAGGTTCGTTGACTTTGTTGTGACACTGGTCGGGTTGGCTGGTTGTCACGGAGGAGACAATTGTCAACGGAATCTGTAAATACTGGGGCCCGTGTGGCCTTTCGGCTTTCTGACGCGGTTTGCCCGGAGTTCGAGCAAGTCGTCGCTCAAATCGGGCCGGAACTTGAAGTGGCCGGTGAAGTGGTCCTTTTCAGTGACCGCGGAAGCGACAAGAACTTCTTTGCGATCGTGCAAGTCGAAGGGTTGGCTGCACCGCTCATTGTTCCGGTTGGATGCTTGAATGGTCGGATCGTCGCGAGGAATGATGACGTGGGTCTAAGTAAGCAGGGCGGCCTTGGTAAACAGAGCGGCCTGAGTAAGCAGGGCAGTCTCAGAAAGCAGGGCGACATCGGTCTTAATGGGCAGGACGACATTGCCCGGCGAGCTTGAAGTTGTGCAGTGTGAAGTTGTAGCGTTTGAAGTTGTGGTGTTTGATATTGTAAGGGCTTGATGGTTGTGCTGTTCGGGCTTTTTGCAGTTGTTTGTAGTTGTTTTGATCTTTCTTAATGTGCTCTCTCTCTCCCTCCCAGGCATGGGATGTTCTTGTAGCAGACCTTGCCTGGGATTTTGAAATCAACCTTGCCGCGAAATTGGGGCGGCAGGTTTACGAAGCTCTCTCTCTCCCTCCCAGGCTTGGGCAGCTCCAAGCCGCCCTTGCCTGGGTATTTTGCGAATGATCCTGTCGCGGAGGTTGGCGGCGGGTTTTCATAGTCTCTCTCTCTCCCTCCCAGGCATGGGATGCTCCTGTAGCAGACTTTGCCTGGGATTTTGAAACCAACCTGGCCGCGAAATAGGGGCGGCTGGTTACGAAGCTCTCTCTCTCCCTCCCAGGCGTGAGTTGCAACATGCGACTTACGCCTGGGTATTTTTATGCGCCTGTTTCACGAGGCCATGTGTATCTTTCCAAGCGAACAGGTGTATCTTCGCCCGCGAAGCCTGGACATCCATTGCATTCTGTACGTCCTATCCATACAATACGTTCTGTACTTTCAGAACATATTGAAAGGATTGGATCGTGAATGGGACGCAATTCGGGAAATCTCGTGCATTGTTCATCCGGCGGTGGGGGGAGATGGGTGCGAGCTGGGGGATCAGCCGGACGATGGCTGAGATTCACGCGGTGCTGTTCACGTCGAATGTTCCACTCTGTACGGACGATCTAATGGAGGAATTGCAGGTTTCCCGTGGGAATGTCAGCATGAACCTGCGCCAGTTGATCGCCTGGGGGCTTATCCACCGGAAGCATCAACGGGGGGATCGGAAGGAATACTTCGTGGCAGAATGCGATGTGTGGTTGATGTTCGAGACGATCTCCCGTGAGCGGAGGCGGCGGGAGGTTGAGCCGATTCTGGAGACGATCCAGCGATGTTGCGAGATGCTGGATGAGGACATGGGGGGAGCGGAACGCGAACAACGGGAGCATATTGCGGTGTTTCGGAGTCGTCTGGAGGAGATGGAGGGGTTTTTCTCGGCCATGAACCGGTTGTTCAATACGGTGACCCGGATGGGACGGACGGGGGTCGGGGATGTGCTGAAGGCGATGGGTAAGCTTGGTGGGAAGCTGGGGGGAAAACTTGGCGGTAAGCTCGGTGGGAAGCTGAGCAGTTAGCTGAAGGGTCTATGGCCATGATTCGATGAATCGTTGAATGCGGAGTGCCGCCGGTGCAAGCCGTCGGTGAGGCCCGTCGGTCAAATCCGGCGAAAGGCACACTGGCGGACAAGCCGCCAGTGGCACCCGATTCGCGGTGTTGCATCCGGGTTCGTGCTGTTGCAGTCATTTTTTCAGTGGCAGGCTGCTGGAGCATGTTTTATTGGCGCCACCTGCCACCCCCTACCTTCCACCTGCACACCTTACACGGACAGGTTTTCGGCTTGGCTTGCGGCGGATGGGTCGCCTGTTTTTTCGCCGGGCTGATATTGGACGAGTTCGAGCTCGATTCCGTCCGGATCGAGGATGTACACATGTCTGCCAGGGTCGTAGGTGTCGTCTGAGGATATTTCGTATCCGGCGTCTTTGAGTGATTTTACCGTTCTGTCCAGATCTTCGACGACGAATCCGAAATGGTTGATGCCGATATCGGCGTAGCGGTCGTGCTTCGATTCGCCTCCGGGGCGTTCGAACATGGCGATGAAGAATTCATCGTTTCCCACATGGGCTGCCCTCGGGCCTTTTTCAGTGCTGCCACGCCACCGGACATGCCAGCCAAAGATGGATGTGTAAAATTGTATCGATGCGTCGATGTCAGAAACGCCGAGGTTGACGTGTTCGAGTCTGATGGCCTGGATCATATCTGAATGCTCCTGATTGTTAGGGGTTCAGGGTAATCGTGTCACATTCACTCTACGATGCCGAGGCCAATAAAGCAAGTAAAATATATTTTTATTATTGTTGCTGCTGGCGGTGGGTTCAGGCGTTCTAGCTGTCTTCCGGATCGACGTCTTCCTCGTAGTCTTCTTCGAGTTCCTCGTCTTCGTCTTCGTCTTCCTCGTCCTCATCGACCTCTTCGTCTTCCTCCTCCTCTACATCGATGTCTACGTCTTCATCATCATCTTCCTCCTCCTCTGCCACCCAGTCCTCCTCATCCACTTCCTGGGAGGCTGACTGTTCGGGGGCGATGGCGTTGTCTTCCTTGATGTATTCCGGACCCGGCTTGAAGGGCGTATCCGGTTCGAAGGGGATGTCGGCTGGATCGGAGGATGTGTCCAGGATGGGGTCATCCGGTTCCATGGCGAGGTCGATCGGTTCGTATGCTTCAGGGGCTTGAGGTACGTTGGGGATGTTGTCGCTCGATCCTCTGCTATTCATGGCGTCCCACTCGTCGGCTGTGATGAGCACTTCGCGGGCCTGCGATCCTTTGTATTCGCCCACGATCCCCGTGCCAGCCATCTGCTCGATGAGTCGGGATGCACGGGAATATCCGATGGTCAAGCGGCGTTGGAGGAGGCTTACACTGCCGCGTTTCGTGTCCAGGACGACGAGGACTGCCTTGTTGTACAGTGGGTCGAGTTCGCCGACATCTGCACCGGTTCCGGGGATTTTGACGAGTTCGGGGTGGAACTCTGCCTTTCCCTGCTTGCAGAGGAATTCGATGACCTGGTTGATTTCCTCGTCTTCGATATAGGTTCCCTGTGCCCGGTGGAGCTTGTGAGAACCGGGCGGGAGGAAGAGCATATCTCCTTGGCCCATGAGTACTTCTGCACCGTTCTGGTCGAGGACGATGCGTGAGTCCATCCGGGAGGCGACGCGGAACGCGATTCGGCAGGGCAGGTTGGATTTGATGAGTCCTGTGACGACCTTCGCTTCCGGTCGCTGCGTTGCGACGACGATGTGGATGCCGACTGCTCTGGATTTCTGGGCGAGGCGTGCGAGGTGGTGTTCGACCTCCTTGCCTGAGGTCATCATGAGGTCTGCCAGTTCGTCGATCATGATGACAATGAAGGGCAAGCGGGTTGGGATCGCCTTTTTTTCCTGGTCCGTTGCGGGCATGAGGCGTTTGAAGACTTCTTCCTCACCGAGGGCGTTGTAACTTGCGATGTTGCGGACGCGGGCTTCTGCGATGAGGGCGTAGCGTTCGTCCATCTTGGTGACCGCCCAGTCGAGGATTTTCTCTGCCCTTGCCATGTCCGTGACGATGGGTGCCATCAGGTGGGGTACTTCCTTGAACTGACTCATTTCGACCATTTTGGGGTCGATGAGGATGAGTTTGACGTGGTCTGGGCGTCTGCAAAGCAGGATGCTCATGATGATGGAGTTGATGCTGACGGATTTTACGCTGCCGGTGGTTCCTGCGATGAGCATGTGGGGCATGGCGGCGAGGTCGGCGATGAGGGGATTTCCTGAGGCGTCCTTGCCGAGGAAAAGCGGGATGGCCAGATCTTTCAAGCGAGGACCGGCCGCCATCAGCAGTGCTTTAATTCGGACTTTTTCCTTCTCAGCGTTTGGGACTTCGACGCCGACGGTGTTTTTTCCCGGAATGGGGGCGATGATGCGGATGGAGGGTGCTTTGAGGGCGCGTGCGATGTCGTTTGCGAGGGCTGAGAACTGACTGACCTTGATGCCGGCGCCGATTTCCAGCTCGAAAAGCGTGATGACCGGTCCTGTGTCGATTTCGACGACGCGGGTATCGAGGCGAAAATCTTCGAGGGTGCTTTCGAGGATTTTGGCCTTGGCGCGGAGGTCGGATTCGCGCTTCGAGTTGAAAGTGTACTCCGGGTCGCCCAGCATGGTCAGCGGGGGATAGTTCCATTCGCTGAGCGGTCTGGGGTAGGCTTCGGCTGGTTGTGGTGGTTTTTCGTATTGCAGCTCCTGCTGCGTGTGGACGGGGGCAGCGGGTGCTTGCGTGGGGTTTACTGTCACCGGGTTTGAGGCGGATTTTTTCTTTTTGCGCTTTGCTGGTTGTTCGTCTGGATCGGACGATTTCGCATGTCGTTTTCGACTGCGGGGGGGTTGTGGGTCGTCTTCGAACAGATTCTCCTGCCTGTCAGTCTTGCGTGACCTCGTACCATCCGCATCCGGTGATGCTTCAACCTCCGCGCTGGTTTCCTCCTCCGGCTGACCGGTATTGATCCGGAGTTCTCGTCTTTTGGAGGATTTTTTCGATACTTTGCGCGTTTCAGGTTCCGGATCGGGGGCGACTACATTCACAGGCGCACTGGCGATTGCGACTTTTGGCAGTCTGTCGCGAACGGATTGCACGGTTTCGAGGGAGGCGTTGATGGTCCGTTTCATGGCGTCCGGGAGGCGTAGCATCCATCCCTCGGCCGTGAACAGAAGCCCGATAAAGAAGCCATACGCGAGCGCCAAGGCTGTCCACATTCCGGCGAAGGTGTCCAGCAGGAATTGCCCCAGTCCCGCACCGAGCAATCCGCCATTTCCGTAGACGACCATGTGCGGGCCTGGCGGGGAAACGAGGTACGCGGCTGACGAGGTGCAGCAGATCAGGAGTGCCAATCCGAAGATGCGTTGTGTGAGGTTGAGAATGTGTCCGTGGAGCATCCAGAGGATGGCGGCGCATGTTGCGAAGAGGAGCAGGGGATAGGCGCCATCTCCGAGGAAATAGGTCAAATGGTATGAGACGAATGCGCCTGCTCTGCCGCAGGCGTTCTCGGTGGGCTGATTGTGTGGGAACTGGTTTGGGCTTGGCCAGTCTCCCGGGTCGAAGGTGAGCTGGGCGGTCCAGAGGAAGAGGCAGATCAGTGCAAAGAGCACTGGCAGTGCGATGGATCGGGTTGTTGGCTCGTTGCCTTGCGTCATTGATCGCGTCCGTGCGGTCCGATACCTGTGCGGATCGATCAGGGATGGCGATCTGAAATTGTCTCCACGCCGCCAGCGCTGATTTCCAGTTGAATCTTAGAAATCATCGGGCCGTCACGTCAAGTGCCATCACAGAAAGTAATGGCGTTTGACGCGGGAATTTTCGGATATTGCGTCTGTTGACCGTTATTTGCCCGTAGCGATTTGGAAGCAGCGGTAGTCGGTGAGATCGACGTCGCCATCACCGTCCAGATCACAATTCTCGCACATGGGGATTACCATGGTTGCAGGGCCCTTCATGCAGGCACGAAGTCGGTGGAAATCCTGGATGTCAACGTCGCCATCGGTGTCGAAATCGCCTTCGACCGGGACTGGTGATGCGTTGCGTTTCGGGCTGGCGGTGAATGTCGGTTTGTCAGATGGCGTCGATGGAGACGTGGCAGCCGGGTACGATGATCTCGGATACCTGACGGCTGTCGATTCGGTCGGTGTCGATTCGGTCGGTGTCGATTTGGTCGGTGGTGATGCGAACGCTTTGGGTTCTGGCGGTGATTGTACGGGTGTGGTGTCGGGAACGTAGGCAACGGTGTGGACGTCGCAATCTGTGGTTTCGTCACTGTCTGTGGGTGTCTCGCTGTAAGTGATTGCCTCGCTGTATGTCGGTGCTTCGCTGTATGTGGGTTCGCTTGTTTCGTCCTCGACGGCATTTTGGGGGGTGGTGTCCTCCACGGATGCGCGATCGGCTGTGGGGAGACTGCCATGCAGCGAGGTCAACAGTTCCTTCCAGTTGAATCCGTCCTCATCTGTCCCGGAAGCTGCTTCTTTCTCGGATGTGGCTTTGGTGCGTGCGACACTTTGCTCCGTCTGCACGTCATCGTCGGTCTTGATGATGGTAAGCCCTGAGTCGAGTTTGTCGGGTTGTCCGGTGACTTCGGAAAGCGATTTTCGGATTTGGCGTGTGTTCAATCGATCAAGTTGGCGACGGGCGGACGTGAAGCTCGCATCCAGTTCCAGAACATGCTCGAATGCACTTTTCGCATTGTCAAATTATCTATGTGCCTGAAACGCCAGTGCGATGTTGTAATAGGCATCTGCTTCAGGGACAACCGTCCGGAACAAATTCAAACCACTGTCGTAGTCTTTCTGGGCAGCCAGCGACATACCGAGATTCATAGCTGCCCGACCTGACTTTGGATCAAGGGTCAGCGCATGGCGGAACTGACGCTCTGCGGTGGCCCATTCGGAATTCAACAGATACTCGAAACCAAGGTTGTTTCTCAGTGCTGCCATCTCGGGTCGAAGCTTGATCGCCCGCTCGAGATGAGAGACAGCACCCTCGTGTTGCCCCAGATACCCCAGCAGAATACCGAGCTGGTTATGAGCTTCGACATAGTTCGGTTTTTCGGCGATGGCGAGGCGGTATTGAGCTGCTGCCTTGCTTAGTTCACCGTTCGCTTCGAGCAGCTTGGCCGCACGGAAATACAACTTGTGTCCGATCTTTGCTTCCGGGGCATCGACAATTCTGCCATCCGGACGACGGCCATGACCCTGACGCTGGTTGAATGCAGGATGGTTTGCATAGGACGACTGGTTGGGGGTTTCGCATCCAGCGATCAACAGTACTGTAGAGATCAAAAATAGGGTTAAAATGCGCATTGCAATGTTGCTCCAGGATCGTGAATAATCCAACCGTGTGGCTGTTTGTTCAGTGCGATAGTGTTTTCACTCCAGGCGTAGCGGACGACAGGGGCACCCCACGGGTGAAACCGTCGATCAGACGCTAATCTGGATAGAGCTTGCTCTAGTTGTTGCCTGTGGTGGTGACGCCAATGCCCGCACCCCCGAAATCAGCCTGATCCGTCGCTTCGCTTGCTCGCGAGGCCCGGACTGCGGTCATACCACGTCCAGCGGAAAAGCTCGCATCGACCGTGACATTGGACATGTCCAGCCCGTGCTCCTGAAAATAGGTATTGACCGAAGCAAGCCGTGCATGAATCATGTCCTCGTCGTGAGACATTGAATGGTAATGCACCGTACCCCCGGATCGTTCCAGCACGACGTGGAGTTGCGTCAGACGATCGACGCCAAGCTCATTGATTTCACTGGTGTGAGGATTGAAGTGGGCGTCTGATATGGACATATCCCGTGAGACAGCGCGTTTCACCATTGGCGTGCTGAACCGATCCATCGAGGTCGCATCCAGCGGGTGACCGGTGACACTGCCGCGGGGTTGTACGTTCATCATCTCGCAACCCGCCAACAGAACTCCGGCGACGACGAGTGTAGCTGTAAATGGTGTGATTTGCTTACGAATCATGGTATTGGCCTCATGCTCTTGACCGAGGACGGGTCGTCTTCTTGACCGAAGGCGAACCGCCCGCGCAACATCCCTATCTTCCTGAACACCCTGAACTACCACACACTGCTCATCGGCAGAGGTTGCAGCCAGAGTCTTAGTTTTCGTTGGATCCGGAACCCGTAGATTCAGCGTCATCCAGCTGCACATGGCCCCAGGGTCCGTGCATCGTCAGCTTATCTGGTTCGGATGCGTGCTTCACACGAATGGAGGTCTGCATATCACCGGACTCCATCTCATCTGATTCCATCTGTTCCATCTCCTGCATCTCACTTCCAGCAGACGGAATACCGCCCTCAATCTCTCCGCTGAGGTACAGTTCAATGTCGGTTGGATCGAGAATATCCTCACCTGGCAGCTTCGGAATTTCGTCGGCTGTCATCGCGGCGGCGATTTCCGGTGTCACCAGGATGACGAGTTCATTGCGATTTCGGGTGTAGGTAACATCACGGAAAAACGACCCGACGATCGGGATATTTCCGATCCACGGGAGACGTGATGCGTTGGCTCGGATCGAATCCTGCAGCAGACCGGCGATTGCGATGGTGCTACCAGCCTCAAGTTCGACCGTGGTCTCAGCACGGCGTGTGGCGATGGCTGGTACAAAACCACTCGCGGTCAACAGTCCGCCGGTTTCGTCACGCGTGCTGACTTCCGGACGAACACGAAGGCGAATTCGGTTGTTGGGAAGGACCAGAGGCGTGAAATTCAGATTGACGCCGAACTGCTTGAATTGAATCGTGATCGCACCGGCTGCACTACCACCCTGTGGAATCGGAATGGGAAATTCACCACCCGCCAGGAAGGAAGCAGTCTCGCCACTGACAGCCACAAGCGTTGGCTGAGCGAGGACGCGAAGAAGTTGATTGTCGCTCATTGCATTGATGAAAAGCTGCATCTGCACACGCGGGAATCCAAGCGACAGCGTCGATGCACCCGTACCACCAATCGTGCCTGTCAGGAATGGAACATTTTGTCGAATGTCGAACCCTGGTGCAGGAGCGATCGAAATCGGTTCCACGGCACCGATGTTGCTGACGGCAAAACCATCTCTGGCGTTTTCGCCCGCCAGAAACGCGCTGATTCCGAGCTGGCGACTGGCTGTCCGACTCACCTCTGCCACCGTGCATTTCAACAACACCTGCTGCTCACCGACGATTCTGAGATGGTTGATGACGACTTTACTGGTGTCTCCGGGGAGGAATCGGCTGGCGATCTCAACGACCCATTCCGCTGATTCCGCACTGCTCACCGTACCCGTGAGCAGGATATTCCCCTTCAGCGACTTCGCCTCAGCTTTGGAGAGTGGGTCAATTTCGCCGATCGCAGTGTTCAACGACTCGAGATCCAGCTCAACCGTTACCTCAATGGGGTAGCGCTTGCCGGATTCGGACCAGAGAATGACTTGTGTCACGCCAAACTCGATGCCCGTAATCATAACGCGCTTCGAGCTTACCGGATCAACTCGGACGATCTCATGAGTGACGTCCACCCTTTCCACCGATTCTATCGTCTCGATGATGATGCTGCGACCCTGTGCAACTATGACAGAATCTGCGGTCTCCCGAGGATCATGGATACCCGATATGAATCCGCCACCATCCCCGCCTTGCGCATAGACGCCGGAGGGGGTAGCCGTCAGACACAGAACGGTCACCAGGGGTATAACTGTGAATGTAAAGCAGGAGAATAAAAGCGAGTCAGCCTTTCGTGAAACAGGCCGTCTTACGCCAACGCCTCCATGCACTGTTGTGGCAAGCAAAGCTGTTGCCATTGAATTAATCTCCGCGCCAGCACCCATTATCACCACCCTCGCCGGGCCAAACACCCAGCAGAATGCAACGACGTTCGATGCAACCATTCCCTTGGCTACGGTTGAAACGGAACCCCTGATCCGATCCGAAACACACTCAATTCGGCTCGGTAAGAAAAAGATCCATTCATCCGATGCCGCACGCCGCAAATTGCGGTGCGGTATGAACCGCGTCAAACACTCTTTACATACTTCGTGTGACAGTCAGTGGTCATGAAGCGCCCGTTTAGACGCACAAACCACTTCTTGCACAGAGGTTATTCGGATCACAAGTCGTCCCGACTTGAAGCTGTCTTTGCGTCTTCAAATTAAGGTTGATGCTGGAGTGATTGGATGCGGTACGCGGCGCGGCGTTTTGGCGTGGTCAGTGCGAGGTTTTTTGCGGCTTCTGCGTCACGATGCCTGCCCATTTCGTGCAAAAGTTGCATTTGCAGATAGCTGAGATAGGCGTTGTTTCCTTGCTCCTGAAACATGGCTTCAATCGCAGAGAGCGCACCGGTCGTATTGTTAGCGGTAAGACTGGCGGCAAGATTGTCGCGAGCGGACGTGAGATTATGACTCGTCTGAGAAGCTGCAAGCATCGTCGGAAGCGTCAGAAGTCCGCAAAAGAGCAGCATGAACGCGGCTGAGTGGATGGTCTTTGGATGAGCAGCCATGGGCGGTGTGGAACCCGCAACAGCGACCTCGGACCAGATACGCGGGGGACCGCCAGTGAAAATCAACCAGAAAATCACAGGTACGACGACCGTATTCAGTCCAACCTGGACGGCGGACATGTAACCCCGAACCGCGGACAGTGTCAGATACGGCGACCACACAACCGCAATCTGCAACGATACCAGATAACAAAATGCGACATATCCCGCAACAAGTGAGAGGACGCGCCGTCGCATCGGCAACCGGTCGGATGCGAGCAGCAGTCCTGCCAGGGGCGGAAACATGGGAGCAAACCAGTAATAGTCATCCAGTTCCGCAAGGAGATGGGGTGCAGGATAACCAGCCAGAAAGTGGAGCAGCTTCGCACCAGCGATGGTCCCATGTTGTGCGAGCGACATGGTCAACCACCAGAACGGAACCGCCGCGATGGTGTACAGTATGGCAGTTCGAACATATCGACGCATCTAATCCGACTCCACTGCCTTGGCTGCTGCGCCGGTCGCAGCGCATTCCGTTGTCGAAGTTGACACAGCCAAAGACACGGGTCTGTTCACTCGAAGCATCCATACGATCCAGATCGGCGCGACGAAAACAATCAGAAACCCCTGCATCAGAAGCGTATGGACCGGGTCAAACATGTCAGCCTGAGTTCCGCGAATATAAGCGAGCAGTGTGATTCGTAGTAAATTCAGCAATGCAATCCCGAACAAACCGAGCAGCAACCCGAGTCCACGCGATCGCCAGGTACACGGAAACGCAAGAACCCCCGCACAGAAAATCGCAGTCGCCTGAATTCCAGTACACTCAATAGCAACCTGTACGCTGGACGCTTGAACCCGCACAGATGTATCATCAACTCTGGCTGGCAGACCCATCCCGCTCAAAACAGATGCAACGGTTCGTGCGATGAATTGTTGATAAGCATACACGGAGTTGGCAACAATATCCGTGGTGCGCGGCGAGACCTCACCCCCGGAAGCATTGGCATGCTGTGTACGCATATCCAGGTCATATTGTGCGCGAATGACAAAGGTCTCACTCACACTACCAAGCGCCACAAGCGTCGTAAAAAGCAACCCAAACAGAACAATACGCCCTCGAGACCGCACCGGCTTCGCTTGCTCCGACACTGCCCGCGACCGCTTGCCACCCCGCGTAGATCTGTCGCGACTTGTTGAATGATGTCCGTGTTTGCGACCCATGGTTCACAAGTCTAGTGTCGGTTTATGCTGTGTCACTCTCATGGCAGACGGGAAATCTAATCGCTCATACAACCAGGGACAATAAATCGACCCAACACACAGGGCGGCTTCACGCTTGTTTTCCGGACCGATTGCCTGCAGCATACCGACGGACCGGTGGAACATTCAAGGCCCGGGCGAGTGAAACACATGACGCGTACAATCCGCATTGCGACCCGTGGAAGCACCCTCGCCAGGATACAGGCAGAATCGGTGGGTGCAGAACTACAGCGCCAATGTAATTGCCCATGGAAACTCATCATCCTCAAGACAACCGGCGACCGAATCGTAGATCAGCCGCTGCGTGAATCTGAGGGAAAAGGCTTTTTCACCCGCGAAATCGAGGAATCTCTCCTCAATGGCGAGGCGGACCTGGCAGTCCACAGCCTCAAAGACCTGCCAACCGAGTCGGTGTCGGGGCTGGAAACTGGGGCATATCCGAACCGCGCAGCACCCGGTGATTTACTACTCATCCGACCGATTGTGGCGGGCAGGGTGGCAGGGGGAATGCGACTGCCTCCAGACGCAAAAGTCGGTACAAGTTCCAATCGACGCAGGATGCAAATCCAGAAATTGCAGTACCGCTTGACTATCTGCGATATCCGAGGAAACGTCCCGACGCGTCTCCAGCGACTGCGGGATGGTCAATTTGACGCCATCATCCTCGCAAAAGCCGGTCTGGATCGTCTGTCAGCAGATATTTCCGACCTCACCGTCATTCCGCTCCTTCCCCACGGATTTCTACCGGCTCCCGGGCAGGGTGCGCTGGCTGTCCAGATTCGTACGGATGATGAACACGTGCGACAATGCGTGACGAAGCTGGACCACGAACCCACGCGGCGATGCGTGGAGGCAGAGCGTCTACTTCTGATGCGGTCAGGGGGTGGGTGTGCTGCACCCCTGGGATGTCTTGCGGAGATCGGCGATACCGGGAACATGGCAATGCGGGCTTGCTGGTTCGCCCCGGACGGAACCTGCCGAACGTGCGAAGTGACGGGTACGACGCCGAACGAGCTGTCTGTAGCAGCATGGGACAGGCTGCAACGACAACAAAATGACCAACCGAACAGGAGTGTGCAGGGTCCGCTGTGCGGGCCATTTCCCCTCCCGGAGACAGATACCAGAACAGGAGCATAATCCAAAGCAATGTCTTTTCCAGAATCAAGACCCAGACGTCTCCGCGCCAGCGCTGCCATCCGCAACCTGGTCGGCGAAACCACGCTCACGCCATGCAAGCTGATTCAGCCGGTCTTCGTCGTCGAGGGAAATAACGTCACCGATCCGATTTCTGCAATGCAAGGCCAATCTCGATATTCGGTCGATCGCATAACGGACCATTGTAAAGAGGTGGCAGAGGCCGGAGTCTCGACCATCCTGCTCTTCGGTATTCCAGACCACAAGGATGAAAACGCGTCGGCTGCCTACGCGGAGGATGGTATCGTCCAGCGGGCTGTGTCCGCCATCAAAAAATCCACCCCGGAACTGCTCGTCATGACGGATGTCTGCCTCTGTGCATACATGAGTCATGGACACTGCGGCGTCGTGGAAGGCGACACGATCCACAACGACGCCACACTCGACCTGCTCGTGAAAACCGCATTATCGCACGCCAGCGCCGGGGCAGATTTCGTCGCACCCAGCGATATGATGGACGGACGCGTCTTGGCGATCCGCGACATGCTGGACGACGCATCCCGAACCGACGTCGGCATCATCAGCTACGCCGTCAAATACGCATCTGCCTTCTACGGACCCTTCCGCGAAGCAGCCGATTGCGCTCCGCAGTTCGGCGACCGACGCACCTATCAGATGGACCCTGCCAACGCCCGCGAAGCGGAACGCGTCGCCATCCTTGCAGAGGAGGAAGGTGCGGACATCCTCATGGTCAAGCCCGCCATGCCCAGTCTCGACATCATCCACCGCGTCCGAAACGTCTCGCGATTACCCCTCGCTGCCTACCACGTCTCGGGCGAATATGCGATGATAGAAGCTGCAGGTGCAAAAGGCTGGATCGATCGGGACGCGGTCGTCCGTGAGGCATTGCTCTCAATCCGACGTGCAGGAGCGGACATCATCATCACCTACTACGCAAAGGAGTTTGCGCGTTCGATGTAGCGGCTCGGAATACAACACTGCCCCAGCATTCGATACCTGACTGTGTACAAAGGTGCGTTTCCGCAATGAACGATTTTCCAGCAGAAGACCCACGAGAAACCTACGAACGCTTCATGCGAGCAGCCCTCGACGAAGCAGCCGCTGCCCTCGACCACGACGATGTCCCCGTGGGCGCAGTGGTCGTCCACAACGGGCGGATCATAGGCCGCGGCCACAACGAACGCGAACGCCTGCAGGACCCAACTGCCCACGCAGAAATACTCGCCCTCACCGCCGCCGCCCAGTTCGTGAAAAGCTGGCGACTGGTGGAATGCGATGTATACGTCACGCTCGAACCATGCGTGATGTGTGCAGGTGCAATGGTCCACGCGCGTGTGCGTCGCATCATCTTCGGGGCGTACGACCCCAAGGCAGGGGCAAGCGGATCGGTCTACGACATCACTGGAGACGGTCGACTGAACCATCAGCCAGCAGTGGAGGGCGGAGTGATGGAAAACGTCTGTAGCCGGATATTGCAGGATTTCTTCAAACGCCAGAGGGCAATGGGCAAAAAATAGAAAACAATTTTGTTACTCGACCAGAACCGACTCGACCAGAACCGACACGACCAGAACCGACACGACCAGAACCGACACGACCAGAACCGACGCGGGTCGAAGCGGAGACGCAGCGGGTTGGTCCCGTGAGGGTTCCGGGAGGATGGCCTGTCGCGGATCAAACCAACCGCGATCCCGACGCCAAATCTAAAGACGCACTTCAAATCCACCCTCACGATAGCGCCCCGGGATGATTGCACCAGAAAAAAGGTAGATCACCCGGCACGTATATAAGGGTGGGGAGGGTGAGAGGACATCATCTTTTCCCCGCCGTGGGTGCGCCTCCCCCACGGTGAATCAAGGCAGCCAATGTCACACAGGCGTGATATCTGGACGCTTGATTGCGAAGGACATGGTTCGGATTATCGGACCTGGGTTATCGAGTGCATGGCGTAGAGATTATCGGCAGGTGGATACATTCGCAGAAATTAGTGTGGGGCATAGTAGTCAGCAAGGCTAGAATGGGGAGACTGAGATGAGTATCAAAGGGTGCAAAGGGCAAGGGTGCGTGAGAGGGGCGGTTATGAGTGTTGTGGGGCGGATTCACGCGATGAAGCAGGACCATCCAACTGGTGCGCGGATTCATCACAGCCATTGGCGGGGTGTCGCGTTATGGGGGCTGTTGGGGACCACGGCAGTCATCATTGTGGGATCGCTGGCACCTTTCCGGTTCGACGCCCCGTTGTCTGCTGGCATGTCAGATTACTTCGGATTCAACACATTCCGCTGGACGCCCGGACCCGTCTCAGACGTGGTCGCCAACGTACTCATCTACGTCCCGATGGGCGCGTTCGCTGCCCTCCTGGGGCGATGCGCAGGTCTGGGACGCGTGCGGTCGGTCACCGTGGGGACGCTTCTCGGTCTGCTCATGAGTCTCGCACTGGAATGGACTCAGACGATGAGCACTGCCCGCGTCGCAAGCTGGCTGGATTTATGCCTGAACGGTACAGGAACCCTGATCGGAGCGTCAGCCGTAGGATTCGGCGTGGTCGGGATGGCCTGGTTGCGCATGGCGGCTGCGATACGCGTGCGGACCTGGTCGATGCTATCCGTACTAGCCACCCTGGGCGTCGCCAGTCTCGCGCTATCCCCGTTCGACTTCGTAACAAGCACCGCCGCCCTGGAAGCGTCGATGCGTCAGTCACGGTTATGGTTCTGCTTCGGGCTGGCAGACGGTTCGGAGATGGCGCGGTCGCTACTGATGTGGGTTGGCTATGCCGGGCAGTTCGCGATCGTCGGGTTTGTGAAGGCAAGGGCATGTCGGGAGCGGGGTGATTCCACCAGAGATATGTGTCGCTCGGTCATCGCACATGTCGTCCTCGTGGCTGGCGTCATAGAGATGTCCCAGTTGTTCGTGGCTTCGCATGCGATGGATGTCATGGATTGTCTGGCGGGTGCCCTGGGCGGATTCGTCGGTTTGGGACTCGGGATGATTCGCCTGTCAAACGCGAGATGGATTCGCGCCACACTGGGCGTGCTGGTGGTGGGACATATAACCTGGCTGGTCGGGATGAGCGCCTGGCCCTACGATTTGACGTGGGCGGGTTTTGCGGACGGTCGCTGGTCGGTGATACCTTTTGGGGGACTCGCGATGCGTCCGTTCGGGGCAGCCATGGCGGATTTGATCGCTGCGGGCGCTGCGTTCGGGATGTTTGGGATGCTGATCTGGCTGACCGGGCATGGATTGTCGCGGTGGATGCGGTTCGGATGCGTCGTGGGGATGCTGGTGGGAGTAGCCTTCGGATGCGAAGCTCTGCAGTTGGCTTCTCCAACCCGGTACGCAGATATCACGGGTCCGGTTTTGGCATTGCTGGTCGCCGTCACGATCTGCCTGCTCGAACCGGTGGCCACAGGCCTCGTCTGGTCGGTCGCACCTGCCCTGGGCATAGAACGTCGCGGCGGTCGGCGCGGATAGGACCGACCCTTGCAGCGTTATTTCAATTCGGGATGTTGGTGATATGATGCACCCGCGATGCATGGCGTGTCGTTGACGTTTTTGGGCAGTTGCGTTAGGCTGAGTTGACTTGGTGTGTGGCATCAGAATTGGGTGTTGTCGCAACAGAATTCAGCGTTTCGGGTCTTCTCCTTAGTCCAGTCGCGAGCATGCATTGTCCCATCAATCTCGTTCTGTGAAGCATTATTGCGGGTTATTCGGTGTTTACGGTCATCCTGATGCGGTGGCGTTGACGCATCTGGGGTTGTACGCCCAGCAGCATCGGGGGCAGGAATCCGCCGGAATCTGCTCGACGGATGGGTCGCGGATCGAGCGGGTGACAGGCCTCGGTCTGGTGAGTGAAGTTTTTCACAAGCGAAATCTTGACTTGCTTCGGAATCCGGTGTCGATCGGGCACGTCCGATATTCCACGACGGGTTCGTGCGTGGACATGAACGCTCAGCCGCTGATGTTCGAATTCGCCGGTGGTCAGGTGGCGATCGCCCACAATGGGAATTTGATCAACGCTCCGCTGCTCAGGCACAATTACGAGGATCATGGGCACATTTTCCAGACGACGAGCGATACGGAGGTGATTATCCACCTTCTTGCGAAACCATCGCATCAGGAGAAGGATCGTCCGCTTGCCCATGTGCTGAATCATTTGCAGGGGGCGTACAGCCTGCTGCTGCTGTTCCCGGATCGGATGATCGCGGTGCGTGATCCCCTGGGTTTCAAGCCGTTGTGTCTGGGACGGATGGAAAATGGGGCGTACACGGTGGCGTCTGAGACGTGTGCGTTCGATATCATCGATGCGGAGTACATCCGGGACATTGAACCGGGTGAGATTCTGACCATCAGCGACGAGGGGTTGTCGTCGGATCGGTTTGGTGATTCCGGCGGGCGGGGTGCCTGCTGTATTTTCGAGCATATTTATTTCGCCGATCCATCCAGCGATATTTATGGTGAGAACGTGCATATGGTCCGCGAGCGGATGGGGCGTGTGCTTGCAAAGGAATCACCCGTTGAGGCTGACGCTGTGGTGCCGGTTCCGAACTGTGCTCGCTGTGCCGGGCTGGGGTATAGTCTTGAGAGCGGGATTCCTCTGACGCGTGGTTTTACGACCAGTCATTATGCGGGTCGCTCGTTCATCATGCCGGATCAGGAGATGCGTGCGAAGCAGGTTCAGATGAAGCTTCGCGTCATTAAGGAATCTGTGAAGGGCAAGCGATTGATTGTTGTGGAAGATTCGGTGGTTCGCGGGACGACCACAAAGGGGAAGATGGGGGCTTTGCGCAGGGCGGGTGCCAAGGAGATTCACTTGCGGGTGGCGAGTCCGCCGATTCGGCATGGGTGCTATTTCGGGATCGATTTTCCGGATGAGTCGAAGCTGATTGCGACGAATCGGACGGTTGATGAGATTCGGGATTATCTTGAGGTGGACTCGCTGCACTATCTCTCGGAAAAGGGGATGTTGGCCAGCGTGTGTATGGCAGACGACCAGTACTGCACTGCCTGCTTTACCGGGAAGTATCCTGTTGAAGTGGATGAGTCGTTTGATAAGTTTGCGATGGAACGTGCTCAGTTGCGGATGTTTACGTAGTGGTGTGACGAGATCGCACTGGCGGACAAGCCGCCAGTGGCACCCTTGGGGGCGGTGCAACCGAGTGGCGGTGCTTTCGAGGAGTGGTGCTTTCTAGGGGTGGTGCATTCAGGTGGCGGTACATTCAGCAGGTTGTTGACCCTGCTTTTTTTTATAGGTATCGGCGACAGATTTTTATAGGTATTGGCGACAGATTCAACAGGCATGGATGAGAGATGGGTAGCGCGAAGCTTTCATATAAAGACAGTGGTGTTGATATTGATGCGAACGCCGTCTGGGTCGATCGGATACAGGCTGCCATGCAGCGGACGCACGGGCCGAGGGTTCTGAGTCAGGCTGGCGGGTTTACGGGGTTGTTTCGACTTGGGACGGGGGGGGATGGTAAGAAGGCGTATCGAAATCCTGTGCTTGTGGGGTGTGCGGACGGGGTTGGGACGAAGGTGCTGCTGGGGATACAAGCCAAGCGGCTGTTCGGGTTGGGGATCGATCTTGTTGCGATGAACGTCAACGATCTTGTGACCTGTGGTGCAGAGCCGCTGTTCTTTCTGGACTACCTTGCGGTCAATAAGTTGGATTCTGAGAGTCTGCTTGAGTTGATCGAGGGTGTTTCTGAAGGGTGTCTGCAGGCTGGGTGTGCGTTGCTTGGTGGTGAGACTGCTGAGATGCCGGATTTATATCGACGTGGGGATTTCGATCTGGCGGGTTTTTCGGTGGGGGTTGTGGATGAGAAGCGTGCGATCGATGGGCGTTCGGTTTCTCCTGGCGATGTGCTGATCGGTCTGCCGTCGAGCGGGGTGCATTCCAATGGATATTCGCTTGTGCGGAAGGTGATCCAATCGAAGCGGTTGCGGTTGGGGAAGGTGTATGAGGAGCTTGGGGAGACGCTGGGTGAGGCTGTCCTGCGTCCGACGAAGATTTATGTGAAGAGCGTATTGGCAGTGTTGGGGGCGTATGCGTCGCGGGCGTCTGTTTCGGGGATGGCGCATGTGACGGGTGGCGGGTTGGATGAGAATGTCGCTCGTGCGTTGTCGAAGAGATGTGATGCTGTGGTTGATACGTCTGCCTGGTCGCCGCCGCCGATTTTTGCGTTTCTGGAGTCGCATGGCGTCGCGCGGGAGGAGATGTTCCGCGTGTTCAATATGGGGATCGGGTATGTGTTTGTTGCACCGGAGCGGAATGTGAAGCGTGTGATGGGGGTGCTGGAGGGGCTTGGCGAGGCGCCTGTGGTGATTGGGCGCGTGAAGCGTGGTAAGGGTCGGGTGATATTGCGATGAGCGGTGCGCGTGACGGGTGGATCGATCGGGTTGGTCTGATTGGAACTGGGATCATGGGTGCGCCGATGGCGTTGAATCTGCTTAAGGCGGGATACGCGGTGACGGTTCATTCGCGGACCCGGTCGAAGGCGGAGGATGTCCTGGGGGCTGGGGCGGTGTGGGCAGATTCTCCGAGCGCGGTGGCTGAGGTTTGCGACGTGGTGATTACGGTCGTGCCCGATTCTCCGGACGTTGCGGAAGTGTATCTGGAGGATGATGGTGTATGTGCCGGGCTGCGGGCCGGGTGTGTGGCGGTTGATATGTCTACGGTGTCGCCGGATATGGCGAAGCGTGTGAGTGCCAATGTCGTGGCACTTGGTGGATCCTTTCTGGATGCGCCGATTTCCGGGGGTAAAACTGGGGCAGAGGCGGGTACGCTTGCGATCATGGTCGGTGGTGAGGGTGACGCATTGGAGCGGGTTCGCGGTGTGTTGGAAGCAATGGGTAAGGCGATCGTGCATTGCGGGCCTTGTGGGGCGGGCCAATTGACGAAGTTGTGCAATCAGATCATTTGCGGGTTAAATCTGCTCGCGGTCTCTGAGGCGATGGTGTTTGCGAAGCGCGTCGGGCTGGATCCGAAAACGATGCTGGAGGTTGTGTCGAAGGGTGCTGCGGGTTCGTGGGCGGTGGAGAATCTTGGGACGCGGATGGAGCGTCGTGATTTTGATCCGATGTTCATGGTCGATTTGCAGCAGAAGGATTTGCGGATTGCGCTGGATTCTGCATTGTCTGAGAGGGTGCCGCTTCCGGGTACGTCGATGGTGCATCAGCTTCTCGGAGCGAATCAGGCGGCGGGTGAGGGTCGGGAAGGTACGCAGGCGCTGGTGAAGGTTCTGGAGCGTCTGGCTGGGGTTTGACGCGTTTGGTGATTTGCCCAATGACTACGCGAATACCAGTGTATTCACCGCTGGGGCGGGTGAAAGCTACCCGGCAGCACGATTGGGGTTCTACCGCAGGGGGCGATTGTGCTACATTCACGATTTGTCAATATTGTTAAAATGTATGCAATTGTCGTTGTTGCTTTATATTCAGCCATATTATGTTGACAAACAATTGCGCAGACCCGTATCCTCGATCCATAGCGATCGATAGATCAGGTGGATCGGACCCATTGGCAAGATCGGATGGTGTCTGTTTCTCAATGGGCAAGTCTATCTCGCTGGAGGCCGGTTATGACGATTTCTTTATTTCATTTGAACGTATGGGCTGTTTTTATTTCTGGTATCGCGGCGTTTCTTCTTGGTGGCGTGTGGTATACCGCATTATTTGGACAGCGTCGGATCGCGTTGTGTGGGTATACAGAGGAACAGCTTGCTGACATGCAGAAACGGCGTCCGCCCCCTGTGTTTTTCAGTTTGATGATCCTGTGTTATCTGGTTGTGGCGATAGTTATGGATTTGGTTGCTGCGGTGGCTGGCGTCGATTCAGCCAGTGGTGGGATGATGCTTGGTCTGTTGATCTGGATTGGTCCTGCGGCTGCGATCGGTATGACGGTGCATCTCGCTTCGGACAAACCATGGGGTGTATATCTGATTGATACGGGTTTTCAGTTGATCTTTCTGGTTATGATGGGGGCGATCATCGGGTCGTGGACATAGGATTTGGTTGTGCGTAGCGATGGGTCTGGAGATGGAAGGAAATGTGTGCGAACTGGCATCATGATTCATGTATTGACAGTATGCGTCACGCTGCTGTGTATGTGTGGGACGCCGATGTCTGGTTGGTGATGTGTCTATAGTTTTTTGCATAGGAGACTGTTGCGATGTCAGTGAATCCGATACCTGAGGGTTGTGAAGGTATGATCCCGCACCTGGTGGTCGATGGTTGTATGGCGGCGATGGCGTTTTATGAGAAGGCGTTCGGGGCAGAGACGATGATGTGCATGCCAGGTCCGGACGGAAGCAAAGTGATGCACGCTGAGCTTCGGGTCGGAAAATCGATTTTCTTCATGTGTGATGATTTTCCTGAAATGTGTGGTGGTAAACCCCGCCATCCCAAGGCGCTGGGCACGTCGCCGGTGACGCTTCACCAGTATGTGGTCGACACGGACGCAGCCATGAAGCGTGCAGAGGATGCTGGTGCTACAGTGACGATGCCCGCAACAGATATGTTCTGGGGCGACCGGTATGGTACGGTGGTCGATCCCTGGGGTCACTTCTGGTCTTTCGCGACGCATGTGAAGGATTTGACGCCTGAGGAGATAGGCCAGGCTGCGGAAGCTGCATTTTCGGGTCCGGGTTGCGGTGGGTAGTTTCAACTTTTCCGAGGTAGATTGATAAGCGAGGTTCGATGCATGTCTGTATTCGTGCGTCGGGCCTCTGTTTTATAGGGTGAAGTGTGAGTATTGTCGTTTGTGTCAATCCTATCGAGTTCAGTGCTTATCGGGACGTTGATCCTGTGAGTTTGGACGGTATAGTCCTGCAATCGCTCTTGTGGCCTGTGGGCCTCGGTGTAGCGGGCGGGGTGTTACGTCGTGATGATAAGGTGAGTGTTCCATTAAGCATGTCAGATTACGAAAGCAGAGGAGGCAGGGGAATATGGTGAGGTTGATGAAAAGTGTACTTGGGAGGGCGTCGGTTTGTGGCGTGATGCTGGCGATGACCGTCGCTGCTCAGGCGACGGATTTGACGATGAATCCCGATCTGGCGATTGAGGGCCAGGGCGTGTCGGTGGCGGAAGGCGGCGTTGGGCTTCAGTCGCTTGGAAATGGTACGGAAACGATTACGGTGGACATCGGCGGGTCGGTGGTGAAAGCCATTTTGTACTGGTCGGGTCGCGATCGGCCTTGCCAGCGGGATGGCAATGGGGTCTGCATCGTCAACAATCCACACAAGGATCAGGAGATCCTCTTCGATGGGAATTTCCTGACCGGCGACCTCATAGGCCAAGAGGTCAACTTCCCGAATATCGGTCAGACGAACAACATGGGTTACAGTGCCGATGTTACCTCGATCGTGTCAGCCCGTGTCATGACCGATGGCGTGGGGATGACGACGTTCACGATCGAGAACGGGGACCTTTCCAACAGCTTCAGCCGGTTCAATGGTGCGGGTCTGATGGTCGTCTACAACGATTCCGCCGATACTGGTTTCTATCGTGTGATCGCGGCGGACGGGCTGGACTTTGCGTTCAAGGCTGACCAGTTCCCGCCGGCCCGTGTCACAGAACCGGTGACCTATGCGTATGACGCCGTGGGGTTTGCGCGGACGGCTGAATTGATCATTTACTCGGGTGATGCAAAGCCAACGGGGAATGATCGCATTCTTGTGAGCGACAATCCGAACATCGAAAACCAGCTTGTGGGTGCTGATGGTCCTGCTACAGATACCGCGGTTTTCATCATCAACATTCCTGCAGGTACGAGTTCGACGACGGTACAGCTGGTCTCTCCGCCTGAGGTTCCGGACAATCAGGCAGACTCTCTTTCGTGGGTGATGGGTGCGATTCGCCTTCCGATCCCGTGTACCGCTGGCGGGTGTGATGACAATAACGTTTGTACGATCGACTCATGCGATCCGTTGACGGGCTGTGTGAATGATCCGGTCGACTGTGATGACAGCAATGCCTGCACGACCGACTCCTGTGATCCTGTGACGGGCTGTGCGAATGACCCGGTCGACTGCGATGACAGCAATGCCTGCACGACCGATTCCTGTGATCCTGTGACGGGTTGTGCGAATGCCCCGATCGATTGCGATGACAGCAATGCCTGCACGACCGACTCCTGTGATCCTGTGATGGGTTGTGTGAATGAGCCCATCAGTTGTGAAGATCAGGACGCCTGCACGACGGATACGTGCGACCCTGTCACGGGCTGTGACAATACGATCGTCGATTGTGATGACGACGATGCTTGTACGGTTGACTCGTGTGACACGCTGACGGGTTGTGCGAATGATCCGATCGATTGCGATGACAGCAATGCCTGCACGACCGATTCCTGTGATCCTGTGACGGGCTGTGCGAATGACCCGGTCGACTGCGATGACAGCAATGCCTGTACGACTGATTCGTGTGATCCTGTGAGGGGCTGTGCGAATGATCCGGTCGATTGCGATGACAACAATCTCTGCACGGATGATGTCTGTGACCCAGTCACGGGCTGCCTGAATGATCCGGTCGTGTGTGATCCAGGCCAGACTTGCGACCCTGGAACGGGCGTGTGCGGTGGTGATTGTGATTTTGACGTGGTCTGTGCTGTGATACCGGTGGTCAATGGCGACGATTCTGACAGCGATAGCGATTCGGACTCAGACAGTGATTCGGATAGCGATTCTGATTCAGACAGCGACTCGGACTCAGACAGTGACTCGGACTCAGGCAGTGATTCTGATTCTGACAGCGATTCAGATTCCGGGAATGACTCTGACTCTGATTCGGGAAGCGATTCCGACTCAGACAGTGACTCCGACTCAGACAGCGATTCCGATTCGGACAGTGACTCGGATTCTGACAGCGATTCGGGCGACGATGGCCTGGTCGAGGTTACCTTTGATGTCACAGACGATTGTGCGACCGCGACAGCCGTCATCGACCTGGGTTGCGATGTGATTCCCGTGGAAAGCGGTCAGTTGGTCTACATCGACTGTTCGGGCGGTTCTGACTCGGGTGATTCAGATAGCGACTCCGACAGTGATTCGGATAGCGATTCTGACAGCGATTCGGATTCCGATTCTGACAGCGATTCCGACTCGGGTGATTCCGATTCTGACTCAGATTCGGACTCAGACAGCGACTCAGATTCCGATAGTGATTCCGGCGACGATTCCGATTCGGATGACGATATGTCGGGTGTCTGCTATGCCGGGTATGACGGCAATGTACTCGTCATTGTGGCGGACGCTGCCACGCTTATCGTGACGGCAGATGACGGTTCGGGCACCGAAGTTGAGTGCGTCACCGACCTGTGCATCGCCGATGATTCGGATTCTGGCGACGACAGCGACTCGGATTCAGACAGCGACTCGGATTCGGACAGTGATTCGGATTCAGACAGTGATTCTGATTCCGACAGTGACTCCGACTAGGCGGTATCTCTGAAATCGGGCGAAAGTCCGACCAGGCGCCATATGTAACCCCTCCAGAGGCCCGGGCAACCGGGTCTCTTTTTTTGCGCACCCTGCTCGGAATTTGAATGTGGACAAGGTGTCACATGGTCCGATAAGACTGTCCTGGGAACCAATGTCGAACTATGGAACTATGCTTATGATTCGCCGGTATGGAGATGTGTTGGCAGCCTGGACGATATTTGCGATCGTGGCTGCGGTGTACCTCTGGTCTGCCTTCAATCGCCCCCTTGCATACATCTGGCTGACGTATGAAGACCTCATCGGTGAATGGGTGCAGTTCTGGTGCTTTTTCGTCACATTCGTGCTCAGCCTGCGACTGGCAATTGGACGCGGTCGGTATCGCCTGTTCTTCGCCGCCCTGGCGTTGGCTGCCTTCTACGTCTCGATGGAAGAAATATCCTGGGGTCAGCGTGTGTTTGCGTTTGAATCCCCGGATTTTTTCAAGGAGAACAACCTCCAGGGCGAAACGAACCTGCACAATTTTCTTACCGGACCTTTCACGACAACGCTCAAGGACGCACTCCGCTGGTGCGTGGCGCTTGGGCTGTTCGGCTACGGTGTATTTTATCCACTGGCACTGAAGCTGAAATGGCGTCTATTTCGATGGGTGGGCGGCATGGGGCTTGCTCCTCCGCCGGGATACCTCTGGCCTTTCTTCGCGACAGCTGCTTTTCTGGAGCTTGGTTATCTTGGATTCAATGAGGCGGAACCGGCTGAGGTACTCGTGGGGTTTGCCCTGGTGCTGATGTCCCTGCATTGGCAGTGGCGGCGGGCATGCGAGACGAGCGACACCTCCGTTCCTCCCGGTGTGTCACCTCCCGGTATGCCGCCCACAATGTGCGTGATGGCGTTTGTTCTGATAGTGTTTCTCGCGGAAAATACCACTCTGATGATGTACGCTTCGCCAGCGCGACGCGAGAGGATGCTGTCGCGGATTGAGAATGGTGTGGAGAAATTCGCCGGACGGTACAAGCGTTATGAGCAGTGGGAAATGGCTTCTGAGTTGTACGAGCAGATGCTCCGCAAGCGTTCCCGGAGTACATCCACGCTGCGTAATCTCGCGATATGCTATGATAATGCAGGCGACACCAAACGAAGCCAGGCGCGTATTCAGAGTGCGCTCGCCATCGACCTGTCACGCTACAAGCGAGACCC
>JAJRYY010000028.1 GCA_024275565.1 Planctomycetota bacterium
AAGCCAATGATGGGAAAGCCGACGATGAGGAAAGCGCCTACATCATGTTCATCCCGGACGCGCTGCAACTTCACGATGAAAGCGACGCTGCCCACCACGGCGAATCACTTGCCCACGATGACCACGGTCAATCCAAGGAAGTCAGTGCACACGAGGCGATGCGCATCTAAAGGTCCGATATACGGCGGCTGACAAATTTCGGACCGAAACACAGTAATTTCATCGGTCTGTATTTTACACTGACAGGACTCCATGGCATTCACATCGTGGGCGGTATTCTTGTCAATCTCTGGTTGCTCCTACCAGGATCAGCCTTATTCAAGACCAACCCGTCCCGATTCGCCGGGCAGATAGAATGTGCGGGTCTCTATTGGCATTTTGTGGATTTGGTTTGGATTTTCCTGTTCCCAACGCTATACCTGTTGTAGACGTACCTTTAACAGGCGTCGGGCGCTTAATGAATGAGTCGAACCTGGAAATGGGAGTTAATAATGGATCATAGCCCAGAAGAAATCGCCAAGCACGTTCGCACATACATTTTTGTGTTCGTAGCGCTGCTGATCCTGACAGGCGCTACGGTGGCGGTCTCGTTGTTGCATGTACCGGTCGTGACAGCCGTCCTGATCGCCATGCTCATCGCATCGGTCAAGGGCAGTCTGGTTGCATGCTTCTTCATGCACCTGATGACCGAGCGGAAATTAATCTATTCTGTGCTGATTCTGACCGTGATTTTCTTCATTTTCGTCATGACCATCCCATCGATGGACGCACAGTCCAACAACCAGCTGACCTTCTAGGTCGGGCGTTCTCTGAGCGTGGTGTCTGGTCTGGAAAGTGGTTATCAAGGACAGGTGAGCATGAAGGACCGGTGGCCAAGCTGACCAGATGTGTTAGGCTACGGCGGAACGGGACTTGTTCTGGGGCGTCATTGAGTCTGGGCATCGTTGCTTTACCCCTGAAGCAACTATACCCCTGAGGCAGCATTACCCATAAGACAGCAACACCCATGAGGCAACTATGTCATTGAAAGCCTTTCACATCGTGTTCATCGTCGCATCCGTCGGTCTTTCTGCGTTTGTCGCAGTATGGGGTATCCAGGATTATTCGCGAACTTCCGATACTTCCCATTTGACCATTGGCGTCGCATCGATAGTGCTGGGCGTTGTGCTCCTCTGGTATTCCACTTGGTTTGTAAGGAAGTTAAAATCGCTGCCTGGTTCATAGGGTGTGGCGTGGGGGTGTGGCGTTAGGGTGTATTGTCGGGGGTGTAGCGTGTTCAGGTGGATGAAGGGTTGAGTGTGATGTTGAAGAATCTGAAATCATGCCAGGTCGTTTTGGTGTTGTCAGTGCTTTCTTTCTATTGTCAGGCTGCCCAGGCGTGTGCGGTTTGCTTTGGCGACCCGGATTCAGATATGACGAAGGGGGCCAAGGCTGGAGTCATCTTCCTCGCAGTTGTGATCTATGGTCTTCTTTTTTCAATGGCTGGTGTCATCGGATGCTGGGCGTTGCGGGCCAGGAAGCTGGCTTTGCCGCACGAACCCGGAGCGCACGCTTCGGATAAATCCTTAACACCGGACCACTAAGCTAGCGGGGATCCCGGATCGGCTTGCGGGGGTTCCGGACCACTAAGCTTGCAGGGGTTCCGTTCCCACTTTATCAAAGGCCATCAGTAGAAAGATGAGCGTTAAATACGCGAGCGACGCCCAGAGGTGCTGCCTCGCACTGATCTGCGTACGCAACCGTCCCACCTCGATCGCGAAAGCGAGGTAGGTGAATCCCAGGACCAACGCCCCCACATAGTATACAGGACCGGAAATGTAGAACGCCGACGGTAGCAGGCTGACCGGGATCAGCACCAGTGAGTACACCACCATCTGGCGAACCATCGACCGACCACTCGGTTCTACCACTGGCACCACGGGGTAGCCTGCCGCGGCGTAGTCCTCCCGATAAATCCACGCTATTGCCATGAAATGCGGTAATTGCCACAGGAACATGATCGCAAACAGGGTCCACGCCCGAAATTCAAGCCCGCCTGTTGCGGCTGCCCATCCGATCATGGGGGGCAATGCACCGGGAACCGCACCAACCCACAAGGACCACGGCGTCAGTCGTTTCAGCGGCGTGTACACAAACACATAAAGCAGGAACGATACCAGCGCCGTCGCAGCGCACATCCAGTTGACACCCAGCACCAGCAACCCCAGCCCAGTAATGCTACAGAGGGTCACGAACAAGCTCACCTGGCGTGCGGAAAGCCGCCCCGCAGGTATCGGGCGATCAGATGTGCGTATCATCCGGGCGTCATGCGCACGTTCGATCACTTGATTGGCTGCATTCGCACCAGCCACCACCAGCGACAGGCCTGCGGACATGACCACCAGAGTCGTGACCGCACCCGCCTCCATCGCACCGGGAAGACCAAGGTAGAACCCCACCCCGGCTGCAACGATGGACGCCAGAGTAATGCGCATCTTGCTGACTGCGATATAGTCTGCGAAAAGCGAAGGTGTGACCGAATCGGCTGGTGCTTCCACTGTGGCACTCATTTGTTAGCAATTTCCCGTTATACAGACAGGTCCATCCCCATCACTGTCCGCGATAATGATGGATTCATCACGTCGTCGTAATACCCGTAGCCATCCCACCCTCCGCGTCTACCGCTCGTCCTCCCAGCACTCGAGATACGCTGGCAGTCAACACCACCGACGCTGACAGCACCCCTGCACCGACCACCACATGCAGCGATGGAACTACCCACTGCCAAGCATTGGTCGGTTTCGCCCCGGACATTGTGAATATAAACGCACCAACACCAAGCGCAAGTTGAAGTATAAACACGCCGCCAAGCAAAGTCGCCATACGCACAAGCAACGGCTTGTCATGCTGCTGACCCGTGACATACATCGCCACACTGCTCACCATCACCGTGGTTATCACAGCCCCAAGGATATGGTACATCAGCCCGTTTCCCGTATGTCGATAGATCGCGCCAGCCACCAGTTGCATGAAGATCATGACCACATTCACAACGCACAACCGAAACAGCATGCGACCACCTGCAGGAGGTTCCCCGCCCGCATGAAGCGATTCTTCAGAAGTTTTCCACGCCCGTGAGGTGAAGAGTACCATGCAGGCTGACGCACTGAGAAACAGTTGAGCGAAGCACCCATGCACCATCGCAAGCGTCAACGAGTCCTCCTTCACACGATATCCGCCCATCACCCCTTGAATGATGACCGCGATCAACAGCCCCCACGCGAACCGCCGAACCCACAAACGCCGCTCACGCCACTGGACCACGCCGGCAAGCACAATTGCGATGAACCCGATGGTAGCGCCCGCCAACCTGTGTACATGCTCGAAACCGACATCACCTTTCCATTCGCTTGGGGGATAGGTGAACATATTTTCGCCGAATGTCGTAGGCCAGTCCGGGACAGCCATACCCGCTTCCTTGCTGGTAACGGTCCCGCCTAAGAAGATGAGAGTCAGCGTCCCGAGAAACAAAGCGGTTGCCACCACATTTATCAAACGATCGAACTCCGACGTATGCGGCTTGAGACCATCCAACGCTGTTCTCCGATGTTGCAAGTGTAAAAAAAGAAGTCTCACGCGAAATCATGGGGTTTCGCGAACTACAACGGGTACGACTCACCCCGGATTATATGAGATGCCACCATGCTCGACCAGAGACGCCGCACGCCCCTTTTCCCCGCGTAAAAACCGGCGTGCCACTGGGACTCGTCGATTCGAGCGAATCGCACCCACCACGGCGCAAATCGTCTGCTGCTTGCCACACGCAGAACAAAATCGAACAGCCCGACAGTGACAGCCCGACTGTGGCATCCCGGAAGTGGCAGCCTGACTCTGACAGCCCACTGCGGTAGTCTGCCCGTGGCGAGGGTCAAAGCACCGGCTCGTTCAATCGTCGACCCAAGGGCTGAGCAGGACGATACCACGCTCCTGTGCATCGGAACAGGCAAGAACAGATCGGAACAGGCAAGAACAGATTGGAACAGGCAAGAACAGATTGGAACAGGCAAGTACAGAATGGCTGCATAAGCAGAAGAGTGTCGAAAGTGGCGCCTGGGTTGGGTGGGAAACACCGATCACAATCTAGGGATTGTAGGAAGTCTGGAACCGCCCATAGTCGAGTAGTCCAACCTCCCCATCCAGATCAAAATCTACCGCGTAACACGGCAGGTCCATCCCATCGCCTTGTGCACATCGGAAAAAGCATTCAAAATCCGCCAGTGTCACCACGTCGTCACCATTGCAATCACCATGGCGAAGCTCAACCACTTCGATCGTAGCTCGCGTCGGGACATCGTGGAGTACATGGGACATCCCCGAAGCAGGCCAATCCACACGAACGTCCACCATTTCATTCTGCCCCGTCCCGAAATGGGCGATCACCTCGTTCTGTGACAGGAAATTTGTATTGTTCGATACTTCACGCATCTGCATGCCATCCGGAGTCGTCACATAAATCCGCGATCCAACGCCGAAGCGATTAGACGCCACACCCCGCAGCGACACACGAAGCCAGTGAGCAGCATTGCCGCCGTCGTTGCGATACAACTTCGGATGCCCGGCATTGTTCGTGATGAAAATGTCCTCGTCGCCGTCGCGATCGTAATCAAACACAACAATGCCCTTCCCGGATCCTGTGTCGTCAAACCCAACCTGAGCACCAACCTCACGCATCACGCCCGTCCCGTCATTGTCCCAAAACCGAAGCACATCAGCATTGAATGGATCTTCGTAGGGGATGCACGGAAAAACCATCCCGTTCACCATGGCAAGATCAAGATCGCCATCATTGTCGTAATCCAGAAAAGACGCACCCCAGCCCCAGGCCCCATCGCGAACACCAGCCCCATCCGTGAAATCCTCAAACACGCCCGAACCATCATTGCGGTACAACCGATTGCCCGTATTACCCCAGTTGCAACCCTGGTCGTCGCACGTGCGGTCCGGGTCGTAGATCGAGGTCACGAACCAGTCCAGGTCGCCATCGTTATCAATGTCACCAATCGCAGAACCCATCCCATTCTCGTCCATACCCACGCCAGCCGGTCGCGTCTCATCCAAAAACTGACCAGATCCAGAATTCATGTACAGGCAACTCGTTCCGAAATCGGCAGCCACAAGCAGATCGACCATCCCATCCGAATCCACATCAGCAAAACCGTTCGAAAACCCCCACACCGTCGACATCAACGCACCAGCATCAACCGTAGCGTCTACGAATAGGTTCGCTTCCTGTTTGAACAGACGATTGTAAGCCTGGTACCCAGACCACTCCAGCACATGCACATCAAGATCACCATCACCGTCGATATCTCCAAATGACGCACTCGTGTTCCGATGCGTCAACGCCGGATCGATCTCACCAGCTGGTCCTGTCGAATTTCCGTCACATTTCGACGCGCCACCAGGAAGCTCCATCGCCAACCCATACAGACAGGACCGCTCCACGAAAAAACCGTTTCCATCGTTGATATACAGAAAATTGCGATCCTTGAACGCGAGAACGTACAAATCCAGATCGCCATCATTGTCAACATCTGCGACGGTGCATCCGTTCGATTTGAAACTCAAATCCACCCCGCGAAGCGCACCAGATTCTGAGAACGTCCCATCACCCTGATTCATGAAAAGAAGGTTTGGAGCATCCACACGCGTAACATACAAATCCACCCAGCCATCACCGTCGAAATCACCCGCCGCCGCACCACCTGTCATTCGCGGAACTTCGCTGCAATAATCCGGTGATTTCGGACTTGGTGCCCACTGCTCGTAATCCACGCCAGCCGACACAGCAACGTCATGAAACAGAACCCCACCCTGTAAACGCAAGGCATCCTCAGCGTAAACCGGAACCCATCCACAAAGCAGAACCCCGATGCTCGCAAGGACGATCCCGATGCTGGCAAGGACGGATGCAACGCGAAATCCAGCGAAACCCCTGACGCAGTATTCAATCATCTATCTCGTTCTTTCAGTTTCAACCGTTCGTTCGGGTCTTCATGAAGCACGCTTCAAAACTGCCTGCAGAACCATGATATTACATTTGCCTCCCAAACCACAACAGGATTCTGCCAGGCTGCTCGGAGAGACCAGACATCCGGGAAAATCAGGCATGGCAGCCCGGAAATCCACTATTGGACAATCCGGGCAATCGGATATGATGGAGCAAAGTGATGTCCGATAAACGACTTGCCGAACAGTATGCTGCAAACGGCGAAGGGAATAGCAGAATGGCCAACACACCCACAAACACGCTCAAGCAAGGTGACTGTATCGAAGAGCTTGCAAAGATCGAACCCGGCAGCGTCGATCTCGCCTTCGCAGACCCACCCTTCAACATCGGGTACGACTACGACGTCTACGACGACAAACGCAATTGCGAGGACTACCTGGAGTGGTCCAAACGATGGATGTCCGGCGTCATCCGCGCTCTAAAGGATGATGGTGCTTTCTGGTTGGCCATTGGCGACGAGTACGCAGCCGAGCTGAAAATCACCGCTCAGCGCGAGCTGAACCTCACCTGCAGAAGCTGGGTCATCTGGTATTATACCTTCGGCGTCAACTGCAAATACAAGTTCAGCCGGTCCCACGCCCATCTCTTCCATTTCGTCAAAGATGCAATGAAATTCACCTTCAACACCGACGACATTCGCGTCCCCTCCGCCCGCCAGCTCGTCTACGCCGACGCCCGCGCCAATCCCAAGGGGCGTCTTCCCGACGACACCTGGATCCTCCGCCCCCAGGATCTCCCGGATGGATTCCCCGCAGATGGGCATACCTGGTATTTCCCGCGCGTGGCAGGCACCTTCAAGGAGCGGGCAGGTTTCCATGGCTGCCAGATGCCCGAGCAGCTTCTCGGCCGCATCATTCGATCTTGCTCCAACGAAGGAGAACTCGTCCTCGACCCCTTCACCGGCAGTGGAACCACGCTCGCCGTCGCCAAAAAGCTGAACCGGCAGTACCTCGGCTTCGAGCTTTCCAAAGACTACGCGATCAAAGTCCGCGCCCGCCTCAAAAAGATCGCCCCCGGAGACCCCCTCAACGGCGCTCCAGAACCCCTCGCATCCGCCCCTGCAACCAAAGATGGAAAACAGCGAAAATCCAGAGACGGAAAATCCACGGGCGATGGTGGCAGCAAGGTAGATGCTGGCAAAAAACCAAGAGGCGCTGCTGCTCGAAAGTCCAAAGCGGTTGAAGCGACGCCTGGCCTGTGGGATATCCAGCGACCAGCCTGATAGATGCCCTGCCACGGCACCCGCGACACATCCGCGACGCGCCCGAGGCGCATCCGCGACGGGGAATATCCATCACCGGGCATCACCAATGTTGGGCATCAACGTGTCAGCAGTACATCGCAGTAGTAGCGCACACGTTCGAGCAAGGTCCGCATGAAAGCAGGGCGGGTACACCAGCGCAGGAAGAAAAAGACTTGCCGCTTGAGGCGATACGCGTTGAATCGTCGCCCGGTGCGCTGCAATGCCTCGCCCGACCCACCGGAATGCTCCATGACGGGGTCGAACAGGGTTCCCACCGGGTTCCCGTAGGTTTCCAGGTCAGCCGGGTCGATGCGATCAATGATCTCGCGGGCAATCTCGAGTTTAACACCGTCATCCGCAAGAACCTTCGCCCACTTATATGCCGAAGATGTGACTGGTCGAGAAAGCTGATGGGCAGCGATCGGATCCCCCAATGCACCCTTGACATGCTTCTTCTGACCATATTCGACGCAGGCAGTCTCAAATTCGAGACCCAGAAAATCCAGAACCCTGCGTGCGTGCGTTTCAGGATCACCCACAATATCCTCATAACAGACCTGAACTGAATCCACGGTCGCATCGCGGATGAACGACGCAACAGCCGGGATGTATTCGATAATGACCGGGTTGCCCTCGCGCACCAGTTGATAATCGTTCTTGAAGGACGTCTGAGCCATGGAATGCAGCACGCCGAGAGGGTGGCGTGTGAGCATGACATACTTCGCCCTGGGGTAGACCCGGGTGATGAATTCCCATTCAAGAATATTGGGAGGCGTTTTCTCGATGAAGTAGCGACAACCCGGCGACAGAGATAAAGCGCTACTGTATAATTTATTCGTGTACGCTCGGCAGGCTTCGATATAGTCCTCTTCGCCCCCGGGCAGGCGTCGAATGAACTCTCGCATCGCAAGTGTCGCGTTGAGAACGTCGTATTTCGCCTGGATCGGTGCGTCGAAAAATCCGGAGTGCTTCAGGGCAACCATGACGAAGGGTTCCGGAAGCCCATGGACGAGCGAGTGCGACTCGATCATCAGTTGGAGCATCGTGGACCCGGATCGGGGTGGGCTGAACAGGAAGACCAGATTTCCACCCAGCGGATCCCACTCACCGCCCGGCGGACCCCAGTCACCGTCCGGCGGATTCAACGCGCCAACCAGCGGTTCTTTGTCGCCGCATCGGGGCGTTGCGTCGCCACCACCTGGATGTCTATCATCTGTCACGAATTCGCGTCCCCGTTGTGCGACTGCAAAACAACCGCCAGCCAACCTGATTTTTTGTACGATTCTGTAGGATTTCAGTTCAATTCTGAAGGTACGCGCGTGGGCAGGACGTGTCAATTATAGCGTTTTCACACCAGGCGTGGGCGGGCGACATGGGGAATTCCACAGGTGAAACCGTCGATCAGACGCCACCCCTGGATAGAGCTCGATCTAGATAGGTTGGGGGCTGGCTGGTTGGGGATTTCAGAGATAGCCAGCACCCCAACCATTCGGTACGGAGGGCCATGAACACCCGCCACGGAGAGTCGCTACTACCCGCAACGGAGAAACAACGCCTCAAAGGCAGAAATACGGAAGCAGCCTCGAACCAAACTCAACGTCCCAAATGCAATGCTCCAAATGCGATGCTCAAAACGCAACGACACAAGCGAGGAAGCCGCAGAGCATCATCTCGAAGATACAGCTCGCGCCAATGAAAAACGCCCAAATTCATCACCGTAGGGGGTGACAGATTTGGACGCTACGCACGGACAGACAAAATATTACAGCCAACATCTCGCAGACAGAATATTCCAGACAAAGTATTACACGTTGGCAAGCTTGCCGGACGGCGCATCTGCAAGGGCATCGACACAGGCGTCAGCCAACTTGTCCAGGGATCGTTCGAAGACCCCGCGAGACCACTCCTCATCAGCATCCACCAGCGAGGTCCGTTCAGTCATCAGGTCGATCTTGCCGCTTCCTGGAATCGCAAATTCCGTCTGTGCTTCACAATGCTCCATCCCACTGAGGCGAAATGTCAGCAGCGCATACGCGTTTTCCATCACTGCGAATTTGAACGTCCGCACACCGGATTGAGACAGAGGAGCCGAAGCAGTCAAACCCTGTCCAGTGGTGAATTCGTCGAACTCAGCGAATACGCCATCAAATATCTCGTCCGCGACCGTTTCAAACCGTTCACTCGCCGTCGTTCGAACCGTATCCATCGCTTGTGAAAATTTCTTCTGCCAATTGTTCATTTCGACCGCTCCTTACCGCAAAATCGTGTTCCCAACCGTCCACACCATCCCGGATCGGTCCGAATGAGACCGGATCGACCTGAACCACTTCTCAACTTGAACCACTCGCAACCATATGAGTGAGCATACGATTTCGCGGCGGGATGGGGTGCGAGATTTTTGAGTGAATGTTATGGGGCGTCGCTCAGGTCAGGGTCCGGGGCGATGGAGCGATAATAGTCTCGGGCGAAGTCGAAAAAACGCCGTATGGTGGCGTCGTAGGAGAATGAACCGATGACCGTTTGGCGCATTTTTTGCGCGATCCGGGTTCGGCGGTTACAGTCAGACAGGAAAAGCTCCGCACGTTGAGCGAAGGATTCCTGGTCGTGGAAGGTGATGTCTTTGAAGTCCGGGAAGACCTCTTCAGATCCAGAATGGGCAGCATCGATGCGGATTCTGTGAAAAGTTTCATTGGCCAGCTTTTCGGACGCGTCGGTGTCGGATCGACCGGACGTGTTGGAGCCGGGTTGACCGGACGTGTTGGCGTCGGGTTGACCGGATGTGCTGGTACCGGATGGGGATGTGCTGACGCGGGCCTGAAAGGTTCTGAATTTTCGAATGAGGTCCGGGTCGCCGCAGTTGAGTATGTCGGTACCGTTTTGCAGACCGCGCGTCTGAATTGAATCGTGGAGGCTGTCGAACCATGCGTCGCGGTGGTCCGCGATCACCTGCCGTGTGAGGAAGAACCCCCCGGCTGACAATCCGTCGAGCGCTCGCTGGTGGATGAACCCTGCGGGCATGAGTTGCAGATTGATGGTCGAGGCGCGGTAGACGCAATAGAGCGGGCGACCATTCTCAGCCGGGCCTGCTGCGAACTCCTTCAGAGTAGGGTGGTCGCACCATCCGTTTCCATAAATGCGGAATGAGCGTCCGGTTTCGCGTGACCATTGGGCAACCCATTCGAGGGCGGTGTGGCGGAAGAAGCGATCGCAGAGTCGCCATGTGTACCAGTAGGTGATCCTGGTTCGTGCTTCGGGATTTGAGATTCGGACGCAGGATTCACGTTCTGCCTGCTGGACGATGGTGGCGATGCCGGCAGAGATCAGGGTTGCATTGTGGGTAAAGATGTCCTGAACGAGCAGAAAAATGCGGTCCAGTAATTTGATGGCCCCCGCGTCGGTGTGCTGGCGTTTTTCCTCTTCGTGGAATTGCTCCGGTGTTTGTGATGCGTGGCTGACGAATGAGATGTCGCACGAGTATTGTGCCAATTCGTCAGGTGTGGGTTCGACCTGGTCGAAGGTGTCGGGATTTGTGGGAATCTGGGCGATAAGGAACTGCCCCGGGTCGCGACCATAATGGGCGACGCAGTTGAGTTGCGCTAGGCCCACCACGGTATCAAGGTGCGACATGGCTGACACTTTGTCCTTGGTGAATACGCCGGGCAACGCGTCCTGATCCCATGTCATCACCGGAAGCCCGCTGGGCAAGATCCATCCAAACTCGGGGCGAATGTGATCCAGTACGAAGAACAGGTCCGGTTTGAAGGTCTGGATGTGATGCTGCATGCCCTGGGGGCTGATGGTTTCGTGGTCGGACCGTTCGCTGAGGATGTGGAATGTGTGTCCCATCTGCTCGGCAGCCTGCTTTACATCCCGCATGGAATATTTGAGGAAGGTCGTGTGGGTGCTGACTGGCGCGAGGATCCGCAGGGGCGGACCAGACCCGTCGATCGCGGAGCTGAAGCGATCAGCCCAGTATTGTGCATCCCTACCGGAGTATTGTTGTTCGAGTTCGGCGTGGTTGGTCTGGAGCTGTTGCGTGCGATGCCTGGAGACGCGTTCGAATATATGCTCGGCGCTGTTGGGAAGCTGCTCAACATCTGGAACTTCCCCGGTGCTGGGTGTTATGGATGCTCGACGAATGGCGGATTTATAGATCTGGGTAGGCAGCGACAGGTCCGAATTTCCCATCCAGTGTTCCAGGAGCTCCTTCGCGCCGTCGGGACCGAGATAGACCATGACACGTTCGTCTGCCAGCAGATCAGACCAGTCATGGAGGTGGAGCAAGACTGCGAATATCGCGGGGTCTGGTTCGACGATGTACAGGGCGCTGCTGTATCCAAGGAATGTATCGTGCGTGCGTTTATAGGTCTGCTGGAACAGCTCCCCGCGATCGAG
>JAJRYY010000029.1 GCA_024275565.1 Planctomycetota bacterium
CAGCATCACCAGCGGAAACCACAAGCGATGGGTACGAGGACGCAGCCGCCACGACAGGAGCGTCAGAATGATCGAAGCTGACACGCAGGCAATTAGCCCGACGATCTGATACCGCGCCCAATGGGCTGACCCCAGTTGCGGGGCGATCAACACGCCGGCGACAATCGATGCGACCCCGCACACCACTGCAAGGTATCCTGCCGCGCAACCCCGAAGATGATCCAGCGTCGCCTGAGCAACCACCCATCCGCACATCGCAAACAGCAGAAACACCCCCCCCACCCACGAAAGCAGATAGCACCCCAGCAGGACGCCGCCCATGAGAGAATATCCCAGCACGCGCCGCCAGTTTTCACGCGACCACCCAGACACTCGACCCGCTTTCGCACCGGCATCTGCCGCCGCCATCCACGCGAGCATCGCACACGCGCTGAAAAATGCCTCCAGCACATGATGGTCCGCGAACCCAAGGAGTGATCGCCGGAGGAACTGTCCGGGGAGTACCGCGATCAGACAGGCTGCCACCAGTCCGACGCGCCGGTTGTACAGGAGCGATCCAAGCAGGAAGACCGGGGCGATCATTATGGATCCCATCATCGCCGGGAGCCAGGCTCCGACCGTTTCCACCAGTCGCTCAGAGGGCGCACCGTAACCCAGTGCCCATGCACCAAGCCCAACGATCCAGTCGAACATTGGTGCAAGCGATATGGTCTGCCCGTCTGGAAACATGGCGTACGGGTCATGGTGCAGGCGATGCGGAATATGCTGGGCAAAGTTTTCCGCGACGCGCATGTGATACCAGGCATCATTCCCCTGGAACCGAACAGCATCACCTGACGCACCATCACCTGACGCACCATCCTCTGAAAATACTTCGTGGTATGGCAGGTAGGCACGAAGATACAGTGAGACCCCGATCGCAAGAATCAATCCGGCCCAACATCCGAACATCCGAACCCGCTTATCTCGCTCGTTTCCGTTGCTCATAGACGCGTCACATTATCCCACGGCAACCTCAGCCGCAAATCCGGTCGGCATTCCCAAGGTGAGTTCTTTCGAGTACAAACCGCAGGGCGGGGCTTGCCCGCCGCAATGGAGGGCAATATCTGCCACATCAATCCAATGTCAGCAATCCCAACCACGCCCGTCGCAAGGGTGCTTGATGCGATGGTGCGTCATCCGATCCTCACCGCCATCGTCGCCATCCCATACTTCGCCGTCACGGTCCACTTCCATGGTGACGTCTCTGACCTGTGTCATCTCGTCCGGGCCAACATCGGAAACGCACCCTACAATCTGTCGATCACCATCGCCTGCATCACGCTCCTGGCGACGGCTTCCTGGCATGTGGTTCAGAATATCCGTCGCAGCCGGCGGAAATTCGTCCGCATCGCATATTGGATTGTCACCTCTGCGCTCATCACGCTGGCCTATCAGACGCTGTTCGTACTCAACTCTGAGGCTGCCCATTTTCCGCAGTACGCGATCCTTGTATTCCCGGTCTTTGCATTTGCGCGGCGATATGGCGAAACCGTGCTATGGATCGCGCTGCTCGGAGCCGTGGACGAACTGTGTCAATATGTCGTTGGGTATAGTCTCTACTTCGATTTCAATGACATCATTCTCGACGTCCTTGGTGGCGGAATTGGCGTTGTCTTCATATTCGCCTGCACAGATCATCGTTCGGGCATCGTTCAGGCAGCCTCATACAGCATCAGATCGCGCCTGCTCAGTCCAGCATATATCACGCTCGCACTCGTGCTCCTCGTGACCCTTACGCTCATCACCACAGGTGTGATCGCGCTGTTCGCTGATGAATCTTCAGGCGGAGCAGCCTTCATATTCAGTCGCGTCCCGGCTCCGACGCAGGTGTGGCATGACACGGACTGGGGCAAAACCTACCATATTCTCCATCCGGGATATGGGACGATCATCATTCTGCTTCTGATCGGAATCTACACCGGGCTTGACTATGCAGCGAACACGAATGCAACCTGCAACACTACAACCTCACAACCCCGAGACCTCGCGATCGACGTGCGACACAATGACCAATAATCTCACAACCATCATGCACCGACCACAGATACGACGCCTTCTACTCACATGCTGTCTGCTGACGACGTTCTCACAGGTTGCGGGCGATGAACCGAAAACAGGCGATCCTGCACACAAAAGGCTACAACCACCACCACAGCAGCTCTCACAACAGACTCCAGATCAGCTTCCACCGCCACTGACCTATCAGTGCAACTTTACCCATGCAGCACCGGTGATCGACGGCAAGCTCGACGAGAAAACCTGGCGACACGCACCATGGTCCGAACCCTTTGTCGATATCGAAGGTGCTTCAAAACCACTCCCCAGACACGCCACACGCATGAAAATGCTCTGGGACGCAAAGCATCTCTACATCGCAGCCAACCTCAACGAACCGCACATCCAGGCATCACTCACCGGGCACGACGCGGTCATCTTCCACGACAACGATTTCGAAGTTTTTATCGACCCAGACGGTGACAACCGAAACTACTTTGAATTCGAGATCAACGCACTGGACACTGGCTGGGATCTCTTCCTCGACAAGCCCTATCGCGACGGTGGTACGGCTGACAACGCCTGGTCCATCTCGAACCTCCGCACAGCGGTGTCACTGCGTGGCACGATCAACAATCCGTCTGATCGCGACGACGGATGGTCCGTCGAAATCGCCATTCCATGGTCAGCCTTCAACTATCGCTCAGCCACCACAAAACCACCAGCATCCGGCGATACATGGCGTATGAACTTCTCACGCGTTCAGTGGCGATTCGACATCATCGAGGGAGCCTACCGAAAACCAGAAGGGATCAAGGAAGACAACTGGGTCTGGTCGCCGCAGGGCATCATCAATATGCACGCCCCGGAGCGATGGGGGTTCGTTCGATTTTCCAACCTGAGCAGACATGACCAGACTGCACCGAAGAAGTGAATACGCCACACCACGTCAGGTGTCCCCTGACCGGCTGTAGCAGTATGCTGACATCTACCACCAAAGTGACACACTCTGACACATGGCTGCAACCCTTCACAGTGCCACTGAAAATCACAGTGCCACTGCAAGACACGGTGCCACAGCAAGACACGGTGCCACTGTATGACACGACCGACACCTCAGAATGCACACCAGCCTCATCAGGTCTGCTACGGTAAATCAGCATACGAATGGTCATTTTCCATCATCCCATTGCCTGTTCAACGAACTTATCAACAATTCATCGCCCCATCCCGCCGGATAGAACCCATGACCAGCAACGCCTCATGTGAAGCCTCCATACCCACCCCTTCAATCCTTCTTTTCGTTACAATCGTAACCACAGCCATGGACTCCCGGGCCTCCGGCTGTCAACCCGGAAATCTTATTAATATTAAACCTAACTGCCTTAATTTAGGGTATTTACGCCACGCTCGCCGAAATGCTGAAATACATCTTCACTTTAATATATCTCCACATGCTTTTCCTTCATCCGATGAAAATATCCCACCCTCCTGGCCGAATACACCATCGTTGGACAGCACAAAGAGGCCACTCGACAAGGAGATTTCACTATGTCACGGGAAACTTATCCACAATTAGCTCACAAACGCCGCTCGTTCCTTTCGACGCTCGCAGTCGGATGCTGCTCGATCGTGATCGTGGGGATTTTCTGCGGAACTACCGTGGGACTTTACGGCATGAGCATTATTGATCGAAAAACGGGGAACATCTTCGAATTCACCCAGCAGGTAGTGGAGAATCTACCCGAATACGCATCTTCACTCCCACCGGCGATCGCGGACATCCTCAACGACACGCGCTCGCCCGAGTATGCGTCAAACATCACCGTTTCGGGGAGAATGACGCCACATGGTAAACATGGCGACCTGTACAAGCCCACGATCGAGGTGACAAATGACGGTGAGGAGCTGGTATCGCTTCTGTCGCTCCATGTGGTCATCCTTGACGAGGATGGGAATGTCGTCACTGAGTACAACGACTGGGCAGCCACCCCGATCGCATGCGAGCAGGAATGGCGTGGTCCGCTCCTGCCAGGTGCTCATCGCCGCATGACTTCCAACCATGGCAGAGTGCGGACAGAACGCAATGCGGATCGTCTTCGCGTGGAGATCGAGATCACGGATGTCCGTATATGGACACAAGACGACGCGACGGACGTCGCACTCACCGCTACCACCTCGACGCTCTGATCGGGGGGATGGACCGCCTCCGGGGGGATGCCCGGTCTTATAACGGGCGATCCTCAGAACAGGGGAATCTGGTCAGCCGCCATGTCAGGTTGCTGTAGACATGTCAAATTGCCGGAGACATGTCAGTTTCCTGGAGACATGCCAAATTGCTGTAGACATGTCAGGTTGCTGGAAACACGTCAGGTTGTTTGAAACAATGGTGTTGAGAGATAGCGTTCACCACTGCTGGCGAGGATGGCGACAATCATCTTGCCTTCGTTGCCGGGCATGGCTGCGATTTTGTCAGCCGCACACAACGCCGCCCCTGACGAAATGCCACAGAGAAGCCCTTCCTCCTTGGCAGCCCGCCTGGCCCAGTGCATGGCATCGTCGTTGGTGATCGTCACGACTTCGTCGATCACATTCATGTCCAGAATATCGGGAATGAACCCCGCGCCGATCCCCTGTATCTTGTGCGGACCGGGCTTGAGGGCCTGGCCATCGCGGGTCTGGGAGATGACTGGCGAGTCTGCCGGTTCTACGGCGTAGCACTTGAAACCGGGCTTCTTCTCCTTGAGCGTCATCCCGACGCCGGTGATCGTCCCACCTGTCCCGATCCCCGACACCAGAATATCCACCTTGCCATCACTGTCGTCCCATATCTCCAGGGCAGTGGTCGTACAATGAATTGCAGGATTGGCAGGATTTTTGAACTGCTGGGGCATGAACGCGTTCGGCGTTTCGCCCACCAGCTTCTCTGCCGCTTTGATAGCCCCTGGCATCCCCTCAGCCGCAGGTGTCAGGACGAGGTCGGAGCCCAAGGCACGCAGAAGCGCACGCCGTTCGATCGACATGCTTTCAGGCATGGTGAGGATGAGTTTGTAACCTTTGGCAGCACAGACAAACGCCAGTGCAATACCAGTGTTCCCCGATGTCGGCTCGATGATGGTTGTATCTTTGGTGATCTTTCCGGATCGCTCACCATCGTCGATCATCGAGAAACCGATGCGATCTTTCACACTGGCGAGCGGGTTGAAAAACTCCAGCTTCGCGTAGACATTGGGTGCGTCGATGATCCGGTTAATGCGTACCATGGGCGTCCGCCCGATCGTCTCAACAACATTGTCGTATAATCGACCCATTTTCAAATTCTCCTCTGTACGCAAACGCCAGACCGGTCACTGCACCGACCGGGGTCTGTGCTGATTTCTCATCCAGGTGTCGCGCCTGAAGCCTGGCGTAGTCATAAGCACAAGACCAGCGTAGCGCCAAGCGTTGGTTTCACGCGTGACAAGTCCCGTGCTGTCCAGGACACCTGGTGTGAACACGCCATAGGCTAACATACAGGGCGATTCTCTGTCAATTTCCAGCGCTTCTTCGTGCATCAGATTCGATTCCGCACACACACGCCAACTCCTCACATCCACATGACCGCACCCATCCAGGCCATGACTGCCACCCTCTACACAATCAACTGCACCGACGATGAGGTAGGATTTCCCAGGCCAGGCTGATGCGACATCTCTCCGTGATGGTGAAGCATGATCAGTCGGGTGGGAATGATAAAATCCGACGACTGCCTCACCGGTTTTTCCAGTTTCGCGAATGATGTCAAACGTCAGTTGCGGATCGATTTCGTAACGTCTCGTGCGATCACCGCTGTAGACATTCTCCGATGGGATGATTCGGGTCACATGGTGCGCGTCGCCGACACATCTCCCGATCAGGAACCCGCAGCACTCGAAGGGCATCGATGTCCTGGCGATGCGCACGATACCCGCAAGGAGGTTACGACCCATGGACAGGGAATATGTCATGCGACGCCCCAGGATATCCCGCTAGGATAATCACACGCGCAATAGCTCAATAATTCCTCCAAATCCCACGAACTGGAGGCGAAGGGACTCGAACCCTCGACCTTCGCATTGCGAACGCGACGCTCTCCCAAACTGAGCTACGCCCCCATCGATGGAAGGATATGTATAGGCATAATCACCGTTGTCGGCAAGACCGCCTGCCTGTTGAATCGACGTAAAACCTCAGCACAAAAGCGAACAACGGCAGAATCGGAGTGAATGACATGAATCCCGGGTACGCGACAGAAAAGTCGGCCACACCCGCCAGCCATCGCAACTTTCAGATGAATCGCAACCTTCAGATGAACAGAAACCTCGGAAATGAACAGCCACCTGCGGATGAACAACAGCCGGCGACGTACCACTCCCTGCCCCTACTGACCTGCCCCTACTGACCCTGACCCCTAGCGACGTACAGCGCGACGTCGTCGGCCAATCAGCACAACGCCAGCGCCCAGCAGAAGGAGGGTTCCCGGTTCCGGGACCGCCGATGCGGACAAACCGCCAGCGTCCGGAACGCCGTCGAGAAAACTCAGGTCCGGCAAATCATCCCCAAGCACCTGGGCGATGGCAGACTGCGATGCCAACCTGCCAAGATCGTCGTCGGACAACAACAACCCGGCAGCCAGCTTGGCACGCAGGGCATCCGCTGTTCGTTGTGCAGCATTCTCGCGGAACGTCCGACCGCTGAAAAGAGCAAACGGGTTCTCCAGGCCACTGGCCGTAAAAAACGGGTCGGTCACGGTCGCCAGAAGGTCCGCAAACAAGTTGCCTTCGATATCAATGGGGCCAAGGTCAAGGTCGAAATCATTCCCCGACAGCGCGTCGAATCTGCCGTCGACAGTCGTCGTCTGGCGGTTCGAGAACTGAAAGCGAAAGTCGTAACTCCCAAACGTGTTGATCTTGCCACGAAGATCGAACAGCATATTGCCCGCCACGGTCGTCGTGTTCGTGCCCGTGTCGAAATTGAAAATGTACGCGAGCGGCTGGGCGGCGCCGACAGTCGTTGTCTGGTTCGGATTGATATTCAGCAGCCCGGTACTCAGCGTAAAACGCAGCTCAGGAACACCACGACCACCAGCCTGAAAGAGCGCCGTCACAGGCCCGTTGACCGTCGCATTGAATCCGCCAAGGTCGATGGTGTTGCCCTGGAAATTGTTGGCTACAGCAGCCGTGGATAGATTGTTGAACCCGTTGTGATCCACACCGACTCCGAATCCGGAGAATCGCAATGCATCGAGAACCCCTCCGAACATCCCGCCGGCTGACGCTGTGGATGTGACGCTCAGGATGCAAAGCATCACGCCAATGCCGGATCTGCGGATCAATGTTTTATAGCCCGGTATCAACTGCATGGTTCACACTCCATATCCTGTTTCAAAACCGCCTCTTACCGCTACGAGGCTAAGCGTTGCGCCCGATTCTCGCAAGGCAATTCACGCGCATATTATCGGTCGCGGAACACAATGGCTCTACACCTCACAGTCTATCGTCCACGAACGACACACGACTCAATGAATCAACCATTTACACTTCATTTTTCGCCGTGACCGCCATTTCCCATCACAACTTATTACATCTCACCACGACTGCCGTTACACCCCGCGACCGAGCGCATCGGCGAAATGGATGCTCGTGCGAATCCCGCCCCAGAAATCACTCGTATGGAAAAATTCATTGGGACCGTGCAAATTACAGTCAGGCACGCTGAATCCCATCATCACGGTGTCAGCTCCGAGGATGTCCTTGAACATGGGCAGGATCGGCAGCGTTCCGCCCTCACGGATGAAGACCGGTTTTTTGCCGAATCCGGATTCAAGTGCAGCTGAAGCTGCGGTCATGGCTGGCAGATCGAGCGAGCAGGCATATGCTGCGCAACAGCCGAACGTTTCAATTGAGACTTTAACGCCGGGGGGAGCGGCTTCCTGGACTGCCTCATCGAACGCGGCGGAAATCTTCTCGTGATCCTGATCCGGGACGATCCGCATCGAGACTTTCGCGCTCATTTTGGCGGGTATGATCGTCGATTGTCCTTCGCCCATGAAGCCGCCATACAACCCGTTCACATCGAGCGTCGGGCGAACCCATCGCCTTTCCAGCGTGGAATAGCCATTTTCGCCGTCCAGAGAGGGGCTGCCGAGGGTCGCCCGGTAGTTTTCCTCGTCGAATGACAGCGCGTCGATCATTTCGTGCTCTTTGTCGGTCAGGGGTTGCACTTCCTCGTAGAAACCGGGGATCGTGACGCGGTTCTGGTCATCGCGGAGGGAATCGATGATCCTGCAGAGTGCGTTTCCGGGGTTGGTGACGGTTCCGCCGAAAGCACCGCTGTGGAGGTCGTTTTTCGGACCCGTGACGGTGATTTGCTTGTAGATCATCCCCTTCGTGCCGTAAGTGATGGCTGGCGTGTCCCAGTCGAGCTTTGCAGTGTCGGAAATCGCCACACAATCGCAGGAAAGGCGGTTTTTGTGCTCTTCGACGACCTTGTCGAGGTTTGGCGAGCCGATTTCCTCCTCGCCTTCGACCAGGAATTTGATGCGGATCGGGAGCTTTCCGACGGTCTTTTTCCACGCCTCAGCCGCAAGGAGGTGCGTTAAGACCTGTCCCTTGTCGTCTGCGGATCCTCGGGCGATGATTTTTCCGTCCTTTTCGACCGGTTCGAAGGGGTCTGCGTCCCAGAGGGAGAGGTCGCCGGCGGGTTGGACGTCGAAATGGCCGTAGACGAGTATGGTCGGGGTGTCATTTTCAGCTACGCCCTCGACGGGTCCGGTATCTGCGATGACGGCTGGGTGGCCTTCGGTTTCGACGATTTCCGCCTCGATGCCGCAGTTGTTGAAGAGGTTGAGGACCCACTCGGCTGCGTGCCTGACGTCGCCTGCGTTTTTGGGGTCGGTGGAGATGCTTTTGATTCTGAGGAAATCCTTGAGTCGGTCGAGATTTTCCTGCTCGTGTTCTTTGGCGTATGCGAGTACCTGCTCGATCATGGTGTCGTATTCCTTTCGGTCCTGGCGTTCAATTCGTCGGTGCTGGGTCGGCTTATCGGACCCTGTCGCTGGTCCGTACACATGATAGTCGAAAGTGGCGTGGGCTGTCCAAAGTGGGGTGGTGTGTCTGGGAGGGTGGGATGATGTTCGGGGTTGTGATATCTTGTAATATCTTTCGCCACCCTGCACTGGTGGGCGAGCCGCCAGTGGACAGGTTGGTTCCCGGGTCATGATCTGCAATCCGTACTCTGCAGGCAATGGTCTGCCCTGCATAATCATCCCCTCATCCGGTCGATCGTCGGGTTCCCCACGTCTGAAGACGTGGGCCACCATCTTCATGGGCCACCCTTCCTGCAAACCTCTCTGCGAAAAATTGAATTGGTTTTGGACATTGGGCTTCGTCGCGATTATCCTGTCATGCACTGGGAAGCATCACCTTTTCGACAGATCGCTTTCTCTCGACGTCGCGGTTGGTATGGCGATATCTCTCATCGCGCCATGGAAGAGCGCGCATTCACGAAGCACGGAGGTTTTCGGGCCTATGTACCTCAAGCAAATATCGATGCATGGTTTCAAGAGCTTTTCCGACCGGGTGGTCTTTGACTTTTCCTCCGGCGTGACAGCCATCGTGGGTCCGAACGGATGTGGCAAGAGCAATGTCGTGGATGCCTTCAAGTGGGTGCTGGGGGAGCAGTCCGCAAAATCGCTCCGCGGGCGTCAGATGACGGACATGATTTTCAACGGGTCGTCCTCCCGCAAGAGCAGCAATCTGGCGCAGGTGGATCTCGTATTTGACAACACGGATAAATCTCTGCCCGTGGAGCATGATGAGGTATGCATCACGCGGAAGCTGTATCGTTCGGGCGAAAGTGAATATCTGGTGAATGGCGATTCTGCCCGTCTGAAGGACATCCGCACGCTGTTTATGGATTCGGGCGTTGGGGCTGACACCTACTCGGTGATCGAGCAGGGTCGCGTGGATGGTCTGCTTGGGGCGTCTCCGCAGGATCGGCGTGCGATATTCGAGGAGGCAGCCGGGATCGGGAAGTACAAGGTCCGCCGGAAGGAAGCTCAGCGTAAGCTTGAGCGGACGCAGCAGAATCTGCTTCGCATTGATGACATCATTGAAGAGGTTCAGAAGCGCCTGCGGAGCGTCAAGATTCAGGCGACCAAGGCGAAGAATTTCAAACAATACGACGAACGCCTCAAAGAGCTTCGGGCGAGTTATTCGCTGGCAGAGCATCACAAGCTGTCCGTCGCCATCGAGCGATTGCATGAGGAATCGAAATCTGCCACGGATGAATCGACGGCTGTCCGCACGGAGATCGATCGTAACGAAGCCCGGTCTGCCGCGTTGACCGAGCAGGTGACGACGATTGGTGAGGAGCTTTCGAGTACGGAGCAGCAACTGACGCAGACGCGTTCCGAGCTTGCTGCTCAGGAGGAGCGGAGCGAATCTGCCACGCGTCGTATTGAGGAGCAGAAATCTTCGATCGATCGGATTGGGGTCCGTCTTGAGACGCTTGACGCTCAGCGAGGTACTCATGAGAAGCGTCTTGAGGAGATCCACACGGAGGCCAATGAGCTTCAGAAGGTGACGCACGAGCATGAATCCCGGATTACGCAGCTTGCCGAGGAGGATCAGCGACTTGGGAAGGAGTCTGCTTCGCTTCGGGGCGCGTTGGAGGATGAGAAGGCTGGCCTGATTGATCTGGTGCGTCAGTCGTCGCGTCTTCGCAATGAGATCAGCAGTCTTCAGACGCATGGTGAGAAGCTTGAGGTTGAGAAGGATCGTCTTGGTGAGCGTCATGAGCGAATCAGTGCTGAGTTGCATGAGCATGTGACGCAGCGGGTGTCGCTTGAAGGGCGTCTTGCTGAGATTGACGCGCTGGTTGAGGCTGAGACGAAGCTGCTTGAGCAGCGGACGAACGAGGCGCGTGATCTTGAGCAGAAGCGGGGTGATTTGTCTCGCCGGCTTGGTGAGGCGAAGGAGCGTCGGAGCGGGATACGTTCTCAGCTTGATTTGCTTGAGGATCTGGGTCGTAAGATGGACGGCGTTGGAGCGGGTGTTCGGTCTCTGCTGGATTTGAAGGCTGGGAGTCCGGACGACGCGTTGTCTGAGGCGGTGTGCGGGTTGGTGGGTGAGGTGTTCGAGGTGGGTATCGAGCACGCGCGTGTGATTGAGGCTGCCATTGGAAATCTGGATCAGTATGTGGTTTTGACGCGCAGCGAGGTGCTTGCATCCGGTCATGCTGTGTTGCGTGATCTTCCGGGTCGGTTGACGACGATGTGTCTGGATCGCCTTCCTGCGTGGATCAACGATCCGGAGCGATCTGAGGAGCATGATCTATCGCAATGTGAGGGGTTTGTTGCGCGGGCGATCGACTGGGTGCGTTTCGATGAGAAATATGAGCGGTTGGCCCGTCATATTCTCGGTCGTACGGTGGTGGTCGATACGCTGGATCATGCGTTGGCGATGTCTCGACGGGATTCGACCCGTCAGCGATTCGTCACGCGAAATGGCGAGGTTCTGGAGCCGGATGGCAGCGTATCGGTCGGTCCGCACTCCAGTCGTGCGGGGTTGATCACGCGTGAGAGCGAGCGTCGTGAGCTGGCGTTTCAGTTTGGCGAATGTGAGTCGTTGATTGCGATTCTGGACAGCGATCTGCGTGATGTTTCCGCGCGTGCGGAGCATCTGAAGCAGGTTCAGGAGGAGCTTCGCACGGCGCTTTATGACGCCAATACTGCCAAAGGTGAGGCGAAATCGTCGCTGGAGCGTGTGAACGAAGCCATCCGCCGGTTGACGGACGAGCAGCCACTGATCGCCGGTGAGGTTTCGATGATCGAGCAGCAGATGGTTGAAGCGCGTCGCCGGAAATCTGAGAGTGAAGCCACCGTCGGCGAGCTTGATCGTGAGAATGAGCGTCACGAGCGTGCGGTTGCGGAGATCAATGAGAAGCTGGCGTCGATTTCGGAGCGTCGGGACCGGGTGCAGCAGCAGCTGACTGAGGAGCGTGTGGCTGCGGGTCAGTTGACCGAGAAGCGGAAGGCGATGGCTGACGCGATGCACCAGCATCGTCATGCGTTGAAGACGGCTGATGAGGCCGTCGCAGCCGCTCGGACCGAGCTTGATGAAGCTGGCGGTCGGATTGAGGATTCGGAGGAGGTCTTGCTTGCGACGCGTGAGCGGATTGGGGAGCTGTCTGCTGCGGCTGAGCGTCTTGAGGCTGCTGCGATGCAGCTTCGGCGTCAGCGTGAGATGGTGCGTGTTGAGAGTGAGCAGCTTGCGACGCAGACTCGTGCGCGTCGGACGCGTCTTGAGGAAGTTGAAGCTGAGCTTCATCAGGCTGAGCTTCATTTGCAGGAATCGGTGGTGCGTCGCGATGAGCTTGGTGCCCGGGTTCGTGAGGAGTTGTCGCTCGAGCTTGAGGAGCTTTACGAGTCCTACGATCACAGCGAGCAGGACTGGAAGGCGGTCGAGGAGGAGATCGAGCATTTACGCGGGAAGATTTCGCGATTGGGAAATGTGAATCTCGATGCGATCAATGAGTTGCATGAGCTGGAGGAGCGAGAGGCTTTTCAGACGACGCAGCGGGACGATCTGGATGAATCGCGGCGACAGCTGGAGGAGTTGATCGCCAAGCTGGATCAGGAGTCGCTCGACCGTTTCGTGCAATCGTTTGAAGTGATCCGAGGTCATTTCCGGGAGCTGTTCCGCAAGCTGTTTGGCGGCGGGAAGGCAGACGTGATTCTGGAGAATCCTGACGATATTCTGGAAAGCGGCGTTGAGATCATGGCAAAACCCCCCGGCAAGGAGCTTCAGCGTATCTCGTTGATGTCGGGTGGCGAGAAGACGATGACCGCTATCGCGCTCGTGATGGCAATCTTCCGCTCGCGACCATCACCGCTGGCGATTCTGGACGAGGTCGATGCCGCACTCGATGAAGCCAACAATACGCGGTTCAACAGCATCATTCAAGAATTCCTCGAAGATTCGCAATTCATCGTCGTCACGCACTCCAAACGCACGATGAGCATCGCCGACCAGATGTACGGCGTCACCATGCAGGAACCCGGCGTATCGACACGGGTGGCCGTCAAATTCGAGCAGGACGACGCCGGAAACCACACCGCCGTCGCGTAGCAGAAAAACGCTCCTGAGTCGTGTTCCTGAGATTGCGTCCCTGTGACTGTGTTCCTGAGGTCGTGTTCCTGAGATTGTGCTTCCGGGGTCGCGGAACCCGTCACGGATTCTGCAGAAATGCTCCACCGAGAAGCGCGTGGACGTCGGCTGAGTTGTGGACGATCAACTGTTGATTGTAGACCGCGAGCGTTCCAGTACCTCCGTTGACCGCCCATGTGTCAGGTTCGACCGTGGTGGTAATCCATCTCATCAGATCCGCCGCGATTTTCTGACTGGCCTCATTGTCGTTCCGACTATCGTTGCTGCACCCGCTGCTGCGCGTGTTTCCACGCCCGATGTTGCCCCCGGAACCGTCGTTGAGCGATGTTTCGATGTTGACCGGCTCGGTGGTGACGCCCACACCAGCACCTTCGACTGCGAATTGTCGGACGATGTGTCTCTGCCGCCCGATCGCCAGGCAGGGCTTGATACGGGCTGCCTTGGCGATGGCCAACATCTCGCCGACGTTGTAAGCCCTTGTCACCTGCTTGCCGCGGGTATCAGATCGCGTCGTAATGCGGAGCGTGTTCTTCACGCCAACGTACACCAGCGGATCGCGACCACTGAGCAGGTCAAGGATCTCAGTCAGCACCTGCCCTACCGTGGTATCCTCCATGCGAAGGGTCACGGGTGTATCCTTGTCGATGCCCTCCACAAGCAACGCACGCCACCGGGGGACAACGTTGATTTTTCCAACAACAGCAGCCTCAGCCTTGACCCAGTTGATGACGCCCTCAAACGGCGCGTCGTCAAAGTCAACACGCTTGACGGGGCGGCGAAGAAGCTTCTGGATGGCGGATGGTTTTGGGGCGCGGCGGACACCGTCTTTCTGGGCCGATTTGGCTTTTGGGGACGAGCTGACTATCAGGGTCGAGCTGACTTTTGGGGACGAGCTGACTTTTTTGGTCGACTTGGCGGCGGGAGCTTTCGCAGCGATGGTATTTCCGCGAACCTGAGCAACCGTCAATGATGAGCTCACCGCCAAGGTTAGAATACTACAAATGATCAGCGCAACGCAGGATGCAAGCGGTTTCATGGGAATGCTCCTCTGTGGGAAATATCGTCAATATTAGCGTAAGGTATGACCGGATCCCAGAGAAGCGATTGCTATCAATTGTGGAAATTCAGGTGAAACTTGAATGTGCCATCCATCCAGTACAACTTGCTAGCTTTTCCCACATCGCTATAGTCGCTTGGCTATGGAGCGGTGTCCGAGTGGCTGAAGGGTCCGCATTGGAAATGCGGTGTGCGGGGAACTGCACCGGGGGTTCGAATCCCCCCCGCTCCGGTTTGTTTGTGGTGTGTCGAGTTGTTTGTGGGATGTCGAAGCTGGTTTGCGGGATATCGAAGCTTTGTCCTGGTGCGTAAAGTGTCGCGTTAAAACGAGAGCGACGCGACGTGCAGCTCCACATAACCGGGCAGTTCGATCAGAACGTCGGTGAATTCGGGATTGTCCGCCAGGCCCAGCGCCTGTACAGGGTGAGATCGCATCAGGTCATACGGTGCGAACGGGGCATATCCGATCAGTGCACAGATCATATCGCTGAGCTGGAGTTGAAGTCGCTCTTTAACGAATGGCGAATCCGCGTCGGGCGTGGTGTGGTGGTCGCAGATGAGGTCTTTCAGCATCGGCGGCAGGGACCAGGCGTCCGCCACCAGCTCACCGAACTCCTGATGGCATTCGAAGCAGATGTATTCGAATGTTTCGATGTCCACTTTGTACCTCAGCATCTTTTCCTGCTTCTGGACTTCGCGCAGGACGATCACATTTCCAAGGTCGTGGAGCAGTCCGACCAGAAACGCCTCCTCTTTGTCGAGCGAGGTGAACTGAGACAAAATACGCATCACGCATCCGGACGCGATCGATCGGTTCCAGACCAGCTCGGATAATTCCTGATCTGCACCCCTGGATTCAAAGGCTGCTGCTCGCAATGACTGATGCACCATCAACGTCCGGATGGCGTTCACGCCCAGGCGACTGGCTGCCTGGGAAAGTGAGGTAGTTCTCTGGCGACCGCTATAGAGTACGGAATTGACCATCCGCAGGACGGCGGCTGCGATGACCTGATCCTCCGCCAGTTCTTCGCCGAGCTTTTCGATGTTGAAGTCGGGGTCGGAAATGCGTTGCGTGACCTTTTGTGCAACGCGTGGCATGGGGGGCATTTTCAGATCGTGGCTGTCGAAATGGGAGAGAAGTACGTTCTCGAGCGCTTTTCCCTCATGCGACAGGTCAGGGCAGGTGACGGGCGATGGTTCCACCAGTGTCGCCTCTTCAGACTTCCACCATTCGACAGCATCGAATTTCGGGACGGGTTTCTCAAGCGTTGCGACGGACGCCTCGTCCTGCCTTGCTCGATCCTGAGGTCGGGCGTCGCTGCGACCTTGGCTGTCGCTGTGTGCACTGCCACCGCTCAACAGAGCATCAAGAAACCAGTCCCAGAGTCCCACCGTAGCTGCCTCCCATTTGAATCGGATCAGGCGACCAGGAATCCGGGGCGCCAATGCGGGAGATATCGACCCAATGGGCGGTCCGGTTCAAGTCGGCTGTCAAAATGGGAACATCGCATGATCGGTATCGCAGCCAGCCAGCGTTGTTCGAGCAAGTTGGTCGACATTATCGGTCTGAGTTCGATGGGGTGCTACGCCCCGCGATGCTTATCCAGCCAGCCCGCATACAGCTCGGGACGACGATCGGGGATGAAGAGTTTTCGGGCGTGACTGTCAGCCGTCGTCGCGAGGTCAACGTCCGAATAAAGGATTGCATCGACGCCACCCGCTGCCCGCGCGATGACCACGCCGTCGGGGGCTGTCACGAAGGATTCGCCTGCGAAGGTTATGCATTCTTCCTGCCCGACGCGATTGCAGAGTGCGACATAGTAGCCATTCTGGAAGGCAGCCACGCGCATCTCGGCCTCGTACAGGCCCTCCGGCCACTCATCCACCGCACCAGCCTGCGGGACGATGACGAGGTTTGCACCAGCGACAGCCATCGCCCGCATATACTCCGGAAAGTGGCGGTCGTAGCAGATGGCTACGCCAATCGCACCGATGGCGGTCTGATAGACCGGAGCACCCCTATCGCCCGGTGCGTAGTATCCTTTTTCGTGGAAGCATGGATATTCGGTGATGTGGATCATGCGTGTCTTGCCAAGCAGCGAACCGTCCGCGTCGATGATCGGAGAAGTGTCATAGGTCAGCGCTCCGTCACGCTCGAACAGATTGATCGCAATCACACAGCCGGTCTCCTTCGCTACCTCCTGAAACGCTTCCGTCGTCGGCCCCGGAACGGGTTCAGCCAGGTCGATGATATCCGCTCCTGCGGGTCGTTGCGGGTAGAACGATTCAAACGCAAGCTCCGCGAAACAGATCAGCTTCGCCCCCTGAGCAGCAGCTTCTCGCGCTGCGCGAACACCCCGCGCAACATTTTCGTTCTTATCTAAACCGGCTGACTGTTGAACCAGTGCGATACGCATGGATCCTGTCCTCCCAGTAATGCAGCGACATGCGTGGTTAATCCGAGATGTAGGAACATGGGTGGGATGGTGCTTCTACAGACCCCGAAGTTCATTCGCCACCACCTCCGCACGTCACGGCGTCGTGAAAATGGCGTCAAAATACCGATCGGGATCCTGAATCACATTGGTCAGCACGCGGGTGGTGACGGTGGTCTCACCGTTCTGCTCGGCGATGGATTCCAGGACCACCTGCCCGCGTGTGAGTGGTAATTCCCGCTGAAACGATTCCGAAGGCGAACGGTGCATGATGTCCTGCAGCGATACATGGTAGAGACCAACGAGGTGCCCGATCTCATGGGCAGCCGTCTGCGATAGACCGAGTACGATGTTGTTGATCGAGTTCACAGCCGCAGACAGACACGCCTGCGTACTGCCCTGAAAACTGCCCACATAGACGACGGCTGCGTCAGTGCGATCGCGATTTCCGGGGTCCAGACCCACCCCGCGCGGGAGAACTTCGCCGAATATGACCAGATTCTGACACTCGGGGAGGTTCATGTCGGGCGGCAGGGCTGTATCGAGCGTGAAGTTGTCCGCATCCGCCATGACGCGATCAGGGCTGAAGGTCACCACCGAAAACGGACCGGCTGGTACGCCATCGCGCTCATCGGCAATGATGATGGGCGTGCCGGCGAAAACGGTCTGAAGGCGCTCGATAATGAGCGATCGAACCTGCTCGCTGATGTCGTCGAGGAAGGATCTCTGCTCGGCAGACCCGTCGTCGGGCACGAGTCCCGGGCTGGTCAGAAAATCATCCGCAAACCGCAGCAGGATGGTCTGACTGGTGGGCGGCGTGAATGAGACACCGGGCGACGCGTCAACCATCGCCACCGAAAGTGACAGGTCCGAACTGTTCAGGTTCGCATCCCCCGCAAGCTGCACAAACACGAAATACGATCCGCTGGTGCTGACGCGAAAATCAAGGTCCACATTCGCAGTTCCGCCGCCGACGATGGTACCAGCCTCCACGAACAATTCATCGTCCGTGAGTAAAAGTACCGCTTCAACGGACCCGGCAGTGTCCGCTCCCTCGTTGACGCGGACCCGGATCACTTGCCCGACCGTCAGTGGCCCGAGCGGTGTGATGGTGGATGTGACGCGTTTTGCTTCGCCATCAAGTTCGATGGCAGGGACGTCGCGGAAGGGGTTGATTTCGGTGGGCTGCTGGAGGGCGATCTGGTCGCAGCCGTTGAGGATAGCAGCCAGCATCAGTAAGGTGGTGCTTGTATATTTCATGCTTCGTTTCCCATTCATGGCAGGATTGGCTCCGCGATGACGCTGACGATTTCGAGTGGTGTTTCGACGTTGACGGCTTCGGGGCGGAAGAGGAGGTCGTCGGAGAAGAATTCGACGAGGTAGGCTCCGGGGGGGCGGTTGAATGCGTATCTGCCGTCGGCGTCTGTGGTGGTGAAGTCGATTGGGTCTGAGAATCCGACATCGGGGTCGTTTTCGGCGTTATTATCGGACAGTCGGACGCGGTACTGTGTGCGGATCAGGACACCGACGCCCTCGACGCCCGTTCCGTCTGCCAGGGTGACGGTTCCGCCGATTTCCTCGAAATCGACCACCTCAGGTGGGGAAATTTCCGCAAGGGTAGCGTCTACCCCTGTCACCTCCCATGCGAAATCCGGGGCTGGAAATGTGGTCTGGCTGAACTGGACGTCGATATCGGTGCCCTGGGCGAGTTTGACCCGTGCGGTTCCGTCCGGGGCGTCCCAGTTTACGACGGTGAAGCCCTGCTGGGGTTGGATGCTGCAGAGTGGGACGTTGAGAATTTCGCCGGCGACGATGGGGGTGTTTTCGACGGTTGCGCCATCATCCAGCCCTATGGGGAGGTCGTCATTGACGCGGTTGTAGACGAGAATCTGGAGATCGAGCGATTCGGGGCAGCCGGTGTCGAGGAAATCGAGGAAATCGGCGCGTAGCAGCGATCCGGGGGGCAGGAGGCGGGTGGTTGCGTACTCGGTGGATGAACCTTCCGCTGTAGATGAACCATTTGCTGGAGATGCTCCATTTGCGTTCTGTCCGTCTGGGACGTGCGTTCGGAGTCTGAGGGCGGTGTATTGCTCCTGGGAGAAGTTGAGGAAGAGCAGTCGTGTTTCGAATGGGAGGTTGACGAAGGTTGGTTCGTTTGAGCAGGAGATGGCGGTCATCGAGGCTGATAATGCAACCATGGATATTAAAGCCGGGATTGCTTTTGTCGTGTATTGCTTCATTTTGTATCTATCTCCATGACGATGCGAAAGCCCAGTTGGAGTAGCCGGTTTTCGGGGCTGATGTAATTTCGTTGTGCACTCCGGCAGCGTACGGCGGCTGAGTTGAGGGCGCCGCCCCGGATGATGTATTGATTTGTTATGATGTCGTGTTTCGTATCGCACCACTCCCAGAGTCCGCCGTGCATGTCAAATAGACCATACCAATTTGGCATCCTTCTTGCCACCTCATGGACTGAAGCTTCCGAACCGTTGCAGTGAGCGAAATATGGAGCGTAGACTGGATTGTCCCCGAAACAGTACCTGCCATCGAGGTTACCGCCTCTGGCAGCGAACTCCCATTCGTCCTCAGAAGGGAGTCGGTAATGCTTCTTTGGAGCACCATTATTCGCTTTTTGGTCCAGCCACTCGCAATATCGTATTGCGACCGGGTGGTTGAAGAGACTTGCTGCTGCCCTGCTTTTGGCTTCGATTGTCATGGATTTGTCGCGTTCGCGGAGGATTTTCCGTGCTCTCTGGTCCAGCAACTCGTCACAGGCTTGCGAGTTGAGAAATTCCGAAATGGTGTCCAGGGTGGCTTCTGTGGTGGCTATATACACCCCGCCCACATGTACACCGTTTTCCGGGCGATTTTCGTCGGAGAATCGGTCCGGGTCGGAGGGGTCGGATCCTCGGCGGAAATGGTTCATTTCGGGGATTCGGACGAAGGTTAATCCGGTGACGTCATCGACGAGGAATGGGTCGTGGTTCGGGAATGGGAGTTCTTTGCCCATGCGCATGGCGGTGTAGCGTGCGGCTGAGACGACGCCGGGGGCGGATTCGGTGTTGATGGCGTTTTTACACAGATCGAGGAGGTGGCTGCCCTTACCCTCCAGCGATCCTCCTAGTCCGGTGAGTTGACCTATGAGGCAGAATGCGACGTATTTCTGGCGATCGGTTCCGGTTTTCGCGCGTTGTGCGAGACGATCGAGGATATCGACCTGTTCGGACCAGTCGACACTGAGGACTTCCAGCCACTCTCCGTATCGCCAGAGTGGACCGCCATCGACGGAGTTCCAGAATGCGTCCGGGCTGACGATGAGTGCTGCTCGAGCGCCCATCATCCGTTGAGGCCAGGCGGGTGAGGAGAGGTACAGCTCGCACTGGTCCTTGAGGGAAGATTGTACCATCCCGTCTGCGTTGATTGCGTCTGAGGCTGCTTCTCTGGGGTTTCCGAAGAATCGCGCGATGATGGCGTTTCCCTGGGCACGGTCATGATCGATTTTTCGCGCGGCGAAGCTGATCATGGCCACGGCAATCGCGATGCCGAGGACGATTTTGACGGGATTTCGCTGGACGAATTTGCGCATTCGATAGGTGCGTTTGCTGGCCAGTGGGGTGACGGGGCGACACTGCTCGAATGCATCCAGGTCGTTGAGGAGTTCGCTGACGGATTCGTATCGCTGGTCCGGGTTTGGTGCGAGACACTTCGTGAGGATGGCCCATAGTTCGGGGTGTATGGGGGTTCGGCTTGCTGGTGGTGGATCGAGCGTTTCGCGGTGCATCAGTTCGCGGTATGCGTTGAGTCGATCGGGGAGATTTTCGGTTTTCTGGAGTGTTTCGTTGCTTGCGTCCGTGGCACGAGGTGGTTGACCTGTGAGGATGGCGTATATGGTTGCACCGAGGGCGTAGACATCCCAGCGGACGTCGGGGTGGACGGGGTTTCCGGGTTCGGTGAGATTTGCCTGCTCGGGAGCCATATAGTAAAGCGTGCCCAGTGAGGCTGAGGATTCGGTGAAGACCCTGCTCTGCCCGAAGTCGACCACTCGGACATTTTCCTGCTCGTCGACGAGGATGTTGGCTGGCTTGAGGTCGCAGTGGATGAGTCCCTTTCCGTGGACGTAGACGAGTGCTTCGGCGATCTGTTTCATCCATCGCAAGACGCGTGTCTGCGGGATGGATTGTTCCGTGTCCACGAAGGCGTCGAGCGATCCGCCTTCGATGAGGTCCATTGTGTAGAAGGGGGGATCGCTTTCCAGATCCGTATCGAGCAGGGTGACGATGTGCGGGTGACGATCGAGCTTCGTCAAGCGTTCGACTTCGCGCTGGAGGAACAACCAATCAAGCCCGCCGCGCTGGAGGAATACCTTGACTGCCACCTCTTTGCGTGTGCGTTGTTGAAGACCCCGCCATACCTGTCCGTAGGCGCCCTGGCCTAGTTCGCCCTTCAGTGTGTAGCCGGGGATGTCTGGAGCGGAGACATCCTGATCGGTATCCAGCGCGGTAGACAGTGCCACGGCAGCGGACAGTTCGTCCGGTGTCTGTTGCAGCGTCTGCTCTTCAAGCGGATTGGATGGTTTTTTATCCGACATCGATATTTCTTTCATGCGATGGTCCGCACAGCGGACCCTGCCTGACTTGCTCCAGGGCAGTGTCATTTCGACGCGCAGGGTTCGTTGTGCGTACCCTGCGCGATTTCCGGCATGCTATAGCATGCCCTACAGGTCAGCGTTATTTCGACGTCAGTTTTATGACGCCATCCCAGTTTGTGGGCATCTCCTTGACGGACTGACTGACGAGGTACTTGGCGACGGCGTCCTCAGCCGCAATGGTGGTGAGGACGTTGAAGGCTTCATTCCAATCGCCTTTTTCGAAGAGTTCAAGACCTTTTTCGTAGACAGCGAACTGCTGTTGCAGTCTGGTTCGTTCGGCAGTGTCTTCCGGTGTTCGTTCAACGGTGTAGAGATCGACGATTTCCTCCATACCAGCTGGTCGGAAACGTGCTGCCCGTCTTGTCATGACGCGGTCGGGTGAGACGGCCTCTGCGACTGAAGCAGTGACGAGAACGGAGACGCCCAGAACCTTTGTGATTCCCTCGATGCGGGAGGACTGGTTTACGACGGCGCCGAGAATATCGTATTGTTCTTTCTGATCCGAACCGAGCGATCCTGCGACGAGCTGCCCATATCCTATTCCAATGCCACACTGCCAGCCGCCGGGAATTTCCTGGATGCGCTGGATCATCTTCATGGCAGCAAGACAGCCCAGTTCCGCGTGGTTATCGATTGGTTTTGGGACATTCCAGCAGGCGAGGAGTCCGTCCCCGGCGTAGGAGATGATGACACCGTTGTGGTCGATGACACACTGTGACACTTCGTTGAGCACGACGCGTCGATCTCTGGCAAAATCCAGGATGCGTTCCAGGTTTTCCTCGTTGCGGATGGAAAAATTCTCCTCGGTACGCTTGGAGAAACCTCGGATGTCGAAAAACATGACCGTGGCGTCGGTGATGCGCGGCTCGAGGGCGTGGGGAGAGTCAGATTCGAGGATCTCTTCGACCACTTTTTCGGAGAAGAACTGACCGAGTCGGAATTTCCAGGTCTCCAGTTTGTCCATGGACATCGCCCGGCCGATCATGTCTGCCACCAGGCCTACCAGTCGCGAAGTATTTCTCAGGGTCAGATCACAGGCTGCGACGCTGTCGAGTCCCATGCTGCTGCTGGTGTTTGACCCGGCGATATAAAAGAGGATCGGCGTTTCGCCGGGGATTGGCATTGCACAGCATACGGCCCAGTCTATTCCCTCGAATGCTGTGGCATCGATATTGCCCAGGTCCTTCCCAGACCAGCAGTATGCGACGGGTTTTGGCGCTTCGGCGATTGCGGATTCGATGAGTCGTTTGCTGACGCTGCGGTTATCGTCGCGGTCGAGTTCTGCATCCTCCGCGAGAATCTGGAGGCTGTCACCGTCGTGGGTCAGTACCTGTGCCCAGGATGCTCCGGTCGCACGCCTGAGGGTTCCGCAGGCGTAGAGGAAGAATTCGCGTCGGCTGTGCGATCGGAGGACAACGGGTAGCTCCATGAGATCGAGCAGTCTGAGTCGGTCACCTGCCCCCTCGTCGCGGCGCATTTCGTCCACCTGCATCGTGTATTGAAATTCCGGTGCGACTTCGTCCGGATGCTGCGTTGTGCCGGGGTCTGCTTCGCATTGGAACGTGGTTTCACCGATGACGAACAGATCGCCATGGCTCATGCGAAATCGATCGGCTCGGACGCCTTTGTAGATGAGGGGGTTGGTTGCGGATGCGATTTTTTCGACGTCAATTTTTCCATCGATCAGGCGAAGGACCGCGTGTTTGCGACTGATGCACGGTTCGTCGATGATGGTGCAGTCTGCCTCCACCGAGCGACCGAGAACCTGTTCCCCCTCGTCTGTCAGATCGAACTGGCCGACCGGCGTACCGTTTTTTCGCGCGATCAATCTCATATGGCGTTTATGCTCATCGTTGTAGCGCAACTCCTCGTGGGCAGCGGTACATGATAGGCTGAGATGGACGGAAAGTCGATGAGAAGGGTGCTATTCCAGGTGTTCGCCTTCAGCCGGTCTGCCCAGTCGATCTTCCAGATAGTCGCATCGTTGCTCTGCCCAGCCTTGTGGCTGATCGTCGATCAGTTTTGCGATAATCTGTGACAGGGCTGATGGATCGTAGCAGGCGTCGAGTAGAAGACCGACGGCTGTCTCGTCTGCGTTGGCTTCGATCTCCAGGCGTTCGGACAGGGTGAGGCCTCTCGCATAGAATGCTTCCAGATCTGCGAAATGAGCCAGTTCATGTGCGACGACGGCCGCCAGTTCTGATTCGCTGCAAATGACATCCAGGAGTCCTCGTGTGACATATAGATGACCGCTGATGAGGACGTATGCGTTGGGCTGCTCGCTCCCCAGGACGCCGACGCGTACGTTGGGACCGTCCCAACCGCCCTCTCTGATGCTCTCGATGAGCGATTCGAGGTGGTCTGTGACACCCGCTTCGACCAGTCCCCCATGGCGTGCCTCAAAAGACACGCGTTGCAATATCGCGTCCGATGATGTGATTGCACTCACACGTTCGGATGTGATTGCGCTAGCGTGTTCAGATGTGATTGCGCTCGGGTGTTCAACAGTCGCCCTGCTTTCGACCGCAATCATCGCAATGGACGATTCTACAGGTGTTTCCGTCGACCTGCACGCCGGGAGTATCCCTGCGAGACCCACCATCAATAGACCCCATTTTCTGCACATGGTCCCAGCATCGGGTCAGCGTGGATCGTGCTTTGACTGTGACAATTGCTATGGGGCGAACCGATAATATCGCCGGTACATGGAAAATACAGGGAGTTGCAAGGTCCGAAACCGGGAGGTCCCAACTGCTCGCAGCCAGGTTGATGATATTGAGACGAAGGGCAGTGCTTCACAGTCCGGGACTACCGCCTTACAATTTCAGACGGCAGTTATTCCGGAATTTTTGAAGGAGAGTTGTATGATGCGGCAGGAAAGTTTCAACTATCTGACAGCGTTGCAGCAAGCGCCATCCCCTTCGGGTTTCGAGCAGCCGGTCCAGCGAGTGGTTCGTAAACGCATGAAATCCTGCTCGGATACGATCTCGACTGATATTCATGGGAATGTGATCTGCACGCTGAATCCGAAGGGTCGCCCGTCGGTGATGCTGGCGGGGCATTGCGATCAGATCGGGCTGATGGTCAACCACATCGACGACAATGGGTACATTTTCGTCCGCAACATTGGCGGGATCGACACATCCGTCCTGCCGGGAACGCGCGTGGATATTCTGACACCCAAGGGTATTGTGTCCGGGATTATCGGACGCAAGCCGATCCACGTCCTCAAGCCCGAAGAACGGGGCAAGAAGCTCGAACTCCATCAGCTCTGGGTCGATATTGGCGTCAAGGACAAGAAGGAAGCGCTGAAACGCGTCGGCATCGGCAACCCGATCGTCTTCCGTCTCGGTCTTGAAAAACTCAGCGATGACATCATCACATCACCCGGTCTCGACAATAAAACAGGAACCTTCGTGGTGACCGAGGCGATGCGATTGCTGGCGGGTAAGAAGCTGCAGTGCGCTCTGCACGCTGTCTCGACCGTGCAGGAGGAAATCGGACTTCGCGGGGCGGCGACGGCCTGTTTCGGACTCGACCCGAAGGTGGGTATCGCGGTGGATGTGACGCATGCCACGGATTACCCGGATATCGACAAACGCACCCACGGTGACGTCAAGCTGGGCGAAGGGCCGGTCATCTCGATCGGTGCCAACGTCAATCCGCCGCTGTGCGATCTCATCCTCAGCACGGCCAAAAAGAAGAAAATCCCCCACCAGATCTGTGCAGAACCCGGGGCGACACCGACCGATGCGAACGTCCTGCAAATCACACGGGCGGGGGTTGCCACGGCGCTCATCAGCATCCCCAACCGCTACATGCACACGCAGGTCGAAGTCGTCTCCCTTTCCGATCTGGAGAATACAGCCAGGCTGATCGCCGAAACCGTCGCCCGGATCACGCCCAGGACGAATTTTATCCCGAAATAGTCCCAATAAAGTGGCGGGTGAATACTGATCGCGGGCGTGTCCTGCTGATATAATTTGAGCATGACGACGGATCCGAAAGAAGACAACCTGCGCATCGAAGCTTTGCGATCGCTCATTGCCGATTTTCCCAAATCGCCGGGTGTTTACCTGATGAAGGACGATGAAGGGCGTGCGCTCTACGTCGGGAAAGCGAAGGATCTGCGATCGCGCGTCAGCAGTTATTTTCAACCGTCAGCTGACCTCCTCAACACCCGCGGGCCTGAGATCGCACGCATGGTGACCATGGTGACGGACATCGATTTCCTCGATTGCGACACCGAGGTCGATGCCCTTCTTCGCGAAGCGCGACTCATCAAAGACATCCAACCGCCCTTCAATGCCCAGCTCAAAGACGATCGGACATTTCCATACATCGAAATCACGATGCGTGACGACTTTCCAGCCGTCTTCGTCACGCGTACACCCCGGTTGAAAGGGAGCAAGCTGTATGGTCCCTTTTCCAGTGTCGCCGCAGTCAGGCAGGCAGTCATCGCACTGCAACGCGTATTCAAATACCGCACATGCGACATCAACATCGAAGATGGCGACGATTCCAGGCGATTTTTTCGCCCCTGTTTGCTGCACGCCATCAAGCAATGCACCGCACCCTGTGCAGACCATATCAGTCGCGAGGATTACAAGAAAGACATCGATCGACTTAAGAAGTTCATGAATTCCAAACGCAGCGTCATCCTGCGACAGATGGAAAAGGAGATGAAGGAAGCGGCGGAGAAGCGTGAATTTATGGAGGCAGCCCGGCTGCGCGATCGCATCAAATCCATTCAGGCGCTGTCCCTTTCCGGCGACCCGCACGAACATGTTCAGCCGGAAGTGTTCTACATCGACCCGACCAGGGGACTCGAAAAACTGGCAGACATACTGGACATGGAATCGCCACCACGAAGCATCGAGGGCATTGACATCGCCACCTTGCAGGGCGAGGAGACCGTCGGTTCTCTGGTCTGCTTTATCGATGGCAAGCCATTCAAAAATGGTTACAAACGGTTCCGCATCAAAACCGTTGTGGGGACGGATGACTATGCGTCGATTCGAGAAGTCGTTACCCGGCGATATCGTTATGCGGCTGTCGGCGATGAGCTATATCCGGATGTGATCCTCATAGATGGCGGGCTTGGTCAATTGCACGCCGCCCAGGAAGCCTTCAGTGATATGGACCTGAAACCTCCCATGGTCATTTCGCTCGCCAAGCGTGAGGAGGAAATATACATCCAGGCGAAAGCATCCCCCATCCGCCTCTCGAGGAACAACGACGCCCTCCGCCTGCTTCAGCGCGTCCGTGATGAGTCCCACCGGTTCGCCCAGCATTATCACCACCTCCTGAGACGCAAGAAGACGTTCGACGAAGATGTGCAGCAGGGCAGGCGTCCGCCGGGGAAGTAAGGGCGCTTGAGGGGGAATGTGGTGGGGTGATTCGGGCGGGTGTCATGTGCCACAGCCGTCCTCGGCTGTGTTTGTTGGGATAACTTGCAATTTTAACCGAGGACCGACCATTACGCCGAGGGTGTTCGATCCCGGCTACATCAAACAACCCCAGCCGAGGGCGACTGGGCTACATCAAACAGCCCCAGCCGGGGGCGGCTGGGCTACATGAAGAGTTCGCGTTATCATGGATCCCTGCGATTTGAGCAACCAGAACGACACGAAATCAAGCACATGAGGAACGCACCATGACAACCGCCACCGC
>JAJRYY010000030.1 GCA_024275565.1 Planctomycetota bacterium
AACCCAACACACCCGGTTCAAACGCCAGAACATCATCGCCCGAGTCCATTGCCTAAAGCCAGTGCCTGAATCCATGCCTGATTATTATCGGCTGTCCGCTCCGCATCGCTGGAACCTGCGGGATTCGCACCGATGCAATCACCGCGAACCTCGCATGCATCCCAAGCCGCACCAATGGTAAAGTTTAGCATCATCGGGCCGAAAATCCAGATATTGCACAGATTTGATCCCACATTTCACATCCCCCCCCGAGCGGGTCATGCGCGACGATTGTGCGTTGTGTGACGGGAAATGCAGGTTATTCGGACCGTACCACCCCTTCGAGGCGGATCGTCACGCTGGTACCCTGCGATATCGCGGATTTGAACACAATACTATGCCCCAGACCCTCAAGGATCCCGTGTGCAACAGCAAGACCCAGTCCAGGATGGTTCTCGACATCGGCACCAATCGTCGATTTCGTGCTGTAAAACGGCTCGAACAGGTGTTTCATCTCCTCCTCGTCCATCCCGCACCCCGTATCTGACAGGACCAGCGAGACAACGCCATCTTGATCGGCACTGGATGACAGTGTCACTTTACCACCGTCGGGCATGGCGTCGGCACAGTTGTGCAGGAGATTTTCAAGTACCGTGATAATCTGCACGCGGGGCACTGGTGTTGCGGGAATATTCCCTAATTCGAGGGTAAGTTCGATATTGATGGAAGCCAGTTCTTTTTCCACATAGCCTGCAACGAATCGGATGACCTCGGTCAAATCGCACTCATCTGAGTGGCGGACGTCCCCCTCGGCGAAGGCGAGAAGGCTTTCCAGCAGCTTTGTTGCGCGGGCTAGCGCTTCGCTGGTTCGCTGCAAGGTTGCCTCCTGGAGATGTGGATCGTCGGAGACAAGCGCAAAATCCACACTCGTGACAACACCACCCAGGATGTTGTTGAAATGGTGCGCTATACCGCTGGCCATGCTTCCCAGGGACGACATTTTATCCCGTTTGGCGAGCTCACCCTCCAGGTCGATGCGGCGGGTGATATCTCTGAGACAGGCGAGCGCTCCGATCCGCCTGCCATCATCCTCAACGACCGGCGAGACTGCCACCGATAACGTCCTCGGTTCACCCTTGGAATCCCGCATGCGGAAGTCGAAATGGGTGATCTCCCCACGCCGGATGGTCTGACGAATATAACGTTCGCCCGTTTCACGCATTTCCTGGGGAATGATGGATAAAATGGGGGCGCCGATCATCCCGACGGACTCGGCTCCGAACATCTTGGCTGCCGCAGCGTTCCAGGTGCGGATCACCAGATCGGTGCATGTGGAGATCATGGCCACGCCGGCGTGTTCGCACAGATGATGGTAATAATGGTCGTTGACCGGAGTGACCGGTGTGACCGGCGCAGCGGATGCCGCACCTGCCGTTTCTGACGCCGAGGTTGCCGAATCTGCTGCCGGCGGCGGCGAATCTGCCTCCGACGCTATCGGTTCCACCTCCGGCGTTGCCGGTTCCACCTCCAGCGTTGGCGGCTTCACCTCCGGCGTTGCCGAATCTACCTCCGGCGTTGCCGGTTTTGGGGGGTTGTGTTGAGAATCGGTCATGGACGATCCCGTTTCGCGTCTTCGTTACGGTACAGTGTCGGCTGAATGATTAAAATCGTTGACCATGATTTCTGGGCACCCTCGGAAGTCAGGAACGTTGCCCCCAGGCTGAAACGCTTTTTCCACGCGTCTCGCGGCGTCACGACAAGCAATTCGCCGGATCCCAGTTCGATACGCCCCACGATATCGGGGTATCGGATACCCTCGAATCGTTTGTCGTAGACGATTGTCCCCTGCTGGGACTGCCAATGCGGTTGTTCGCTCTCCTTATATACCTCGGGAGAGATGCGCATTGCTATTTTAATTTTCGGGTCGAGGAACACATCATAATCGATGTGGAGGAATTTCGTCCCACTGTCGACAGTTTTTCCGACCATTTCTCCGTCAGAGCGATGGGTGAATACCGTTTTTCGACCGGTGATCGGGCCGAGATCAAGTGTCAGCGGATATCCTGTGTAGATCAGTCGTTCAATCTGCTCGTTCTTTCCGCCCGATTCCGTGAGCGTTTCGAGGATGGATGCCTTGTCTGCGGCTTCGATGACGCCGATCCGGAACCCGTTCCTGGCCATGTGCGACGACAGCCAGGGTTCCATTCGCAGCTCGTCGACATGCCGCCAGAATTCTTCCAGTTTCGACACGTCGGTGGAGGCTGGGATGAGGACGCGGTCGACTCTGAACAGTACGCCTAACACAAAGGAGTCGCTGCCGGTGGTGTTCGGTGAGCGTCCACGGACTTGGTCATTGGCCCCACCCAGCGATAACTGGGTGAGTGCGTCTGTAGAGGAATCGGTCGAGTGGGTCTGGTTTTCGGTGACGGGCGTTTTATCGGGCGACATCCAGGCGAACCATGGGTGGTTGCAGGCTGTCGTGCTGAGCAGGATCGTGAGTGCGATCCCTGCCATGAGCGGTGTCCGACAGATCTGCAATACGCTTCGTCCCCTGGTCATGGTGCGATTGTGAAAAACTGGAGATGAAACGTCAATGGTTACTGTCCAGAATAGTCCGATGGCAGTCGTCCGGAATACATGCTGTCGTCCCTGCTGAGGAATCCATTTTTCGGGAAATCGGTCAGTTGCTCTGAGGCTGCGAATGCTCCGGGTTTTCGGAATCTTCTGGTAATGATCTGGCCATGGCCATCGACGAAGGTGACATTGGTCGTATCGTTGTGGCGGAATGCCTGCGTCCCGGAATGGGTGACGGACTCGGATACGCCGGTATCCAGCGGTGCGCGCATGAATTTATTGGCACCCGAGGCGAATCCACCATCGCCGATGAGGGCGGTTCCGCCGGGTCTCTTGATGTCACTTTGCATGGCTGGCGTTTCTGTCATTCCCTGGAACGGACCCTCGCCCTGTCCGCGTCCGATGTAGGAGGTGTTGTAATTGTACCCTGTGTAGGGGTCGCCGGTGGTCATGCTGGAACCGCGGTAGGACGGACACTGCTGGACCTTGCTTCCGCTGGCGTACTGCCAGATCAGACCGGGTTTCGCGGTGTTCGGATCGTCGAAATATGTGATCGTGTCCCAGGTGACGAATGCCTGCTGCTGCGGATCGATGTATTGTGCGACCGGGAATCGATCGCGGTTGTCCATCGCGTATGCGTGCATGGCCAGTGCGATTTGTCGCTGGTTTGAGAGGCATACGACGCGTCGTGCGTGTTTTCTCGCTTTGGTGAGGGATGGAAGCAGCACGCTCGCGAGGAGCGCGATGACGGAGATCGCCACCAGCAGCTCCATCAGCGAGAACGCGCGGTGCACCTTGACAGGGTGCTGCGTCAAATCATCGTACAGTATACGTCTAATCACTCAGCCTCCACGGTGAACACAATCTGAAGCACTGCGAAGTCGTGGAGATCCACGTCACCATCCGCGTCGGAATCTGCGATCATGCAGAGTTCTGACATTTCGCCCAACCCAGCAGAGGTGTTTGCGCACTTGTCGAACACTGCGAAATCCGCCAAATCAATATCGCCATCTTCGTCGAAATCGTTCAGCCGTTTCAGCTCGTAGGCATAGAGAATGCCGTCGGTTCCGACCGAGAAAAAACGATCCTCGCCGAAAGAAAGGGGTCCGCTACCGACGAGTTGGCGGCGAATCGCACCTGTTCCCGCATCGAGCAGGTAGAGGTTGTTTTCGGATTGATCCCCGGTGAAGACGACGCCGTCTGCCCAGGCGACCGACACCTGCCAACCACCGCCGCCGTTGAATGTCCACATTTCATTGCCCTCTGAATCGTATCCACGTGTCATGCCCGGACCGCTGAAATTGCCGGCAGTGAAGGATCGTCCGTCCGGAGATACTGTGATCGCGGCGTTTCCGGAGTCGGGGGTGGGTGCGGTCCAGAGGAGCGATCCGTCGTCGGTTGCGTCGAGGGCGTAGAGCGTTCCGTCACCGGCGAAGCTGAAATCCTGGAGGTAGAGACGGTCGTCCGCGAACGTCAATGCCAGTGAAAAGGGACCGTCCGCAGTGGCGACGTCGGAGGTCCATGCGGTTGAACCATCCGCGAGATGATAGGCCCGGACGGTGTGCGATCCATCGACGAAAACGATGTCGTAAAGCAGGTTGCGCATGGCGTCGATGGCTGGCGCTCCCGCACCATTCCCGCCATCCAGTGCCACCCATCTGTCACTTCCATCCGATGCATCCAGCGCATACATTCTCGAGGCTGCAGGTGTGAATCCGCCGTTGGTATGGAGGTACACCACGTCTCGATACACCGTGACAGACGCGTTCACGATCACATCTTCCGCAGCCAGCTCGCGGACCCAGCCACCGTCTGCACGCAGCGTCGAACCGTTGTCTGCGTTCATTTTGTAGACCGTCGCCTCCCCTTCCAGACCGCCCGCGAAGTATACAAAACCGCTGGCATGCACGGGGGATGAGTTTGAACCGAAGGCAGCACCGTCGTTGACGGGCGATGACCAGAGTGGGTCGCCGGTGTATGCGTCGATTGCGTGGATGGCTGCCGATCCGAGTACGAATACGGTAGATCCATCCTCGGACAACGCTGGCTGCGACGCACGCACGAGTCCGTCTCCGGAGGACCAGGCGGGCAATGTTGCCATCGTGCGAATCGCTCCGTTCCATGCTCCAGCGTGCGACTGCGTTCCGTGGAACTGCTGCCAAGAGATGTCCGGGGTCGCATCAGCGATTGCGTCCACTTCGCCGCCGGCACTGGTCAGGTAGACATATTGGATCGCAGCGAAGCCCGATTCCGCAAGGTCAAAACCGGTACCACCGCCCGATCGCCCGTAGAGTTTGATCGCGCTGGAAACGGTCTGCCCGGAGAAATCGCCCGTGGTGCGCAGTGGATCGACCGGTTTTGTGAAATCCTTCATCGCACCCCAGTCGGAAAGCCCGTCGTCCCAGTCGAACGCATTCGTCGGATATGCGGTGTCTGCGAACGGGCCTGTCGCGTAAACATACCATTCTTCGGGGTTGGTGGTCGGGTCGCCGATTCCCGATGCACTGACCGCCACCGTGACGGGTTCGGCGCTGATGCCGGTCGGATTCGCCAGCAGAAATGTGCCCATATCCGTGTCGGGGTCCGCCGCACCCTGTGCAGTGAAAAACGCGTTTCCGAAGACAATGAAATCGATCCCGTGCGGGTTGAAGGGGTCGTCTGTGACGGGCTGGTCGAATTTTGCCTTGATGAACTGACCCGAATTAAGCGTGGTGATGAGCGTTTCGCCGCTGGGTGCGTCGAGATTGAAGGGTGGTACGACGAGCGATACGGTGTGCTGGAGCTGAAAAAATGAATCGAAGAAGGTCGTCGCTGGTTGGCCCAGGATCGACAGCGGGTCGTTGTGGACCCCGGATGCATCGAGGGAGGGTGAGGCGTCCACGATTTCGTCTGCCCACGGATCGCCTGGATGCACGACCAGATCGGCTGCGTATAGCGTGTTTTCGGGTGTCGCCATCAAGACCATGGCAGACAGGAATCCAACATTAAGACAACGACGACTGCAACTCCGTAGGCTATTTGCGTTCATACGATCGACTCCTAGACCTCGCCACCAACGTGGCGATTTCCCGGACATCCGCGTGGGGAGGTTGCGTTCCATGCATGCGCGCAGCGTCAAATGTCTGCACGCTACGAGTCAGGAACACTCTGTGGGTGCGTTTCCTGCTTGAAAGTATGTCTGAATGTGTGACGATACGATGTAGCAAGACATGACCCCATCCGTCCCGCGACGGTTTCAGGGATGAGACAACATAGTGCTCGGCTGGTAGGTCTTCTGACTTCCAGGCGGTAGTACTGATACGACAGGACGAATCACCCAGTCGAACAAGCACAAACCTACTCGCCGTCCCTTCTCGGCCTGGTACGTCACAGGCCAATGGTTCTTGACGGCTTTCGTTCCTGGTTACAGCGGCGGGGCCGCTCCGGAATTACACCGGATTCCCTGTTTGATCCGCATCCGACGGATCACCAGCAGTGGTAGATCGTAGGGATGGGCAGCGATGTGTCAATGTTGTTCCGATAACGGGGCAAGTCAGGCGTCGCGATCGCTGCATATTTCAGGTGCTATTGACCCTTGCAGACAGTTGTCAGACTGAGCAGACTTCTATCAAACTAAGCTGACCTCTATCAGACTGGGCAGACCTCCTGCGTACCATCGCTGGTGACCTGGGACCGCTCGGCGCGTTCGGATATGGAACCACCGGCTTCTGCGAGCAGTTTGTCCACCAGGTCCACGAGCAGATTCAGCTGAGGTTTGGTGATCTGGGCGTCTGCGCCGACGGCTTTGCACTTTTTCTCGTTGTCGGGCGATGCGATCGAACTGCAGACGACAACCGGAATGTGCTTCAATTTCTGATGTTCCTTGAGCGTTCTGGTCAATTTGAGACCATCCATTTTCGGCATCTCAATATCTGAAACCAGAAAATCGAACGATGTAACACCACCATGTTCATCGAGGTCCGCTTCCAGGGTTTCCCATGCATGAAGCCCATCCGTACAACCGGTCACATCGGTGTAGCCCGCTGTTCCAAGATTTTCCTGAATGATGCGGCGCATGGTGTGCGAATCCTCAGCCAGCAATATCTTGATCTTCGAGCGGTGCTCCTTTTGCTCGGCTGTGGCTGGGTCGATGGCGAGCATATCAAACCCGGATATATCGAACACAATGCGTTCGAAGTCGATCATCGGGATCAGGTCTTCGTCGATCTTCACGATGTACGTCACGGGAGCATCGCGCACACCCTCAAGGTCCGGAAGCGACTGGATACCCGACACATTGACGCGGTGAATATAGTTCACCTCGTCTACGAAAAACCCCACGCGGTATTCGTTGAACTCCATGACGATCGTATTGCCGGCAGTGTTGCTTTTCGGCTCTGGGGTTCCGAGGCATTTCGGCAGGTTGATCAGCGGGATCACAGAGTCCCGCAGCCGAAACATCCCCATCACTTTCTCGTGCATTTCAGGAAGCACGGTCACGGGTGATGGTTCGATCACTTCTCGGACCTTGGCGACATTCACACCAAATCGCTGTCCACCAAGCCCAAACACCAGAACCTCGAGTTCGTTCGTCCCCGATTCCAACAAAATCCCGGTCAGATCAGCTTTCGCCATCACACATGCCTTTCAAGGAATGCTCCACATCGCACAAGGAAGCCCACATGCCTATCGGCGCGCAACATATCAAACTTCAAACTCCGCAAGCCCGCACGCAGAACAGTGACATCTATGTCCGAAAATACCAGCCATTATCGGTAATCACGATCAGTGCGAAGCTGGTGAGATTAACGGACCATAACGCCTTCACCCCGGGCATACCTTCACTCCAGGCACACCCACACCCCGGGCATACCTACAATCCGGGCATATATTAACGACACCGGTCATTCCACGGGTGAATTCGACGATGAGGCGATGCACCCGGACAAGCGTGCTCTAAAACGGACGGAAGATCGCTCGGTCACGACCGTCGAGTGGTGCGAGCACAACCTTTCGGTCCGGATTGACCCAGGCAGCACGATCGCCCAGAACGCGCGTCTGACCCGCAAGCCCGTCCGCACGAAAATCGGCAAGCACACGCATTCTGGCATCCTCATCGTATCGCCGGATGCGGATACGGTTCACGCCATTGTCCCTGGTGTACTGCTCCTCAGTCACAAAATGGGTATCCGTAGCCCCCACCAGGTGACCGATAACGCCATCAGCCAGCACGGTGGTCGAATCGTTGACCAGATCATACGCAGTGACGCGCGAAACACCAGGTCCGTCCTGCTCCGACCAGACGATTCGGTTGTTCGCAATGAACAGTTCAGCATTGAAAATGCTATTGCTTCGGAGGGCGGGGTCCAGCGTGGTAGTGATTCCGGTCCCGAGGTCGCGCAGTTCGAGCGAAACAACTTCCGACGAAGTATCAGCGATGTAGGCGAGCAGATCGCTGCTGAGCGCAAAAGCACCAATTCTCTCCGCCGAAATTTCAACAGAGGGTTCCACACCCGACAGGTCATCGACGCGAAGCACATGCCTGTCGGAGACGGTTTCCACCAGTTGATACGCAATACGACCGTTCGAAATGAACAATTTCGCGGGGATGAGACTCCGCGATGCACCATCTTCAAAAATCACCCGATCCTCGCCGCCAAACAGATCCGTCACGCGAATGGTGAGATCAAACGCCTGAAGATCCTCGAAGGCGATGAACCCGATGTACCGCCCATCGGTGGCCTGACCGAAAAACGAACCGCCACCCACCAGTGGACGCAGCAACTCCCTGTTCCGAGGATTCTGCGTGAAACGGTAGACATTGCTGGGACCGGTGAACCCGGGAATGACGATGTCGTTCGACCGACCGGAGAAGTTGATGCTCGTATCGGTCAGATTGGTCGCATAGAACGTGCGAGCACTGTCCCCGCCGATAAGCACCGGGTATGGATCGACCCCGAACGGGTCAGCCACCGCGTCCTGGAACACGTTATCCAACCTGCCGGTCGCGTTATTCACAAAGGCGAAGAAACTGGCTGGATCAACTGGCACGTCAATTCCGCAACCCGTGTTCATCGACGCCAACAACACCGATACTGCCAAAATCGTGCGTTTCATGTCAGACCTCCAGAAGGAGAAAGAAATGTGCGCGTATCGAATGACAATAGCCGGATAACACATCCGGCAGCCATCCCCTGCTTATCGGACGATCGTTGAGTCCAGGTGTCTCCTCAACCAGGAATCCAACCAGGTCAACCATGACCCCAACCAGTTTTTTTCAAGCCGAAATCCCCCCACAATCCCCCCATACAGTCTAAAAGTCAGCATACCCCTGTCAAGATAATTCCAGACCTGTAGGGCTGGCTATTTCAAGCCGCCGCCGTGATCGTGCATGGTCGGCTGGCAGACAGCCTTCCCGACACCTCAGCCAATGAGCTTTGAATGGAGATTCGCGTACAGCGTGTCGAGACCGTCCACCATCCGCTCGACCGAGAAGCTGTCCTGGCATCGTGATCGACCGGTTTGTCCGATTTTGTCGCGTAATACCCCATCACCAGCCAGCGTCAGAATCGCCCGTGCAAACCCCTCCGTATCAGGATACGGCAGCACGAAACCCGTCTCACCATCCTCAACCACCTCACCAGCCCCATCGAGATCGAACACCACGGCGGGCGTCTCCATGAGCAACCCCTGAACCAGAACCCGAGGCAACCCCTCCCATTTCGATGCGTGCGCCAGAATATCGAATCCGGAAAGGAACGCAGGAATCTCACCCGGCGAAACCAGCCCGGTCAGCGTCACCCGATCCCGCAGGCCCAGCGATTCCAGTCGAGCTTCATATCGCGACCGGTCAGCCCCATCCCCGACCCACACGAAATGAATCCGATCACTTTCCGACGCCACGCGGGATATCACCTCGATGATTTCATCGTACCCCTTGTTTCGGAACAATCGGGCAATCGTACCCACAACCACGTCACCCTCCGAAACTCCCCACAATTTTCTCACCGCGTTTCGCGTCTCAGCATTCGGGACAAATGCGTCCGTCAGCATCCCGGAACGAATCGTGTGGAAGCGCTCCCTCGGCGCGATACCAGCCGCAACCGCCTGCTCGATCATCGCGTCCGCAACCGTCACAATGGCGTGTGTGCCGGGAGCGACCCAACGCTCAAGGGTACGATAAAACCATCGAATATGCACCGGCTGAGTCCGATTGAAGCTCATCCCGTGGATCGTGTGGACAACGATGGGAACCCGCGCCCGCCTGGCCGCGATCCGCCCCAGAATCCCAGCCTTGCTGCTGTGGGTATGGACGATGTCGAATCGCTGCTCGCGAAACAACCGCGTCAACCGCGAAATGCACTGAAAATCGTGGATCGGGTTCGGGCTGCGGCGGAGCGGATCGAAGCGGACGACGTGGGCACCGGAGGCATCGGCATCTGCCCACAATGAACCCTCCGGACCCGTTTCAGGACCAGCCACAAGGGTGACGTCGTGTCCCTTCCGGACAAGCCCCTCGCAGGACAGCACCGTATTCTCCTGTGCCCCGCCGATAATAAGTCGCGTGATAATGTGGCAAATTCGCATCAATTACCGATCGGGTCGCAATCTGGGCGGCGGCTGCAATAAGGCTGGCGGATATTTGACCCATTGTAGCGACAATCCCTCGGGCGGAGCAGTAGGCCCGGCGTTGCTCCGATCGCAGGAGGCGAGCGCATCCGCCACCCGCGACGTCTCCCATCGGCCGCGACCGATCTAGATCAGCGTCCCCACCATGATCCGCACCTGGTTGTAGAGAAATCCACTCCCCTCCACCTCGATATGGACCTCATCGAAATGTCGTTCGATGTCGACGCGAAAAATCTCCCGGATCGTCGTCTCCCGAGGATTCCCCGTGTTGGCCATCGCCGCGAAATCCTGCTTCCCGACGAAGGCAGTCGCAGCCTCACGCATCCGGAAGATATCCAGCCATGCCCAGATATGACGTGTTCGCCGCAGTATATCCGGCGAGGACGGTCGTATTTTCCCATTGTATATGCGGTAGCGGTATGCTTTGCTGATGGCGCTTCGGGTCGCGTGGAACCTGTGTGCGACGTCTGACACCTCGCGGATGGTGAGATCCCTGTCGAGTCTCGCTCCGATCGCGTGTCGCAGCTTGGTGCATTCCATCTGGCAGGAGGTGTGGAAATTCGCGACCTGCCCGTACGCATGGACGCCGGAGTCGGTGCGACCGCTCGCCAGCAGGCTGACAGGGTGGCGGACGACGCGCTGTATCTGCTTCTGGAGGACTTCCTGGACGGTGCGCAGCCCCCCCGGCTGGGTCTGCCACCCGTGAAAATCGGTCCCGTCATACGAAATAAGGAGCCTGGCGTTGCGATCCATCCCGCCGATGGTACGCAAGCGCCAGGCTACATTCAACAAGTGCTCTCTGACGGTCGTCCCTGACCTGCCAAAAATGAGCGTCCGATCCCTGTTCCAGTCAGCCTCCCTGCCGACTGTCCTTTGAACTGGGACCAAACTTCAAGCCCCTTTCTTGAAGCAAATCCCCTCCTTCAGAGGTGTGGCAACCGATCATGCTACAAGCTCCTCACACAGGGTTTTGCCGAAACGCTGGCGAAGTCGCTGCAGAATATCTTTGTGAATCTGGCTGACGCGCGATTCTGAGAGGTTCAGGACGGACCCGATCTCCGACATGGTCAGCTCTTCATAGTAATACAGGACCAGAACGAGGCGTTCCTCCCGAGACAGGCCGCGTGTGATGTATTCCGTGAGCATTTCCCGCGAAACGGGGGCTGAGGGGTCCACGCCGCGTTTGTCCCCGACATCCCAAGGTCTGGACGGTCCCCTGCCGTTCGACTCGGATTGCGGCTCCATGGCTGAAAAATGAACTTCCTTACCCAGCTGCGAGAGGCGACAAAGCTGATCGTAGCGATTGAGTGTGACGCCCATCCGGTCCGCCACCTCACCATGAGAGGGGGGACGTCCGTTTTCCGCATCGAGCTGTTCGCGTGCGGAGAGGCGTTTTTTCTCGAAAGTGCGAACGGTTCTGCTTTGCGGGTCCAATCCCCGAAGCCAGTCCATGACGGCGCCAGAAATCCGTTGCTGGCAGAACGTCTCGAACTTGGCTTTGTGCTTTGGATCGTATGCCTGCACCGCCTCGATCAACCCATCAAAGGCTGCACTGCAAATTTCGTCGTATGAAATTTGAGCAGGCAACTTTCGTGAGAGACGGGCGGCGTGCGTGTGGACGAGGTGACTGTAATGCACAACGATCTCGTTCCTCAGTTCCACAGTCGCTGTCTTCAGGTAACGACTCCAAAGCTTCTCGATTGATAAGTCCTTGATTGATTTCATTTGTCGTGTTCCCATTTTGTGTCCTCCATGACGGGTTTCGTGTCGCGGGCACAACGATAACATGGATAAAATGGGATGGCAAGTAAAACTCAGCGTCGTAGGTAAAATTTATTACTTAAGTAAAATTTGGATTTTAGGTAATCTTCCCGACCCACAAAAGCATTGCCGTAGATATGCCTTATCTTGTTGTATTGCAACCACTTACAGATTTCTGAAAACGCCTTGCCAGCTATCGTAAAGAGATGGTAACGCGCATAATTTACTCTACCTTCTCTATTTTGCCGTAATTTGTCCAATTTATATATTTTGACATTCAAAATTTCTTCTGAGAAATCGTGGCAATCTGGGGAATTTGAAGGAATTGTAGCGAATGTCGGAAATCCGCAAGGTGAACCATGGAATTTCACAGGGGCGAATCGGCGCAGGGTTGCACCATGCGCTCAGACCTCTATCCAGCAGGCGATCAATACACCATCGCATCCCTTCTGCATCTATATCGCATGCCTTCTCCACCTATTATCGCATCCCCTCCATCATCATCGCATGCCTTCCATCTACACCACTTCTTCATCTTCATCGCACCCATTCTTCATCCGTGTCGCATCTCGCTTTCGCCTGAGAGATGGACCGCCTGCCATGCGTTTTCCGTCGTGCTTCCTGCCACCTGCTGGCGATTCTGATCTTACGAAGTACAAGGAAACCGGAATTCGGCCTGGTCCGACGTTGACACATGGATGCGCATCTATAGAGTATCGGGTCCGTCGTAGCGGCGGGGAGTCAGGGCTCATAGCTCAGTTGGCAGAGCGCGTCGCTGATAACGACGAGGTCCCAGGTTCAAGTCCTGGTGGGCCCAATTCGGGATTAGAATGGTACTGCGTGGTGTCGGATCTTCACTTCCACCCGTTGCAGGGGCATTTTCCGCTCGGAGATGACTAGGAATACAACAGAAGACGTGGTTCAGGGGCCGTAGCTCAATTGGGAGAGCGCCTGGTTTGCAACCAGGAGGTCAGGGGTTCGAGCCCCCTCGGCTCCAGTTTTTTCTTCTCAGCACGCTTTTTCTTCTCAGCGCGTCTTGTCTCACCAGGTAACTGTCGGATCGCTGTTCGGGCTTGTGGATGCAGGGCGACATCCGGGGCGCAGGGCAGTATCCCGGACGTGGGGCGACAACACAGGACATGAGGCGTGCAACCGACGCATAGATTGTGATCCGAGTTTGGGTTACGATCCCCCGCCATGAGTGAAAAATCACCATCACCGTTACCATTTTCGAGACTCGTGCTTGCTGCGTGGATCGCGCTGGCGTTGTGCGCCCCTCTCCTCGCCCAGACTGAAAAGCTGCCAGCCACCGAGGCTGAACCGCACGAGGCGGCCACTTCTCCCGAAAATGTCGCTTTACCGGCTGAGGATGGTGCGAAGCCCGGAGATGCGTCCGAACCCGTCAAAGATGCGTCGAAGACACCCGACGTGGCAGCGAAGCCCAAGGTGGATCGACATAGTCCGCGCGCGACGATCCAATCCTTCATGGTCGCGGTTCAGGGGTCTGGAGATCGCCCTGAGCTGATGGCTGACGCTGTGGTTTGCCTCGACACGTCCAAAATCGAAGGCGACGACCGCGATCAGTGGGTTCTGTCCCTCGCCCGGCGGTTGCATTTCGTGATTGACAAGCTCGGTTTGCAACTTGAAGACATCCCGGAGGAATACGACCAGCCATTCTACGTCTTCAAGACGATCACCATCAACGATGCAGACGACGCGGATGACGCCGACGAATACGACATCGTCCTGCGGGCGGACGCTGATCTGAGCGAATGGTTTTTTTCAGCAGATACGATCGCCCTTGTCCCGGCGATGTACGAGTATCTCTCGAAAACGGTCGAAGAAACGAGCACGTCGAAAGATTCGGACGTCCCCGTTGCTCGACGTACACCGCGAGCGACCATGGGTACGTTCAAAACTGCCATGGACAGCAAACCGCCCGATTTTGCGACGGCCATCGCGTGTCTCGACCCCTCCGGCAGCGATCCGGGATCGTGGGATGCTGTGGGTAAGAATCTGGTGGTCCGACTCAAGAATGTGATAGACAAGAAGCGACTGGTCGTGCTCGCGGATATTCCGGAAGCACCGGCTGAGAACGAGTACGTCTGGTTCGCTGATGAGACGGGTTCCATTGTGCTCCACAAGATTGCGGAGACAGGGAGTTATCCTAAAGACTGGGCGTATGCCCCGACCCTGGGTGAGTGGCGGTTCAGCAGCAAGACGCTTCAGACGATTGATGCTCTTTATAAATCGCTCGAAAACGAATCGCTCATCAAGGAGCTGCGTGACGCGGGTAAAGAGGAGGCGTTGACGTTTGGGATGCGGGTCGCCCGGGCGATGCCCCCTTGGTTGCGCGGTGAATTTTCCGGTCTACAGGGTTGGCAGTGGGTTGCACTTCTGGCGCTGGGACCGATCGGATGGTTGGTCAAGCGAATCGTTTCGATATTGGTCGGATGGCCGCTGAATGCCTGGTTGCGGCGCAACCGGATCGATCTTGAACTGAAACAGCGGCGGTCAGCCACGCACTCAATCGGTGCGGTGGCGGCGGTGCTGGGTTGGCATATTGGTGTTCAGCAGCTTGATCTGCCCCCGGTCTGGCTGAAAGCGTTGATTCCCATCACGCAATTCGCATTCGCCATGGCGACCGTCTGGGCTGGGTATCGACTGGTCGACGTTATCGGTGGGTACATCACCGCCAACAAGGACATCCGTCTGACCGAAATCGACGAAGTTCTGGTTCCACTGCTCAGTAAGATCCTGCGAATATTCATCGTCGTGCTGGTGATTCTGTTTGTGTTGAACTGGGCTGGCTATACGACAACGACCGTCCTGGGAGCGTTGGGCGTCGGTGGTGTGGCGATCGCGTTTGCATCGCAGGATACGCTGGGGAACTTCTTCGGTTCGATCACGGTACTGTTCGACCGACCGTTCAACATTGGTGACTGGATCGTGGTTGGCAAGGTCGAGGGGACGGTGGAACGGGTCGGATTTCGCTCGACACGGGTACGGACCTTTTATAACTCTGTGGTGACGATCCCGAATTCGAGCATGGTGAATTCGTCCGTCGACAATTATGGCGCACGCAAGTACCGACGCATCAGAACAATGCTATCGGTTGCATATGGTACGCCGCCGGATGCGATCGATGCTTTCTGCGAAGGCGTACGCGAGCTGATTCGGTTGCACCCCTACATGCGGAAAGACTACTACCACGTCTATTTCAATCAGTTCGCAGCCTCCTCGCTGGACATATTGCTGTACGCGTTTCTGGAGGTTCCGGACTGGGGGACCGAGCTGCGCGAGCGACATCGCCTGTTCAACGATATCCATCGCCTGGCAAACAGACTCGGCGTCGAATTCGCATTCCCGACGCAGACGCTACATCTGATGCGTGGGGAAAAAGTCGTCGCAAATCTCCCGCCGGGGGTGACCGATGGTGAGCAGGTCGGGATTGAGGCAGCCGCACAGATTTTTGAGGGTGTGTACGATGGCGACGCATTTCTCGATCCAGTCGAAATAGATCAGAAACCCCGGTCGCGTAAGGACAAGGCATAGGAGCAGCCTCTCTCGCAGCCACACAAAATCTCCCTCACAGCCACACCAGACCTCCCCCACAGCCGCGTCACGACCCCAGGAACCTCACACCCCTTCCGCAGCATCCACAACCCCTACGGAGAGCGTTTTTTCGGACGATGAATCTTCGGACGACAACTCTTTGGAGGATGACTCCTCGGACGACGACTCTTTGGATGTCGCAGCACGGTTGACTGTTCGGAGGTAGGCTTTTCGATATTTCTTTCGCTTCGGGTCCAGTTCTCTTGCACGACCGAACTGTTCGAGCGCATCGTCCCACTTATCCATCAGCTCGTACGTTCTGCCCAGGGAATAAGCAGCCGAACTGCTGGTCGGATGCTTTCGGATGCGCTTCAGGCCGATGCTCAACGCATTGGCGAGGTAGCGATCTGCCTGCTCGTCGTCACCGATAAGTCGAAAGGTGCGGACCAGCGATCGATTGACGGAAGCTGCCCCGGGGTCTCGCTTGTAGCGTGACAGGTCGATGGCGAGCGCACTCTGAATACGCGCCTGGCTTCGTTTGGTGTCGCCTGCATTATCATAGCATATCGCGAGATTACGCAGCGTGGATGTACTCCGGGAACGCTTGCGGAGCATC
>JAJRYY010000031.1 GCA_024275565.1 Planctomycetota bacterium
CAGAAATTCTCTTTGCGGAGTTCATGAAAGATTAGGAGTGAATACAGATGGATGTGTCTGCTAATCGTCGGTCCCGGTTTATCATGAGATGTGTGTCGTCTGGTTTGGTTTTGTCGCTCTCTAGTGTCTGCGTGTTGGCGCAGGGGCAGTCGGTGGATCAAACGGTTGGAGATGAAGATACTTCGCTGAGTGCGTTGTTCACACAGTGTCAGTCCTATTCGTCCATTCACTTTTTGGTTGATGTGTCGGTGTCGATTTCCGCAGCGACAGCCCCGTCGTGCTGCATCAATACCATTCCCGGTTCGACGCTCACGGGGCAAATCGAGTATTGGTCCTCGGGGGATCGCTATCGGATTAACAACTATTTCAGTCCGGACGAGTATCCGGGGATGGATATTCAGTTCGCCTATGACGGTAATCAATTTTACCTGTATCGGCCTGGCGCGCGGACGCTCTCGTTTTCAAATCAGGATAATGCACGGTTCATGTCGCTTCCGAATCCGATGCTCGAGCTTGTGCGTTTTTGTTATCCACTGACCGATGCGAATGCACAGGATCGCCTTCGCTTCAAGGACGTGGCTGCGGACGCTGTTCCGAATGCATTGCAGACGGCTGTATGGGAGAGTGCTTCGCTCGAGGATGGATCCTCTGTTCAGATGTCAACGTTCAAGGGCGGGGTTTATGAAGGTCGCAAATATGTGCATCACTTGTACGCCGCACCGGGTGCGCACAACAGGCCGATGCGTATGGAGCGGGTGTCTGAAGATGGAACGATGACATCGACGGAGTTCTCGGATTACTTCGAGGTCCGCGCCGCGGATGGGCGTTCGACGCATTGGCCTCGGGTTGTGGTGATGCGGGCGTTTGATGATGCGACCGGTTCAGAGGTTCTGACGATCAAGTATCGGTTGTCGGAGTTTTCGCTTGACGGTGACATTCCCTCCTCGGTGTTCCGGATTGATTCGGATGTTGCGGATCAGGTGTGGGACGACGAGCTCGAAATGTTTGTGTCACCGTAAAGTAAGCAGGTTCTCGATTGGTTGTTGATAATCATGGATCACAACTGGAGCGTGTTATGGGTATGAGCGATTTACTTCGTGGGCGTGTTTTGATCGCTGGCGGTATCTGTCTGACGTGTGTTCTGGCGTGTTCGCACGATACGCAGCCAATCGGCTTGGATCAGACTGGGACTGAGAAGCAGACTGTCGGCAGTGAGTCTGGTGGTACGGAGTCTGGTGAATTCCGGCGTGGCGAGGTCAACGCTGTCCTGGACCGTTGGTCGGCTGGGTATTCTGATGACGCGTTCGAGTCGTTTCTGGCTATAGCTGAGGGTGATTCAGCAGGGTCGTCGTTGCGTGTATACGATTTGACGGAGGAAGCGTTTGTCTCTCTCACAGAAGATGAGCAGGAACGGTTGGGGGGCGAGATGGTCGCGCGGTTTGTAGTTGTTCGTCGTTTTACGCGAGATGTTGTGAGGTATGCAGGTTTCGCGAAGGGAGCGGGGGATGTTTCGCGTGCGGATCGACTGCTGCGGGCGACGGAGCGATTTGGGGAAGCGAACACTGGTGTAAAAGTGACGCTGTTGGCGGATTTAGTCGGCAAGGCCGTGCGTGAGCGCGCCAAAAAGGGGTTGGCTGAACTTCCGAAGGTCGCTGCGGACAGGAGTCTCAGCGCTGCACCGTAGCAGCAGTTGCGCATCGTGAAGCGTGATATGTAGCCGTCCATTTCTCAGCAGGGTTTCATGCCTGCACTTGTTTCATTCCTGCACTACGGCGGGTTAAGCCCGTGTAGCGGAGTTCCATCCTTTTCGGGAATCTTTGAGTCAGAATCACGGTTTCGCCCGCGATGTTGTGTCTCGCAGGCGGCCGTTTTTTGCATGTGCAGAGATCGACCGGGCGCTTTGTGGGTGATGTTGACTGAGATTTCCACCTGGGCGACGGATTTTGGGTGCTGAAGGCTTGAAAGTGTGGGTTCAAATTGTCACAATGGTGTTGGAGGTTGCGAGTTGTGATCTTGGCCTGACATGGTTTCGGTCTGGTCATGGATATTATTCAATTCCTGGTGGTTCGTTTTACGGATGGGGAAACGCAAGATGAACGGGCGACGCATGTCGGTCTGGTCGGTTGGTATGGTGAGGGTGTCGGTTTTCAGTTGGATGGTGTTCACATGTGTCTGCAGCGGTGCCGGTGGAGGTGATCGCCCGACGATGTGTCTGAATCCGCTGCCGAATCCTGACCCCCTGCCCTTGCCGGATGAGTGTTATTCGCTTGGGGATGTGCTTGAGGTGGATGTTGACATGGGGGTGTCTCCCGTCGGTGTTTGCGGGGGACAGTTTTTCCTTGAATACGATCATGCGAACCTGGATTTCCTGGAGATATTACCTGGCGACCAGGTGGGTGGTGTGACTTTTACAACGATCCTGTTCAACAGTGTGGATGAGGAACAGGGCACGATTGATTATGCGATCGGGTCAAGCCTGCTGGGTTGTACGCCCACGGTGGGTCCGGAAATTATGGCGCGTATCCGGTTTCAGATACTTAACGAGTGCGAGACGTATGGTGTTCGGTTTCGTGCCCATAACCCTGCCACGGGGTGGGGAGATACGAATGGTAGTTTCCTGATACCGGAGGGTCATGATCCTGTGACGGGTGATCCGGTGGATCCATGTGAAACGGGATCCCTGTCGGTGAACGGTAGTGCTCCGGTGATCAATTGTCCATTTGAGAATGGCGAAGTGTTTGAGTTGAACAACGACTGCGGTGCGTTGCAGCCGATTGAGTTTGATTTGCTGCAGGCGATGGACAGTTGCGACGGTCTCTTCGCTCCGGACTGTACTGTGACGGTATTTCCTGCCTGTGAGGATGATGGCGATTGTGGTGCCGGGGGTACATGTGGGGGTGACGTAGATGGATTCTGCGATAACGATTTGCCTCTGGATTTCTCGTCGTTGCTGGATGGTGGATCATTTCCGCCCGGTCGAACCTTGATCGACTGCACGACGATGAATTCCTGCGAGGTCGAAGCGACGTGTAACTTTGAGATTCGCAAGTTTGCGCTGACGACCTTGATCGTTGATATCGAGTTATCTCCGACGATGGCACCGGGGACGGTGTTTGACCCAATCACGCGGTGCATGCATTTTCTGGTGTCGGATTGTGCGGAGTTCGGCGTGCCGCTTGGGCAGGGCGTTTTGGAAGATGTCATTATCGGGCGACCGGGATTGCAGGGGCATGGGGCTGCCATTGTCAGCATCCCAGTCGGAAACTGGAAATGCCTCGCGGTTCGGGACACACTGCATACGCTTGCAACACCCTGTGCGTTGGAGTGTGTCGATGATTATGAGGTCCTGAACGATGAAGGTGAGCTGATTTCGCTGGGCAGTGTCTATACCGCGACATTCAAGGGCAGTCCTGTTTTTGCGCCGACATGTCACTGGCTCATCAACGGAAATTTGAATGGTTACAGCAACATCGACATCGTTGATTATACGATCTTCATCGCGCAGAACTTCTCAATCGTTGATCCAAGCACGCCATGCGGAGGCAATCCCAGTCCATTCGATCCTGGTGCAGCCGGTTTCTTCCATGCCGATTTGAATGGTGACGGGGTTGTCAACATTTTCGATTTCTCGTTCATTGCGATCAATTTTCTGAACGGGGATGCCAATGCTTGCAATGCGGTCTGTGATGTCGGAGCGTCTGGAGCGAGAGAGACCCCGCGTGTTGCGATTTCGTTGGGAGAATTGAAGCGGATGGGACTTGGTGAAGCTGGCCTGCTGGCAGACCTGAATGGTGATGGTTGGGTGAATCTGGACGATGTGGCGTTGTATACGGAGGCTGAGTCTGCTCCGGAACTCTATGCGGACCTTGCTGAGAAGGTGCGTGGTATGGGCATATCGGTCGGAAAATCCAAGGCACGCCAACGGTGAGGGCATCGGGCCCGGGGTGACGGGGGACAATGAGCCGCAAGGGGTTATCGTAGGGGTATCTGAGTAACAGCAGGGTCGGAGTGCGTTTTTGGCTTGATTATCGGGGTTGCTGGCGATTTTGGAGCGATGCTCGAGATGACCCGATGGTGAGGGTGTGCGTGCATTCATGTTGATGCGTGCGCCTGTGCGGGATATGCTGCATATATCGAATGTGTGGGGTGTGCTGCCGGGGTAAGTGCATTTTTCGACGATTGGATCGTAAGCTGGCGCATCGAGAGATGATGCGTTGAGAGATGGCAATGAGCAATGAGTCACATAGCCATTCAGATCGCCGTCGGAATCTGGGTTTGCGCGAGAAACGCGATCGACAGAATCGTCCGGCTGAAGTCGATATTTCGATTGTCATTCCGCTTAAAAATGAAGAGGACAATGTCGCTCCGCTGCACGAAGAGATTTGCGAAGCGATGGCGGCGGATGGGGCATCCTACGAGATCATATACATAGACGACGGGAGTCGCGATCGGACCCTGGAGCGCTTGCAACGGGTGACAGCCGGCGATCCGCACGCGACCGTGATCGAGCTGACGCGGTGTTTCGGGCAGACGGCTGCGTTGGCGGCCGGGTTTGAGCGAGCGCGGGGGCATGTGATCGTTCCGATGGATGGCGATCTACAGAACGATCCTCACGATATTGCACGCGTGGTGGCGAAGCTGGATGAACCGCCGGGGTATGACGTGGTGAGCGGTTGGCGTAAGGAGCGCCAGGACAAGCTGATGTCGCGACGCATGCCGTCGGTGTTGGCCAATGGGTTGATCCGGTGGGTGACGGGTGTCCAGCTGAACGATCTCGGGTGCAGCCTGAAGGCGTATCGACGGGAGGCGCTCGAGGACGTGGAGCTGTATGGCGAGATGCACCGGTTCCTGCCGATCATCACGCGGTGGCGGGGCGCGCGGATCACCGAAGAGGTCGTCAACCATCGTCCGCGGATTCACGGAACGACCAAGTATGACCTTCGCAGGACGGTGAAGGTGCTGCTCGATCTCGTCACGGTGAAATTTCTCGGAGATTATCTGACGAAACCGATCTACTTTTTCGGCAAGGCGGGGTTGTTGAGTATGGCGGGGTCGTTCCTGTCGCTGGGGATCGCGGGGTTTCAGAAATTTGGATATCTGTCGTCGGCGGGTCCTGTAAATCTGAATCGCAATGTACTCGTGACGTTCTCGGTGATGTTGTTTCTGCTGACGGTGTTGTTCATCATGATGGGCGTGATCTCTGAGTTGCTCGTTCGGATTTACCACGAAAGTCAGGGGCGTCGGATTTACAAAATCCGCAGCATTCAGGAGGGGACGGGGGCGTCATCGGGGGGGCAGCGTGATCCGAAGGGTGAAGAGGGTAATTCGGGTTGTACTGATACAATGACAGGCAAAGCGGATTGCTCCTCCGCAGAACGCGAAAAGGTTTGATGAAGTCCAAACGCATTCTCATGATCTCACCCCAGCCAATCTTCGAACCCCGGGGTACGCCGTTCAGCGTGGTGTATCGCTGCCGGGCGTTGTGTCGGATGGGGCATCGGGTGGATCTCTTGACCTATCCCTATGGTCGCGACGTGCAGATCGACGGTTTGCGGATCGTGCGTGTTCCGAAGCTCCCTGGCGTTGAGGGCGTTCCGATTGGCCCGTCCATCCCGAAGATATTTCTGGACGTGATGCTCGTTGGCTGGATGATCGTGATGATGTTTCGTCGTCGGTACGATTTGATCTGGTCGCACGAGGAGGCTGGTACGTTTGGGGGTGTTGCCTCGCGACTGACCGGAATCCCACACATATATGATATGCACTCGGACCTGTCGCAGCAGATCGAAAATTATGATCGATTTTCCGGCAAGGCAGCCATCTGGATATTTTCAGCCATCACGCGCGTGATGATTCATTTCAGCGATGTGGTGCTGACGATTTGCGATGATCTGGTGGAGGCTGTACACGCCATCGCTCCGCGTAAACGCGTCATGCTCGTGGAGAATTATTGCACAGAGGTCGATTTTCTGGACGACAAGGCGCCGAGCGTCTCTGAACTCCGCAAGCACCACAATGTGAACGGGGATCCCGTAGCGCTGTACATCGGGTCGCTGGAACCCTACCAGGGGATCGACATTCTTATCGGAGCTGCGGACTATCTGAAAGAGCAAAATGTGCCCTGTCGTCTGCTGATTGTCGGCGGACGCTCGGAGCAGATCGAAGCATTGAAGGCCGAGGTGAAACGTCGATCGCTTGGGCAATTCATAGACATCGTCGGTGCTGTCTCGCCGGTGGTTGTGGAATCGTATGTGGACATGTGCGATATGCTGCTGACCGCCAGGTCCAAGGGTACGAATACGCCGCTGAAGATCTACAGTTATATGAAGAGTGGCAAACCGATCGTTGCGACGAATATTTACAGTCACACGCAGATTCTCAACGATGCCAACGCCATGCTCGTCAATCCGGAGGGTGTGGCGTTTGGGAAGGGTATTGAGCGGATGGTGGTCGATCGCCCGTATGCTTCCGCACTTGCAGATCAAGCCCAGGAGGAAGCCGGCGCGTTTTCCAACGAGATATTCGAAGCCAACATCGCCGAAGCGGTTGCCCTGGCGATGTCAGGTGGTTCGCGAGAGTCAGGTGGTTCGCGAGAGTCAGGCGGTTCGCGAGATGAGGCGGGCTCCGAATGTGCGGCATTGTAGGTCAGATTTCCCGCAATGGGTCGCGGTTGGACCCGGACCGCACACGTCGAGCGGTCTGTGCGATGCATCATCGCGGTCCGGACGAATCCGGATTCTGGAGCGGACCGGGTGTTGAACTGGGCATGTGTCGTCTCGCAATCATCGCGCCGGAAGGCAACCATCAACCCGCCCGCGACGAAGACGGTGACGTCCGCGTGGTTTTCAACGGTCAGATCTACAACCATCCTGAATTGCGCCGCGAGCTGGAATCGCTGGGGTACCGCTTCAGAACAGACGGCGATTCCGAGGTCATTGTCCACGCATACAGGGAGTGGGGGACCGATGCGTTCGCGCGGATGAATGGTATGTTCGCGATCGCCATTTACGACGCTCGTGACGGTGGATCGCTGATCCTCGTGCGTGATCGTATGGGCATCAAACCGCTCTACTATCAGCTTACGGGCGACCGGCTCACCTTCGCGTCTGAGGTCAAATCGCTCCGTGCCATGATCGACGAAACGCCTGGCGTCAATGCGGAGGGCGTGTTGTCGCTCCTGACGTTTGAGTACATCTATGCACCACACACACTGTTTCATGGAGTTCTGAAACTCGAACCGGGCATGTTTCTCCGCGTATCTGATCGTGATGTGACGCAGGAATCGTACTGGACGATGCCGACAACCTTACGCCAGATCACCGAAGCAGAAGCGTGCTCCGAGTTGCGTCAACTTATGTCCGATGCGGTTCGGGGGCGCATGATCAGCGACGTTCCACTTGGAGCATTTCTATCTGGCGGAATCGATTCGAGCATCATCGTCGCCCTCATGACCGAACACACCGACCGCCCCGTGAAAACATTTTCGGTCGCCTTTGAGGATGCGTCCTACAATGAAAGTCACTTCGCACGCATGGTGGCAGACAGGTATAAAACCGAGCACCATGAAATCAAGCTCCAGGTTGACATGAGCGAGATGATGAAACCGATCGACCTCATTCTCGACGATCCGATCGGTGATTTTTCCGTGTTCTCGACCTATCTTGTGAGTCGCGCTGCCCGCGAGCACGTCACGGTCGTCCTCTCCGGCGACGGCGGCGACGAGCTGTTCGGCGGTTACGATGCATACCTGGCCGACAAGCTGAGTCGTACATATGCACTACTGGGCCCCGCCATCACGCAGCACCTGGCGCCCGCCATTCTCGATCGAATCCGTCCTTCACGAGCGAAAAAGGGTCTTGTCAATCGTCTGAAAGTGTTCGCACGCGGTGCAGCTCGACCAGCTGACCTTGGCCATGCCCGCTGGATGATCTTCATGGATGACGCGACACGTGGGGCGATCTTGACGGACGACTTCGCTGCCAGCACATCTGCCGTCGATCCCACAAATCATATTCGACGACTGACGGGTGACTGCCACGCCCTGGACACCATGTCGAAAGATATGTATGTCGATTCACGGTTCTATCTCCCGGACAATATCTTACACAAGGTCGACCGCACCAGCATGGCGGTTTCGCTGGAAACCCGCGTCCCGTTTCTGGATCACCGCGTCGTGGAGTTGGCCTTGACGATGCCCATATCCTATCGCATTCGAGGGGTCCAACGTAAAGCCATCCTCAAAAACGCCTTCCGCGACCTCCTCCCCGAGACCATCATCAAGCGTGGCAAGCAGGGTTTCAGCACGCCCATGAAGCATTGGCTCCGCAGCGATCTCAAGGAACTGATGCTCGACACGCTTGCGGAATCGCGCCTGAAGCGAGATGGTTTTTTCCGCCCGTCAGCCGTGCAAAGACTCATCACCCAGCACCTCGACGAACGCGCAGACCATGCCCATCTGCTCTGGTCGATGGTCCTCTTCGGTCTATGGCATGACCGGTATCAGGGCGGTAAATCTGGCGTATCCCATACAGGTTCAGTGCAGGAGGTTGTCGCATCATGATCGAAACACACACTGAAACTTTGCGAGATGACGCGAATTCCGAGGACTGTACTGCATTCGGTGAGTCCATCGACGGAATCGCGAAGTATTGGAACGAGCACATCCACGACCTCGCCATCGCCACCCACCCGGTCGGTTCGCTCGGATTTTTCGACGAGTTGGATGCCTATCGCTTCGACAAACTCCGCTACCTTCCCAATCTGGTAGATTTTTCCGGATTCGCCGAAAAGCGACTACTGGAAGTTGGCTGCGGCGCTGCGATCGACCTCGTTCGGTTCGCGAAGGGAGGCGCGGTCGTCACTGGCATCGACCTGGCAGCCACCTCCATCGAGCTTGCAGAAAAAAACCTCGCACTGCGAAACCTGGAAGGAGATTTCCAGGTCATGAACGGCGAAAATATGGACTTTCCGGACGCATCGTTCGACGTCGTATACGCCCACGGCGTCCTGCAATACACCTCAAACCCCGCGAAAATGATGCAGGAAATCCACCGCGTCCTCAAACCGGGCGGCCAGGTAATCTCGATGGTCTACAACACGCGATCATGGTTGAAACTCATGTCGATCGCAATGGGCGTCGCCCTGGAACACGAAGATGCACCCTTCATCCGTACCTTCACACACCACCAGTTCGCCGAACTCTTCGCACCATTCGGAAATCACCGAATCGTCCCCGAGCGTTTCCCAGTCCCCACAAAACTCCACACAGGACTCAAAGCAATTCTCTACAACAACGTCTTCGTCGGCGCCTTCAACATCCTCCCACGATTCATGACACGCTGGTCGGGATGGCACCTGATGGGGTTCGCAACAAAACGGGAGACAGGGCGATAATGCTCGCTTCGACCCAATGACGCGCGATCTCTCAAAACTCTCAGACCGTGAATTCGACATACTCATCGTCGGCGCGGGCATCAACGGCGCATGTGTCGCAAGAGACGCTGCACGGCGCGGATTGTCCGTAGCAATCATCGATCGCGCTGACATCGGTTCGACCACATCATTCAACAGCCTGCGCACCGTCCACGGCGGTCTGCGATACCTCCAGCATCTCGATTTCAAACGGATGCGCGAATCCATCCGCGAACGAACAAACTGGTTACGCATCGCCCCACACCTAGTTCACCCACTCCCTTTTATGGCAGCCACAACGCAAAAAATATCGCGCACCAAAACCGCATTTCGCGTCGCTTTCGCCATCAACGACAGCATCGGGTTCGACCGAAATCGCGATCTGGACATCGCACACCGCATCCCCGGCGGGCGAATTCTAAGCAGTATTGAAGCACGAAAACACTATCCCGGTTCAGACGCAAAGGATATCACCGGCGGAGCAGTCTGGTACGACGCACAGATGTACGACTCCGAGCGACTCGTCCTCGCGGTGTTGAACGACGCTGTGGCAAGCGGCGCAACCATCGCCAACTACACCTCGGTCGATCACCTGATCGTCTCCGAAAATCGCGTGATCGGTGCGGTTGCGACAGACACCATCGACGGCGGCGAATATAATATCAAAGCAAAGCTCACCATCATCACAGCCGGTCCATTGGTAGACAAACTCCTGAACACCACCATCCAGCGCACCCGCAAAAGCAAACCCCTCCGCCTGTCCAAAGCGATGAATATCCTCACCAGACGCATCGCCGGAAACCACGCCGTCGGCGTCCCAAGTCAATACCACGACCCCAATGCAGCCATGGACCACGGAACCCGACTCCTCTTCATCACCCCCTGGCGAGACCTCTCCCTCATCGGCACCACGCACGTCCCCTTCGACGGAAAACCCCAAGACTTCCGCATCACAACCAGCGACGTTCAGCAGTTCGTCAACGAAATCAACGCAGCATGCCCAGAAGCAAACCTCACGCTCGACGATGTAAAATTCGTCTTCGCCGGTTTGCTGCCAGCGGGCGATCCCAGACCCGGTGATACAGAAACCCGCCTCCTCCAGCACCACCGCATCGTCGACCACGAATCCGAGGACAACTTAAAGGGAATCATCAGCCTCACCGGCGTCAAATATACCACGGCGCGGCTGGCGGCGGAGCAGGTCACCGATCTCGCATGCACGCGCCTCGGAATCGCACATCGAAAATGCGACACCGCCATCGAACCCCTCTCACGCGGAGACATCGGGAGCACAGAACGCATCACAAGAAGCATAACCGAACGCTGGGGAGATCGTCTTCCAGAGGAAACGATCTTGAGAATGGTCCGATTGTACGGTGGCGAAACCGAGCGAATGCTCGAAGGCATCGGCGCGGACGCTGACGAAAAGGATGGCGTCGTCAACAAGGAAGATCTCCTCAAGGCACAAATCCGCTTCGCCATCAAGGAGGAATACGCTGTCAGGCTGAGCGATATCGTGTATCGCCGAGCAGACCTGGCAGCACGAGGAACCCCGGACGATGACATCCTGGAATTGGCTGCTAAACTCATGGGCAGTGAACTGGGCTGGAACGTAGAACGTAGAATCGCCGAAATCGACGACGTCCGAAAAACCGCATCCGCATGGCGATCACCCGAGGGGATGTCACCACTCAGACAGGAAAAAATCGTCCGCCCCGAGTGTCAGAAAGACCCACTGCAAGGTCCGAAAAACACCAGTCTCAAGCCAAACACCTGCAACGCCGAGTTATCCACCAGACAGGAACCAATCTAAATGAAACCAACATCACTGGTAACCGGCGCGAATGGCTATACGGGCATGATGCTAAGCCAATACCTCGCAAAGAAGGGCATCCCGACGCGGGGCATGTACTACGCGCCCGATGGTGCGCCCGATTTCTCCCACGAAAACCTCGAACTCGTCCCGGGCGATGTCCGCGATCGCAAAAGCGTCGAGCAGGCGATGGAGGGCATCACGACAGTCTATCATCTCGCCGCTCTATACCGACCGGTCAATGTCCGCAGACACGACTATCGCGACGTCAACATCACTGGCACGAAGAATGTTCTGGAAATCGCAGCCGCCGCAAAAGTAGAACGCTTCGTCCATTGCAGCACGATCGGCGTCCACGGACACGTCGAAAACCCGCCAGCCGGCGAAGACGCACCCATCAAACCAGACGATTACTATCAGGAAACGAAATACGAGGGCGAAATCCTCGCGCGAGAATATGGCCCGGAGCTGGGACTCAAGGTCTCAGTCATAAGACCAGCCGCCATCTACGGTCCCGGTGAAAAGCGCTTCCTCAAGCTCGCACAACTGATCCAGCAGAGGCGTTTCTGGATGTTCGGAAGCGGAGACATCCTCTACCACTTCATCAACATCGACGACCTCTGCGATGCGTTTGTGCTGTGTGCGACGAAGGAGGAAGCAATCGGAAACGTCTACATCATCGCCGACGACCATGCCATCAAACTGAACGACATTCTTCGCATATTTGGCGACGCCGTCGGAACGCCACCACCGAAAATGCGCTGGCCACTGAGCTTGTTGATGGGCGTGTCAACGGTGGTCGAGTTTGCGTGCAAACCCTTCAAAATTCCGCCACCACTGCATCGTCGGCGCGCGGAATGGTTCTGGTCGATACGCTCCTTCGACATATCCGCAGCACGCCGCGATATCGGGTACGATCCGAAAATGGCGATCGAGGACGGACTTACGAAAATGATTCAGTCCTACCGGGAGGCAGGCTGGATCAAATAACGACCCCCGCTGATGGGCAGCGGGACTCTGTAGGGCGGGTTTCACCCACCGCAATGGACATGCAACATGTGCGGCATATGCGGAAAAATCGGAACGCAAAAAGCAGACATCGACCAGGTGCGTCGGATGGGCAGTGTCCTGCACCATCGCGGTCCCGACGATGAAGGTTATTACGCAAAGGGACCAGCCGCCCTCGGGCATCGTCGCCTGAGCATCATCGATCTGGACGCCGGACGCCAGCCGATCGCCAATGAGGACGAAACGGTCTGGATCGTATTCAACGGTGAAATATACAACTTCCAGGTGTTGCGATCTGACCTGATTTCCAGGGGGCATCGCTTTCGCACACACACCGACACCGAGGTCATTGTCCACCTCTACGAAGAATACGGCGAAAAATGCGTCGATCGACTCTCCGGCATGTTCGCTTTCGCCATCTGGGACGAAACGAAAAAACGCCTCTTCATCGCCCGTGACCGCTGCGGCCAGAAACCCCTGTTCTACTACCACAAGGGTGGCGATTTTCTGTTCGCCTCGGAATTGAAAGGCCTGATCGCATCAGGCGACGTTCAGCGCGACATCGATTTTGAATCCGTCCATCACTACCTCTCGCTCCGATTCATCCCCTCGCCCCACACGATGCTCAAAGGTGTCCGAAAGCTGCAACCGGGACATTGGCTCTCCTTTGAACATGGCAAAGTGACAATTCAAAAATATTGGGGCATCACATTCCGCAACCAGCTCCAGCTCGGCGAGGATGAATATATTGATCGTTTGCGAGACAGCATGACACGGGCAGTCACCTCGCATCTCATGAGCGATGTACCCGTGGGCGCTTTCCTCAGCGGCGGCATGGATTCGAGCATGATCGTCGCATTGATGGCTGGCACTCAATCCGATCCCTTCAAAACCTTCTGCGTCGGAGTCGAGCAAAACGATTTCAACGAGCAACCCTACGCCCGGGAAGTCGCCGAATACCACAAAACCGATCACGTCGAGGAGATGGTTCGCCCCGACCTGATCGCGCTGCTACCCAAAATGATCTACCACCTCGACGAACCGTCCGATCCGATCGCTGCCTGCATGTTCCATTCCTCACGACTGGCCTCACGACATGTCAAAGTCGTGCTCGGCGGCGACGGCGGCGATGAACTCTTCGCCGGATTCGATCGTTACCGTGGTGTCGGGCTGATCGATTACTACGCCATCATCCCGACCCTCATCCGCCGGGCTGTGCTCGGTCCGATCATCGACATCATCCCCGACAGTTTCACTTACAAAAGCGTCGCGCAAAAAATGCGCTGGGTGCACCAACTCTCAGCCCTCCCCACCAAAGCAGAACGATACGCCGAAGCCACCGCCTTCTTCCGCTTCAACCACGCCGGAAAACAGCAGATTTTCGGCGACGACATCTGGCGCAATATCTGCGCGTTGCAATCCTCGGATATTATTACAAAACCTTACAACGAAGCCGAGGCAGACAACCCCATCGACCGAATGCTCTACGCCGATTTCCAGACCCGCCTCCCCGAGCACACCCTCATGCTCACAGACCGCATGAGCATGGCCCACAGCCTCGAAGCACGATCGCCATTCCTGGACCACGAACTCGTCGAACTCCTCGCCGCTTTTCCGAGTCGGGTCAAAATTCGTGGGAAACAGCTCAAATACATCCTCCGCAAGCTGGCTGAGGGGTATTTACCCCCATCCATCACGCGCCGCGACAAGCAGGGCTTCATGTTTCCCGTCGCGTACTGGTTTCGTAACGAATTGTATGAATTTCTGAAAAAATTCCTCAGTGAGTCGAAAATTGTCACGGATGGCATGTTCAAGCGGGAGGCAGTCCTGGGGTTGATCGAGGAGCATCGCCGGAACAAAATCGACAATCACGTCCGAATATGGATGCTGCTCAATCTGGAAATCTGGCGACGGATGTATGTCGATGGCAACGACCTGGATACCATGGCAGAGGATATCGACCGCTGCCGACGCGACAGCATGGGAAGCGCTGGTGGTTCTGGAAGCTCCGGGAGCTCTGTTCACAGCGTGAAGCCGGAACCCGTACTCGACGCTTGTTAAGGAAGACGATCGCCAATGGCACGCAAGGAAGTTCACGCCAATATCACCGATGAATCTACCTCTGCCCTGAAGCGGTATCAGCAGGTGGTGGTTGGGTCCGATAGCCTCTGGTTTACGATCAAATTCGAGCTTCTCACTACGTTTCTAGGGATTTTACCCGGCGCTGTTGGGCTGGTCCTGCGGAAGAAATTCTATCGCAAGCTGTTCAAACGCGTGGGCCGGGGGGTCATCTTCGGGACGAATGTCGTGATTCGTCATCCGCAGAAGATCGAGATCGACGACGGTGCGGTGATCTCCGATGGGTGCGTGCTGGATGCTGGGGGTGGGCAGGCGAGGGATCACGATTTATTGATCGGGAAGGGGGTTATTCTCGGTCAGAATACGATGCTCCGGTGCAAGGGGGGATCGATTCATATTGGCGAGAATGTTGGGTTTGGGGCGAATTGTGCTGTGTATGCTGGTGAGGGGAATACGATCGACATCGGCGTGAATGGGCTGATTGCGCCGTATGTCTACATTGGGAGCGGTCGGTATCATTTCGATCGCACGGACATCCCCATCGTCGAGCAGGGGCCTGCTCCGCTGGGGGGGTGTCGGATTGGGGATGGGGTGTGGCTGGGTTTGCGGGCGACGGTGATCGACGGGGCGGATATTGGGCGGGATGCGATCGTGTCGGCTGGTTCGGTTGTGACCGAGACGTTGCCGCCGTTTTGCATAGCAGCTGGCTCCCCATCGCGGGTCATTCGCTATCGTGAGGATACAGCCACGGACGCTCCAGTATTTGCTTAGTGTCCCTTTTAGCAGGTGGTGCGTCCGAGACGCACCCTACGCTGGCAGGTGGTGCGTCTGAGACGCACCTACAGGACTTCAGATTGGTGTTGTTGATGAGCGGGACGGTTAAGAACGATATTTCGATTGATCTCTGGACGCAGGCGATGCTGATTCGCTCTGTGGAGCAGAGGCTGCTTGATCTGTTCGCTGAGGGGAAGCTGTTCGGGACTGTTCACACCTGCATCGGTCAGGAGTGGGTTGGCGTTGCCATCTCCGAGTTTCTGGAAGATGGCGATCTGGTGTTCAGCAATCATCGGTGTCATGGTCATTTTCTCGCGCGGACGGGGAATGTTGCGGGTCTTGTGGCGGAGATTATGGGGAAGGAGACGGGGATTTGTGGGGGTCGGGGGGCAGTCAGCATATCTGCTCGGAGGGTTTTTTCAGCAACGGGATTCAGGGGAGCATCGTGCCGGTGTCTGCCGGGATGGCGATGGGGCAGAAACTTGATGGGCAGGTGAGTGATGGTGGGCTGGGGCGGATCACGGTGGTGTATGTGGGGGATGGGACGCTGGGTGAGGGTGCTTTGTATGAGGCGTTGAATATTGCGTCGAAGTGGGAATTGCCGCTGCTCGTCGTTGTGGAGAACAATGGGTACGCCCAGAGCACGTCGCAGGATCAGACGCTGGCGGGTGATATTTGTAAGCGTGCGGAAGCTTTTGGGATCGAGACGGATCAGAGCGACACCTGGCGTCCGGAGCATTTATTGGATGCTGCTTCGCGGGCGGTTCGATATGTGCGTGAGACGTGTAAGCCATATTTTCTCAGGGTCGATACGTTTCGGTTGATGGCGCATTCCAAGGGTGATGACGATCGTGATCTGGAGATGGTGAAGGGGTACTGGGACCGCGATCCGATTGAGTTGTTTCGCAGTGAGCGATCGGAGGAGGCTGAGCGTATTCTGGCGGGGGTGACTCGGACGATTGCTGATGCGGTTGCGCTTGCTGATGGGGCTGCTTATACGCAGGCTGTGTCGGTGGATGATGATGTACCTGACTATCGCCCGATGCAGTGGTCTGCGACGGAGATCGAGACAAACGATCGTGTTGCGAATCGGATTCATGGTGCCTTGCGGGGGATTTTGGAGCGGGACGATCGCGTTCTATTGATGGGGGAGGATATCGAGGGTCCGTATGGTGGGGCGTTCAAGATTACGAAGAATCTTCAGGCTGAGTTTCCTGGTCGTGTTCGGAATACGCCGATCAGCGAATCTGCCATAGTAGGGATTGGTACGGGTCTTGCGTTGACGGGTAAGCGTCCGATTTGTGAGATTATGTTTGGCGATTTTCTGGCGCTGGCTGCGGATCAGTTGCTGAACTCTGCCTCGAAATTTCGCTATATGTACAACGATCAGGTTTCGGTACCGCTGGTGATTCGCACGCCCATGGGCGGAAAACGTGGGTATGGTCCGACGCACAGTCAGTCGATTGAGAAGCATTTTCTGGGTATTCCGGGTACGCGGATGCTGGCGATTCATCATCGCTATGATCCTGCGCTTGTGTACGATCACCTGCTTGACAGCGTGGATCGGCCTACGATTGTGATCGAAAACAAATTGTTGTATGCGATGCGTGTTTCGTCGCAGACGCCGGATGGGTTTTGCCTGGAACATAGCGACGAGCCGTTTCCGACGACGCGAATTCGCCCTGAGGGACGACCCGATGTGACTGTTTTGTGCTATGGGGGAATGTTGGCGGATGTTGAGCGTGCGGTTGAAACACTGTTTGAATCGCATGATATGATCTGCGAGATTGTCTGCCCGATGCAGTTGTATCCGCTGAACCCCTGGCCTGTCATTGAATCTGTGCGGAAGTGTGGGCGGTTGCTGGTGGTTGAGGAGGGTGTCGGGTTTGCTGCCTTTGGGGCTGAGGTGGTTGCGCAGATGCTTGAGAGTGACCCGGGCGTGTTGAGAATGCTGCGTCGGGTTGGATCGCCAAGGCATCCGATTCCGAGTTGCGGGCCGCTGGAAAAGGCGTTACTGCCAGGGGCAGCGCATGTGATAGAAGCTGCTGTAGATATGCTGGACGGTGAGGATGGAGTCGGGGAATCATGAGCAACGTGATGCCGGTGTTGATACCGCGTGAGAATGTCAACGACGAGTCCGTGACGCTTGTGTCGTGGTTGGTGAAGGATGGCGATCAGGTTTCAAGTGGTCAGGATCTGGCTGAGGTTGAGGGGAGTAAATCCGTTTTTGAGATCGCCGCGCCGCAGGATGGGTATGTGCGGGTTTCGCGGAGGGTCGGGGATGAGATTGATGTCGGGACAGTGCTGTGCCATATCTGTGACACTGCTGATGCTGAGATTTCGGATACGGTCGCAGATGATTCGGTTGCTGGCGATCCGGTGGTTGGGAATGGTGCATCCGGAGCTGCTCGGTTCAGCAGGAAAGCTCTGCAACTCCTTTCAGAACATGGACTTAGCGAGAAAGTGTTTGAGGGGCGTGGGCTTGTGCGTTCGGGTGATATTCTCGAACATATCGGTCAATCTCCGCCTCAGTCAATCGCGTCACCAGCTTCATCTTCCGCAGTGACGGCGCATGTTTCGCCGGTTGTTCCTGCGTTGGACGTGCCCTTCAAAACCGAGCGTCTCTCCCGTCAGAAACGTACGGAGGCGAGGTACATTGCTTCTGCCTACCACAACACGCTGCAGAGTGCGGTGACGGTTGCGATCCCGACGAGCGGATTGCGGGCTGCGGCTGATTTGCATCCGTACCTTCAGGGAAATACGACGGCTGTCATTGTTTATGAGGCTGCTCGACTGCTCCGGAAGTATCCCGCGTTCAATGCGTTTCATTCTGATGGGACTGTGAATACATACGAGCATGTCAACATTGGCGTTGCGATCGATGCTGGTCAGAGCTTGAAAGTGCCCGTGATTCGTGGTGCTGACACGAAGTCGATATCGGAAATCGCTGACGAACTCCGTGAATCGCTCGTCGCCTACCTCAACGATGAGATGTCTCCCGAATCGCTGGCGGGCGGGACATTTACGATTTCGGACCTCTCGGCTGAGGGTGTTTATACGTTTCATCCGCTGATCAATCAGGGGCAGTCTGGCATACTCGGGATTGGTGCGGAATTCTTCCCGCCGGGGAGTGGAGAAGGTACATTTCAACTCGTACTTACATTCGATCACCAGGTGGCTGAGGGTCGGCTGGCTGCTCAGTTTCTGGGTGATCTGCGAGGTCGGCTTGAGGCGTATGAATCTGCGATTGGTCAATCGGTCGGTGCGGTGCAAGACGAAGAACCCTATTGCTCGCGATGTCTCACGCCGATCGGTCGTCTCCGCGATATGAACCAGTATCTTGTGCAGGTCGTGAAACCGGATGGTTCGCCCGGGCATCTCTGCACGGTATGTTTGCAGGGATGGTAGTGCATGGTGATGCTCACGATTAGGTATTACAGACTACAGGAATAGCCCCAAATGGATCAACAGACATTGCTGCGAAACACCGTGGCAGAATTTTTTGAGACCGATCCGAGTGCGATGACGCCGGATTTTCCGCTGGGTGGCAAGAGATTGTCTGGATCGCTGGCGCGTGCGACGCTGGATGCTGCCATCCGCCGTCGTCTTGGTGTGAAGTCGTCGGCGGTTTATTCTGCGAAATATTTTGGTGAGCTTGAATCCGCCATTCTGGGTACACCGATGTCGGATGGGTCGAATGGGCATTCTGCATCGGCACCTGTTTCGCCGTCATCGTTGCCACGGCTGAATATGCAGACTGGGGGTGGATCGTGTGGCGTTGATATTGAATGCGTCGACAATCTCCCGTCCGCGAACGACCCTTGGGAGGATCCGTTTTACAAGCAAACTTTTGCCCCGGCTGAGATTGCGTATTGCATCACTCAGGACAATCCCAACCAACATTTCGCTGCGCGATGGGCTGCCAAGGAGGCGCTTAAAAAGTGCGACGCTGCCTTTCTCACCGAGGAAATGTCCGATATTGAAGTGGTGGTTGACGCATCCGGCGCACCGTCTCTGCATATACATCGCGGTGATGATTCCATGAAATTACCACATGCAGTGAGTATGTCGCACACGCCTGACATGGCAGTTGCGGTCGTTGTACACAACAGCATGACTGTCTCGACAACGCAAACCGATGCACCTGTGGAACGTGTCAAAGCGCCTGTGGAACGTGTCAAAAGTGTTTCCCGGGAGATCAAACATTCGGAGATGAGTAGGGAAGCGGGAGGAGCGTCCGGAACGAGATTTGTCCCGATGGTCATAGCCATTGTTGCCCTGGTGCTGGCCACCTGGTCGCTGGTGAGATCATTCTAGTATGTCACATTCGGGGAGCGAAACCAGTGCGACAGAGACTCCGGACGCCACAACACTCCGACGGTCGAACAAGCACTATATGCTCATCGCCATCAAGGTAGTCGCATCGTTTGGGCTGATATTTTACCTGCTTCGCGACACCGATCTCAAGGTTATCTTTGCATCGATCACGAGCTGTCACCTCCTCCTGGTGGTGATTGCGCTAGCGCAGAATTTTCTGGGTTTCATCGTCAGCGCCGCGCGATGGAAAATCCTGTTGAAGACGCAGGGCGTCGTAGTACCCTACATATATCTTGTAAAATCATGTATGGTCGCCCTGTTTTTCAATAATTTTCTACCCTCCACCATCGGCGGCGATGCAGTGCGTGCGTACGATTCCTGGCGATTTGGTAAAAGTAAATCAGGAGCGGTTGCCACCATCTTCGTCGATCGCTTTCTGGGGTTGTTCGCATTGCTGACCTTTGCAACGATCTCGATCCTCGCGCAGGATCAATCTGTCTCACTTGATATTCCGTTCCTTCGCGTCTGGATGGTGCTTGGTTTTTTCGGGATGATCTCGATCCTATGGCTGATTTTTCTACCACCTGCGTGGGTGGTGGGTCTCATCGAAAATCTGCACGTTCCCTTCTCCGGGAAGCTGCAATCCATCGTGCAGCGGATCGTCGGCGCGTTCATGGCGTTCAAAGGAAAAAAAGGGGCGATGCTCAGCGCGCTGTTTCTCTCATTCCTGCTCCAGACGAATGTCGTCATCCACTACTTCGTCATCGCAAAATCCATGGACCTCCCCGTCCCCTTCGCGGGCCTGTTTCTCGTAGTTCCGCTCGCGATATTCCTCATGATGATCCCCGCGTCGATCAATGGGATAGGGATCCGGGAGGCTGTCTGGGTCTATTTTCTGAGTCTTTATGGCGTTGGCAAAGAAGACGCGATTGCCTTCGTCTGGATCGCGTTTGGACTTGTATTGATACAGGGCGTGATCGGTGGCATCGTGTACGCATTACGCAAATGAGTGCCAGTTAATGACATGTGAACACGGTAGCCATGGTGCAATGGATATGAAGAAATGACAGGAATCCTGGCCATCAGCTTCCTGGCTGTTGCGGTTCGCATAGCGGGATCACCGATCAGATCGAGCGACCGCCCCTTCCTCCTTCGCGCGATCGGGTGGATGTTATGCACGGTCGGAATTTGGCTTGCATTGGCCGCTGCCGATGCGCTCTCCCCACTTTGGCCTGCATTGGCGATCGGACTCATCGCATCGATCGCGGATACAAAACCCAAAGAGCGAACGCTTAAAATCCTGGCTGACATCACTGTTCTGACAGTCACTGCTGCACTCTCGATTCCTGTGCTGCCCTGGAATTTTGCAGGCCTTGTCATCATCCTGCTAGCCACTGGTGCTGCTCTGATCGATTCGGTGGTGAAACGAATGCCGTCACGATTTCATGTGCCATTGATCATCGCACCGTTCATCGGTGGTTTGTTGCTGCTTGCAGTCCGATTCCAGCAGTGTCGGGATATTATCACCATTCTGAATACCCACCTCCCGCAGATCGCCGTTGCAACCATTGTATCCGGGCAACCTGTCACGCTTGAAACGAAGGCCATCGCGTACATCGAACGACCGCACACCCCCACCCCACGCCCCGGAGCAATTTTCTTCCATGGCGCCAACCCCGACGGCGTGCGTCAACCGGCAGCTGCCATCGTTCGACGCGCTCTCCTGATGGCTGGCTACGTTGTCGTTTCCGTCGAGCATCCCGGCTACGGTCAGATTCCCCATCCATCGATCGATGCCCCCGTGGAAGCATGGGACCCACTTCCCACCGGGCTTGCTGCTCTAAGCCTGTTGCGTGATGAGAACATTACCTCTGTGACTGCCATTGGTCATTCGCTTGGTTGCATGGACGTTCTTCGACTTGTGACGGCTGACGCAGCCACCGACAGCGTGATAGATCGAGCGGTTCTGATGGGTGCGGGCATGAGCGATGGTGACGACCGCGATGAATACTGGTATCGCCGATTCCACAAAGATCGACGCATGAAAGACCGCCTCCCGATGGACACCTACCGGGCAATCATCGAACGCTTTTATACGCGACAGACCGCAGCACTCGCATTACCAGACGACCACGCACCGATCGATTATCTCGTATTTGAACACGACCACGCAGACCTCGCGCGCACCCGCACCGCACTCTTCGATCTGATCTCGCCACCCAGACGATGGTTGCAACTCGACGACTCGGGACACTACTTCAATGCGTTCGATTTCGGTCCCATTCTCATTGCAGACACACGCATCGCCCGGAATCTATCCCATCTCTTCAAACGCATGATTCCCGAATAAACAATCCAGGGTGCGAGAAATCACACCCGGAAGACCACCCACAGCATCAACGAACCCCCAGTATCACCGAATCCCCAGTATCACCGAACCGCAAGCAACAACAAAACCCCAGCATCACTGAACCGCCAGCATCCGATCGATGCTCCGTCTCGCCCGCAGAAGGATGTCCTCTGGTACAGTCACTTCATACCGACCCTGTTCGAGCGAAGCAAGCGTGTCTTCGAGGGTGATCTGGTTCATGTGCGGGCATCGGACGCTGCACAGTCGCAGCATATCCTTCTCCGGATTCTCTGCGGCGATATTGTCACCCATGCAGCACTCCGTCAGAAGGAGATATTGTTCGGCGTCGCTTTCACGAACCCGACGGATCAGGGCTGACGTACTCCCAGAGAAGTCAGATACCCCCACGACTTCAGGGCTGCACTCCGGATGAGCCAAGACAAGAACTTCCGGGAACTGCTTGCGAACGTTCTGCACATCCTCAACCGTGAACCGCTCATGTACCTCGCACTTGCCATGCCACCCGATAATTGTCTGATCGTGCGCGTCAGCCTGACCCAGCCGACCGTTCTCACCATGTCCGGATTTGCACTGCTCAGGAAACAGGATCCGCTTACCGGTTTCCTTCGCGACATTGGATGCGAGATATTCATCGGGCAGAAAGATCACCGAATCGGCATCAAATGATTCAACCACCGCAGCCGCATTGCTCGACGTGCAACATGCATCACACTCAGCCTTCACATCCGCGTATGTGTTGATATAGCAAATAATCGGAACACCAGGAAACGCATCTCGAAGCGAGCGAACGTCACTGGCTGTAATCGACTCCGCCAGCGAGCAACCAGCCTCATCCGAGGGGATGAGTACCGTTTTCTCCGGGTTGAGAATCTTCGCTGTCTCAGCCATAAACTGTACGCCGCAGAACACGATCGTGTCAGCCGTCGTCCTCGTGGCAACGCGACACAGCTCCAGCGAATCGCCGACATGGTCAGGAACCGTATGAAACAGAGCGGGTTCCATGTAGTTGTGACCGAGAATGACGGCGTTGCGCTCAGCCTTCACGCGATTGATCTTCTGCACGAGGTCAGCCTTGATCCGAAGCTCAAAATTCGGAACCACGCCGCGGAGCTTCTCAAGCATCTTCTCATAAGTAGCATCAACCGTCTGTTCCAGAATCGCCATGGTTCAAGCTCCAATATCCGCTGCAGCGGGTGAAATTCGCTCGTCACTCTGCGTATCATCTACGTTTGAGCTTTCTGATGCGTTCGCGTTGATAACATCAGCCGGGTCGAAAACACCGGGCGAGGCCGATGGACCTCTCAAGAGCTCTTCGGCAGCGTAACGCCCGAAAGCATAGGACCCCGTCACCCCATGCCCCCCAAGACCCGCAACGTGATACACATGCTTATTCCTGGGATCGAACCCGATCATCGGTCGACGCGTCGGTGCGAAAGTACGCTGCCCAACCCACATCGTCTTAATCGAAATTTCCCCCAGCCCCGGCTGCATCGACGATACCTTCTCGTGCAACTCTTCCAACATCGCAGGATCCTCCCGATAGTCGCCAGGTGCAGCAGGAACCTCCTCGCAACAGCAAAACATCAACCCACCCGACTCGGGCCTGAAATACAACCCCTTGGGCCCGTTCCAGACCGTAGGCCAATGAGGGTCCACCCAGTCCAGGGGTGGCGTAACGAACAGATGGCGATTCATAGGTGTCATAGGTATGTCACCTACCACGCCCGCCCATGGACCAGCAGCGTTGACTATGACCCGGCAAGTGATCTCGCCCTGCGTCGTCCGAACGCTCAGCTTCCCGTCAACCGATTCCCACGACAACACACGCGTATCATAAGAAACATCAACACCCGATAGATAGGTCTGCAACAGACCCGCCGCGTCGATGATCCCATCATCAGGACACCACTCCCCAACACCCGTCGCACGATCAAAGTATCGCTCCACCGGATCGTCGCCGAAATCCACCAGAAACACGCCATTGCGATCAAATTGTGCGAGCTTCCCCAGCTTCCCGGGCGCCCCCATCCGTTCCGATCGCAACGCGTCTGCCCCTTCGATCAGGCACTCCTGAACGCACGGATCATCGGCGTGCGTCCGAACGATCGCGGCATTGCGACCCGACGAATGAACGCCAGGCGTCGATTCCTGCTCGACGATGAGCAAATCCGCACATCCGCTCCGGAGAAGGTGATAGGCTGTCGCTGCTCCGGCAAACCCGGACCCAACAATCAAAATGTCAGTGTTGTTTTTCATCAATCAGTGTTGCTTTTCATTAAATAGAACACCCACCGGACGGCAGGGAGGATGGCATCGACCCGGGACGTCCACGATTCCAAAGCGAAGAATCAAACCGGATTCTCCGAAATTCAGCATCACCCTTCAACGACGTCGGCCCGAGGGCTTTATAAACCCAACAAGACCACGCGGCAAGTATCCAGCACCCAGCGGAATGTATCCAGCATCCAGTGGAATGTATCCTGAGGCGACCACTACCCCTGCGATACTACGACTGAGGCAACTGATCACATTCCCAGCAAAGACCCGTAATCTGAAAGCGATGCTCAATCGCCTGAAAGCGGTGCTTCCTGGCGAGTCGATCACGCAGGGCAGACACTTCCTTGCTGCTGAACTCCACAATCCGACCACACTCCCGGCAGACCATATGGTCGCGAACCTCCTCCCCAAAACACACCCGATAATGCGCCTGCTTCACGTCAAAACGAATCTGCTTCAGAATCCCGCATTCCACCAGCAGCGGTAGCGTCCGATAAATCGTCGCCTTCGCAACACGATCACCATGCTGACGAAGTGCAAACAGCACCTGCTCAGCCTCAAAGTGTTCCCGCATATCGAGCACAACATCCAGTATCCGCCGACGTGGCGACGTAAACTTGATACCCCGTGCCCGCAGGAATGCCTGAAACGCAGCCAACGCTTCAGCCTTGTCGAGATGCCCCACGCTGGATTTTGCCTGACCCGCACTCAAACGATTCGCCTCTGATCACCCCGCGACTCAAACACCGATCCCACCATTCACGCACATCTTGAAGAACTCCGAAAATCGTCGCTGCCCGTCAACCTCACGCATCGAATCAGCATGAAGACCATCTTCGATCACACACAACTCTTTCGGACCACCAGCCGCATCATGCAGATCCACCGTCTGCTGATGATCCACCACAGTATCCTTCGTCCCGCACACAAACAGCATCGGCCGAGGAGATATCCTGTTCACCCAGTCGATCGGATCATAACCTTCCGAAATCGCCATCCGCGACAACCACCCGGATATAGGACTCAGAACCGCATTCTGCCGGGTCACAAAATCAGCCTCACGCTGATACCCGCTAAATGCCCCTTCAACCGCCAACCCCCGCACATCCGGACACAACGCCGCCGCAACGATCCCAACCGCGCCGCCCAGCGACTGACCCAGGATCACGATCTTCCCGCCATCCACGTCAGCCATATTCCGAACATGATACACAGCAGCCTGAACATCTTCGATCGTCCCCAACCGCGTAGGCCTGCCCTCAGACCGACCATACCCACGATAATCGAAGCAAAACACATTCCAACCCTGCTCAGGCAACCAGCGAACCAGCTCAAAATGACCCGATATATTCCCACTGTTCCCATGGCAATGAACCACAGTGCCCTTCGCCTCACGGATGGCGTTCATTCCCCCAGAGGCAGAGAGGAACCACCCATGCAGACGCGTCCCGTCCATGCTCTCGAAGAACTCGGACGAATACGTCATCCCATACGTCTCAGGCCGCCCATAAACGCTCCGCGTGGGATAGTAAAATAAACTGTCACCAATCGACATATCTCATGAATCCCCGATAAAGGTCAACGCTTGTTCTCTTCGCCAGACGATCGCGCGTCAAGTATCACACCCTCGCACGCCGCCACGCTGGCATCACAGGGCAATCCGCCTACAATCCCAGCCATGTCCCCGATCATCGCCGTCTGCATCTCCCTCGCCCTATACGCCATCGGCTACACCCTCTACGCACGATTCCTCGCAAACCGCATCTTCAAACTCGACAACAACCGACAGACCCCCGCACACACCCTCACCGACGGCGTAGACTACGTCCCGACAAACCGCTTCGTCCTATTCGGCCACCACTACGCATCCATCACAGGTCTCGCACCCATGCTCGGACCAGCAGTCGCGGTCATCTGGGGATGGATCCCTGCCATGTTATGGGTCGTCCTCGGAGCCATCCTCGTCGGCTGCGTACACGACTTCGGCGCACTCGTCGTTTCCATGCGCGCCCGAGGCATGTCCATTGGAAAGGTCGCAGAAGGCGTCATCAGCCATCGCGCAAAATTCCTCTTTCTCGCCATAATCTTTTTCGGCGTATCACTCGCCATGGGCGTCTTCGTCTTCATCATCGCACGACTATTCTCCATCGGATCCGATTTCAACCCCACCGACCTCTCAGCCTCCACCACATCATTCCCATCCGCAGTCCTACCATCCGCATCCCTAATGATTATGGCCATGCTCATGGGTTTCCTGCTCTACAAAAAAAACTTACCCCTCCTCCCGACCACCCTCGTCGGATTCACACTCATGCTCATCTCCGTCTGGTATGGCACCAAATACCCCACACTTGGCCTCAGCATCGAAAGCTGGCCAACCCCCGTCGGATGGACCTGGATCCTCCTCGCCTACGCATTTCTCGCCTCCGTACTCCCCGTCTGGAGTCTCCTCCAGGCCAGAGATTTCCTCAACTCACTGATCCTATACCTCGGCCTCGCAGCAGCCTACATCGGCTTCTTCATCCTCGACCCAGTCTTCCAGGCACCCCCCATCAATGCGAATCCCGAAGGCGCACCATCCCTCTTCCCATTCGTATTCATCATCATCGCCTGCGGAGCAGCCTCAGGTTTCCACGGCCTCGTATCATCAGGAACAACCGCCAAGCAACTCAACCGCGAAACAGACGCCCGATTCATCGCATACGGCGGAATGCTCGGCGAATCGCTGCTAGGCCTGCTCGCAGTCATCGCATGCACCGCCGGATTCAAAAACATGACCGCCTGGAACGCTGCCTACAAAGATTGGGCAACCATCCAGCAAGGACTCGCCGGAAAACTCGGCGCATTCATCGCCGGCTGCACAAATTTCATCACCGCCCTCGGCGTCGATCGCAACCTCGCAGCCGCATTCATCGCCGTCATCGTCGTCTCATTTGCCCTCACAACCCTCGACTCCGCAACACGCCTCCTCCGATTCTACGTCTCCGAAATCGGCCAATCCATAGGCCTGCGATTCCTCAACAACCGCTACCTCGCAACCACCATCGCCGTCCTCGCCATCTGCTTCTTCGCCTTCTACAAAATCGACGGAAAACCCGCAGGCCTCGCACTCTGGACACTCTTCGGAATCACCAACCAGCTCCTCGCAGGCCTCACACTCCTCGTCGTCACCCTCTACCTCCACCAGCGAAAGCGCAACCCATGGTTCACGGGCATCCCAGCCATCTTCATGCTCCTCAGCACAGGATTCGCCATCACAGAAAAACTCATAGGCTTCTGGCGAAATGACCAGATCCTCCTCCTGACGGTAGGCTCAGCCATCCTGCTCATCGGCATCACCATCACCATAGAAACCCTCAACGCCTTCCGCCGCCAAGACCACCACAAAACAGACGACATCCCATGTGGGTGACAGTGTCGGAGCGCGTCGTACAATAGAATTCAAAGTGACAATACAAATACACGTCCCATAGCCCAACAACCACACCCCCGACTTGACCGCCCGCCACCGAATCGCTAACCATGAAGCATACAGGCATGAAACATGCGACGGAGATCTGCACTATGAACCAGCGTCCAGCAGCAAACGTACTCGAAAACGACTTCCTCACAATACGACACGCCATTCTCAACGTGGCTGCCGGCCTCGACCGCATCGACGAAGGGTCCGATAACGCAACAGCCAAAGACGACCACCGCATCCAGCAGATCAAAAACGCACTCGCCATTCTCGCAGAACCAGACCTCGGCCGGGCAGAACGCGTACAACTCGCCTTCTCCAGACCCTACGAACCCGGCTGGAACAAAAAATGAACGCGCCAGATCTCAACCCGAGCATGACATCCAGTGACAACCAACTGACACCCTGAGCGGAGCACCCCACAGTGGACTACATCGACCCGCACATACACATGGTCTCAAGAATCACAGACGACTACGAACGACTCGCCAGATCAGGTTGCGTCGCCATCTCAGAACCAGCATTCTGGGCTGGCTTCGATCGAGGGTCAGCCGAGGCATTCCGAGACTACTTCAGCCAGCTCATCGACTTCGAACGATCCCGCGCCGCACAATACGGCATCCAGCATTTCTGCTGGCTGTGCATCAACGCGAAGGAAGCGGAAAACGTAACCCTTTCCCGCGAGGTGATCTCCCTCATCCCCGAATTCCTCGATCGCCCCGGCGTCCTCGGCATCGGCGAAATCGGACTCAACAAAAACACGCCCAACGAGACCACCATCTTCACCGAGCAGGTCGACTTCGCAGCCTCCCGCGACGAACTCATCCTCATCCACACCCCGCACCTCGAAGACAAATACCTCGGCACGCGCATGATCCTCGACGTCCTCACCTCCGATTCACGCGTCAAACCAGAACGCGTCCTCATCGACCACGTCGAGGAACACACCGTAAAACGCGTCCTCGACGCCGGATACTGGTGTGGAATGACCCTCTACCCCATCACGAAATGCACCCCCGCCAGAGCAGCCGACATCATCGAACGCCACGGCACGGAACGCATCATGGCAAACTCCGCCGGAGACTGGGGCCCCTCAGACCCGACAGCCGTCCCCAAATTCATCTTCGAACTACGCCGCCGAGGACACTCCGAAGCAACCATCAGAAAAATCGTCTACGACAACCCCATACAATTCTTCTCGCAATCAAAACGCTTCGATTTCACCCCAAGAACCTGACAGGTGTCACTGCAAGGTGGCGCACCTCCAATAATATGGGTGACTCACCTCCAGCAATATGTGTGGCCCACCTCCTATGGAGGTGGGGAAGCCGAAGATCAGAGATGTAGGGCAGGTCGTTCTTTCGCCTCAAGGCGAAAGGTTGACCTGCCTCCACCATCCGTGATCACACGGCAGAAAATCCGCAACCTCATAAACAGACCATGATCCACTACACACCAAGTTGCTACAGGGTCTGCTGGCAGGCTCCCCCACCTCCTCCGGGCAGGGTCGCCCACCTCCTATGGAGGTGGGGGAGCCGAAGATCGATTCATAACCGGATCCCAACAGAAGGAAACCTGAGAAGGCGAGGTATCCACCCCCGATCTCAAGAGTGTATCCGGACGTCACCAGCAGTGGCAGGACAATACACCCCATTTTGCTACATTTTCGGACCTCGTTATGGTCTGCATCCACGAAATAGTCGATCTAAGAACGGCAGAGATTACCACGCGCTTGTGTAAAATTGTAGCCCGGAATTCACCCGCCATCATGGAGAAAACGCAGGCCATGCGCCAAAAATCGACATCTCAACGGTGGCCAAACAAATTACGAAAATTTACACCATTTTCATTGGAATTTGTGTTGAAAATGGTGTATACTGTGAGTGGACCAGGGGGTGCAAGGATCGCCCCATCCTGAGCTGTCTGGACGTTTCGCCGATTGGGGGGATAATCGGGCATCCAGGGGTCGCAGCAAACCGGGGTCGCAGCAAACCGGGGTCGCAGCAAACCGGGGTCGTAACAAACCGGGCTCTGGCATTCAGGGGTTGTAGCACTGAGAGAGGAGAATCCCATTTTTTCCGAACTACGAAAAGGCGGCATAGTAGCCATCATCGTCCTGCTCATCAGCGGCGGCGGTTATCGGATGCTCGCGGAGCAATACTCCAGACCCACCGAGAGCGTCAAGCTGCCCGCAGGGACTCTGGGACGCCTCCCCATGGATTTCGGTCCCTGGGTCGGGCGCGACGTCGCGCTGGACGAGAGCATCATCCGCATCACCGATACCGACGACCATGTGAACCGCGTCTACAAACGCCAGGGTTCTTCAGAGCTGGTATCCCTGTGCATCGGGTACGGTATCCGCTTCCGCGACCTCGTCCCCCATCGACCGGAAGTCTGTTATCCGGACAATGGCTGGACCATGGAGGATTCCACAACCATCGAAGTCGAAACCACTCGGGGAACACTGGTGAAGTGTCAATTGCACCAGTTCCAGCGCGGCGGTGCACTGTCCAGCGAACGCGTCTCCGTCTTAAACTACTACTTTGTCGATGGCCAATACTGTCCGGATGTGTCGCTCCTGCGATCCAAAGCCTTCAGGAATGAAGCAGGTCCGCATTTCGCAGTCCAGGTCCTCATAACCTCCAGCGGTGCTCGTGGGTGGGATTCCTCCGACCAGGCCGTCAAGGCGTTCGTCGCCGAGGTCGGCCCGAGAATCGAGTCGATATTACTGGACGCGATCAACTCAGTGACCAATGCCGCCCAAGATCCTGTTGTTTCCTCTCAGAATCCTGCCGTGGATTCAACTGTGACTTCCCCTCCGACTTCGGGTGCTTGACCTTAGCTTCAAACGGGTTCTACGAATATGACGAACGGTATGACAACAACGCCCACGAGCATCGGCACCGAATGTCGATCACCCTCTGATCGACTAAAGTCCGGCGTGATCTGTATCGCCGTCCTGGTGACCATACTCTGGGCATACTGGTCAACCCTGGTCGGGCTTCGATACGAGTGGCAGACGGACGACAATTATTCCGTCGGGCAGCTCGTACCGCTCGCAGCCATGTACATGTTGTGGTGCGATCGACGCCGGTTGGCGAAGTGTACGCCGAGGGTCTGCTGGTGGGGAATCGGTGTCATACTCCTGGCACAGGTCGCTCGGGCGGCGGGTCTTCTGCTGATTTTTGAGTCGGCAGAGCGCTACGCGCTGGTCCTTACGATCTGGGGTGTGGTTCTGCTGGTCGGCGGGATGGATGTCTTCCGGCGTGTCTTCTGGGTGCTCGTATTCCTGTTCCTCATGGCGCCACTGCCCGGAAAAATCCACAACACCATTTCCGGACCTCTTCAGGAGTTCGCCACAAACGGGGCGGTTTTCGCCCTCGAACTGGCGGGCGTGGAGGTAGATCAGACCGGAAACGTCATCACGCTCAACGACAATGTCCCCCTCGCCGTTGCAGAAGCGTGCAGTGGGTTGCGGATGCTGACTGCCTTCGTGGTGGTCTCCGCCGTGCTTGCCTACATTATCAGACGTCCGACCTGGCAGAAGGCTGTCCTGGTCATATCAAGTGTCCCTGTCGCCATCGCCTGTAACGTGATTCGCCTGATGGTGACTGCCGTCCTGTTCATGGTCGTCTCCAGCGATACGGGCGAGAAATTCTTTCACGATTTCGCCGGGTTGACGATGATGCCGATCGCCATTTTGATGCTGATGGGTGAGATGTGGATCATGTCGCAACTTGTCGTTTCTGATGAGGAGCGCTAGCCATCCATCACCACGGCCGGAGATATGTTCGTCGCCTGTCTCCGTGAATACGATGTCCGTGAAAGCGATGACCGTGAATACGATGTCCGTGAATACGACGTCTTTGAATGCGATGTTGTCATGAGTGCGATTGATACATGAACACCGAGAGACCTCCCTGTGACCTGTGCGGTCAGCCCGCAAACGTGCATATCTCCGACATTCTCGCCGGTGAGCAGGTGACGCGGCGTTTTTGTCCGGATTGTGCGGATCTCATCCCCGATAAGGACAGCGCACAACCCGTTCGACGATCCGCACAGGCTGCGGTTCTTCTCGTGGTGGGCGGGCTGATCCTGTTTATATCGCTCCTGGCTGACGTGCTGCAGTTCGGTGGATCGCAAGGATTCGGGATTCAGCAACAGGTGGGTGTGTTGCTAGGGGCGATTATGCTACTGCTCGGAGCCGTGACGCGTACGCCGACGCTGCTCGTTATCGGCGTCATCAGTGCGGGACTGGCGTTTCTGGCGGATTGGCTTGCGTTTGGGAGTTCCGGAGGATTTGGCTGGCAGCAGGCCGGCGGAAGTGTTACGGGCGCGGCGCTCATGGCATTCGGTATGTACCTAGTCCGGCCCGCCGCCCCAACCTGATCGTATCGCCCATGGCCAGCGGTTGCGATTGCCAGCGGTTGCGATTGCCAGTGGTGCGCGATGACCACAGGGAGGCCTGAGAGATCGTGGAAGGGACTCCTGATCGCTTTGCAGACTCCCTTCAACTATTTCCGCGAGGACCGATCAGCGGCGGTGTCTTGCCTGTTGTTGTGGTGCTGATTCTATCGGATGTTGTTTTCGCCTCGCGCGTTGTTGATCCGGTTAGGATATGTCGTGAGATCACTTCGCGGACGAATATTTTGTTTGTGCAGTCCGTATGCGAGCCTGTCCAACCATAGCGTTGATACTTGCGACTCCACGGGATGTTCACGATCCGGTCTGCCATTCCGCGTGGTTTCCGCATTCCTACCAGTCCAGCCGAGTCCACGCCACTCTTGCCGTCGATTGTCACGAACATGCGTACACCCGCCAGGATAGCATCTTCCGAAGAGTGATAGACAAACACGCGCCCGGTCATATTCTTCAATGCACGGGTCATGTCGTAATCGTGGGATAGCGAAGAACCCAGTAGCACCAGGTTATGGATTTTGACGTCTGGACCAATATCTTCGACCGCCCAGGTCGCCACGCCCGTACCGGCGGAGAGCGAGATAATATTCAACTGGTTGAGGGGGTACATTTTCGCGTATTTCTTGATGCGGTCAGCCAATGCCCGCGCCCGGAGTCGTGCGGCTGGCTGGTTGAGCTGGTCGATGAATGGGGAGAATGATGTGGTCCAGATATAAATTTCGACGTCACCGGTGTAGCCGGCTTCCTTCAACCCGCTTGGAACCTCGGCTGCACCGAAGCCCCAGTTTCCTGCACCATCGAGATAAAATGTCTTGCCAAATTTTTCAGCCTCTGCGTTACGCGGCGTCTGGCATCCTGCGACAAATGATGCACTGCACGCCAAAACGGATAGCAACAGGCATGGAAGGGCCCGTACCATAGGAAATCCCCATCGAGTGTTCGTTCCGCCCATACCGGTCCATACCCATGGATCGATCTTTTCAGTCTAAGTCCCCATCGGTCCCCGTCAAGGACGACTTTACCCCCATCCCCAAAGTCACGACGAGGCCTGCCAGCCTCGTCAGAAGCCTCGCTCAGCTTCGTCAGATGCTTCACTGCAGGGAATGACACAGCAGGATGCGGGTGGTTAGAATCCTTATATTCGGGTGGTTGGAACCCTTATGTTGTGGTTATAAACCGTTGTTGCGATACCAGATGACGGCATCGTTGGTCAGTCCGGATTGTCCCTGTCGGTCGAGCGTTCCAATGAGGTCCAGGCGTCCGTCGTCGTTCAAATCCACCAGATCCAACCCATGTATGATTGTGCTGCTGGGTATGATTTCATCGATGTTCACGTTCGGGTCCGTGACGGCTGGTGGTGTCAGAATGTCATCTTCGATCAGATTCTCCGCCCACTGGTCCGTGATACCTGTGGCTGAGAAGGGTTCAAACCAGAGGATTCCAGAGTCGACGGTGGTGATGAGCTCGAGTTGTCCATCGCTGTCGAGATCGCCGAGTGCGATGGAGCGTGGTGTGCGTTCGGTGAATTCAGCCAGTGTGAAGACCTGCCATGGGAGATTTCGCACTGGATCAGTTGTGGCGTTTTCCGGACCCTTGAACCACAGGATGACCGCGCCATTTTTTGAGCGTACCACCACATCGGTGATCCCGTCGTTGTCGATGTCGCCTGCGGTGACGACGTCTGCACCGGTGGAGACCTGTCCGATGGCACCGCGTCGCCATGTCTGGTCACTGATGTGGAATGCGTCCGGGATGTCGATGAGTGGATTTCGCCGCCATCGCACGTTGAGTGTTGCGGCGTCCGGGTAGGTTGAGATGATATCCAGATCACCATCTCCGTCTACGTCGAACACAGCCACTGAATTGACTGGTGGTAAATCCAGTTCAATTGGGATTGATGCCCATGCATTTTCCTGCCTTGCGGTTCCGGGACCTGGGTTCGCAAAATAATCGACCCTGTTGCCAGCACCCTCACACTCGTCCGGGTTCCACGCAACGACGATGTCCATTCCGTTCACACCGTCGATGTCTCCCAGCGACATGGCAGTGTATCCGCCATCCTCCGGAGATGTCTGATCCAGCGGTCCCGCGCCAGCGACCTCTGCCTGCGACAGCGATACTTCTACCCAGAGCAGCGAATTCAGCGCCTCTGCGGCAGTTCCGGGGTTGTAATAAATCAAGACCATTCCGGCCAGTGCACCATCGACGAGTTCGCCCGTTGTGCGGCAGCGTGCGGAGGCGGTTCCGCTGTGCTTTACGAGTACCACGATATCGTTTGCACCGTCGCCATCCATGTCGGCGATCTCCAGCCCGGCGATGACGTCGATCGGCATGTCGCCTACGAGTGTGATCGTTTCAAATGCAATCGTGGTATCGGTGCGCCTCTGGAAGTGCAACTGGAGTGGGTTTGACTGATTCCATGCCGAAGCGACGTCAATCAGCCCGTCGCCGTCGATATCTCCGGAGGCGATCAGCGCTGGACCCGAGGAGTCCTCGCTGGGTGGATCGATTTGTACTGGTGTAAACTGAGCACGGGCGGCCGATCGTTCATCTTCAAACAATCGCCTGATGTCATTGGGTGCCAGCAACGCCACCGCGTCACACCCCACGAGCAAAGCAGGTATCGAAAGGATGACCGGCGTCACCAGCAGAACCGGTATGAATACACAACAGGTGCGAAGCAACTTCTTCATCGCATTCCACTCCATCATCGTAATCGCATTTCAGCCATCATCGTATGCACAATGATGGTACATAAGTACTCTCGTCTGCTGTTATGGGCATCCCGGTACGAGGGGCGTGTCCAGCCCGACATCTTCCGGAAGCAACACATTGCGGAACCACACCACGACGTCGTTGCTCAGCCCGCTCAGCGAGCGCCGGTCAATCGTTGCAACGATGTCATTTGCACCATCGCAGTCCAGATCCAGCACGAGCAATTCGTTGATAAACGCAGGACCCTCAGCCTCAAACAGGGAATCATCCGCCTGGGCATCGTCTACAATCAGATTCGCAGTCCACGGGTCGAACACTGTGGCTGCCGTGCTGGAATCCAGCCAGAAAACGGACCCCTCAGATCCGAGCAATATCTCGACCTGACCATCAAAATTGATATCCCCCAGCGTAATGCCGAGCGGTTGCCGACTCACAAAATCGATCAGCACAAAGACGGACCATGGAAGGTTCAATCTTGTCGGTGTGACATTGGTCACATTCAGGGGGTCATCCGGACCGGGATGCTTGAACCACTCCACCAGCGATCCGCCATTGGAGCGCACAATCACATCGTCGAATCCGTCCCGGTCCACATCGCCGATGGTGACAAGATCGGCACCGCCATCAATCTGACCAATGGGCCTGTTCGTCCAAGCGGCTGTCCCCTGTCGGACGGCTGCGATTCCGCCATCGGTCAGCGGATTTGACCGCCACGCGAGGTTCTGGCTTGCTGCGGTGGGGCGTGTGAAAATGATGTCCAGATCGCCATCGCCATCGACGTCCGATATCACCACGTCCTTCAATTCAGGAACGTCGCGATCAATTGTGACCTGCTCCCAGACGGTCCCATCCCTCGCCTGACCGGCTCCGGGATTGATGTACAGCTCCACATCGCTTTCGCTGAAATCGCAGGGTGGAGGAAGACGATTGCTGGTGATCACGATGTCCGGCAGACCGTCGCCGGTGATGTCGCCCACGTCCAGAGCGGTTTTTCCGCCATTTTCGGGGATGTCTTTTGCACTGTCCGAAGGCGTTCCGGGTGGTATCGACCCGTCCGCATTCAATTCCAGGGACGCGAGAATCTCCGTCTCAGCCCAGTTTGCTCCGTTCTCAAGACCAACGCCCGGCGAGTAGAGAATCAGGACGACGCCCGTAAACCCAGCCTCGTTCGGCATGCCATTGCCAGGACAGACCGACAGGAAGGACTGATGCTTCACCAGAACCACGATGTCCAGATTCCCGTCATTGTCCATATCTGCAAGCTTGATGCCCGCGATAATCGCGATCGGTGTTGTTCCGGCGATCTGGACACTTTCGAACGTGATGTTGTCATCTGCATCGCGACGCTGGAGATGGACCTGGACAACCTGCGACTGATTCCACGCCGTCGCAAGGTCCGGTAACCCGTCATTGTCGATGTCACCCGTCACGACGAATTTTGGACCCGCCGAGTCTTCACTTGCAGGATCGATCGCACGAGCGCGGAAAAAACTCTCTGTCTCAGTCTCTTCGATCGCATCAGGGATCAACGGCGGGAGGGCAGGAATATCTGCACCGGGGTCATCGTTGAAAAAACCCCCTCCATCCACGAAACCGCGATCCGAAGGCGTCTGTGTGGTTCCGGTCCGATCGCATCCCCAGACCACGACGACGACTGCGACCGCGAAACCGACAAGTCCGCGCATCCCCAAACCCTTCGCGAAGTTCCCGATACGGATCATAAGCTCACGACCTCCATGGTACTGTTGGTATATGCAGTTATTCTATTCTGTATTCAGGTTCATCGTATTCTCGGAACGCACCCCGATGTTGTCGTGCAACGTCGTCCGTCCGAAACCACACAGGCTTTTCAGAAGCCCGTAACCCCATATCGGAAGGTAATAGAACGCGCCGCAGGAAATATCGCCCCATTCCAAGTATGCGCACAGGTATCCGGGATGGGACGGTAGATCCTGCCGCCCAACTGGCGCATTCAACCTACAATGCACAGACCGGAGTAGCCAAACAGATTGACCCACCCCACCCAAACATGGTTTCAGTAACGCTGTTGTGTCCTCAGGGTCGCTGTAACGTCGCTAACCCGATAGAACATGTAAACCCACCAGGCAGAGGACTACCGCCTATGGTGCTGTGGCAACGAGCACATCCAGAAGTGAAAAAATTGTGACAATGACTGCGAGAGTAACCAGAAAAAGAGGGTTCGAAAACATTATTGGTCCTTCCCAAATCCATTCAGGCGAAAACCCATCCAGGCGACGACGCCGCCTGCGATTGATGCACAAGCCACCGAAGCGTCCTGCTCCAATGATGCTCGATGCATGCGATATTTCGCGATCGACCTAGAGCATCGTACCGATCAGTCGCGTAGCATAAGGGGAAGATTACGATTTGACGATTACAATCTCAAATTTGCAGATTTTCACCCTGTTATGTCGGGCTATCAAAATGAACGAATCGCTCAGTATCGACATCGCTACCCGAGACGCATGGTTGGCCCTCGACGACAAGGCCCTCCTGAACCAGTGCGAGGTCGATACCTATCGATCCTCCGGTCCTGGTGGTCAGAAGCGTAACAAAACGGATTCAGCCGTCAGATTGCGACATTTACCGACCGGTCTTATTGTTATCGCCCCGGAGAGTCGCTCCCAGCATGAGAATCGCGCCAGGGCAGTCCGTCGCATGAGGATTGCATTCGCGCTGTTCGTGCGCGTGCAGATTGAGGCGGATTCCTTCACGCCGGGACCGATATTGGCTGAGTGCATCCGCAAGGGCAAGCTCCGTGTCGGCAAGCGGGATTTGCGGTATGGTCCTGTGGTGGCTGAAGTACTCGATCTTATCGCCGCCTGTGAGGTACAGGTCTCGACGGCTGCTGCACGACTTGGTATCACCACGGCAGGTCTGGTCTCATTCATCCAGAACGATCCAAAGCTGGCTGACCGTGTCAACCAGATGCGAACGCAGAAAGGTCTGAAACGACTGCGCTGACAAAAGGTCTGAAACGACTACGCTGACAACCCAGTTGCCCGGGACTACGCCATGCCCGCAGAAGCTCACACATCAGACATCATTTTACACGTCCCTTGTGCGGTCCTCACCATCAGCGATACGCGGACAGTTGAAACGGACAAGAGTGGCCAATATATCCGCGCATCGCTCACGGCTGCAGGTCATTCGATCGAACACTACGCCATCCTCAAAGACGACCCAGCCAGCATCCGCGAAACCCTGATATCGCTCATCGCCGACCCCGGAGTGTCAGCCATTCTGCTCACCGGGGGGACGGGTCTTTCCGCTCGTGATACCACCTATGAGGTCGTAGATGCTCTGCTCGAAAAACGTCTTGACGGATTCGGCGAACTGTTCCGTTCTCTGAGCTATGCTGAGATTGGATCAGGTGCCATGCTCTCTCGCGCCGTGGCAGGGATCGTGGAACACAGATATGGTGAGCACAGGTCAGGGGAGCATGGATCTGGGGAGCATGGATCTGGGGAGCATGGATCAGATGCAACGGTCCTGTTCTCCATGCCCGGTTCGACCGGTGCGGTCACCCTGGCTTTGCAAAAGCTGATCCTCCCGGAACTCCCGCACATCGTCCACCTCATATCTCCTTGAGCAGGGAGCGTTCAGCTCCAGTCGGAACATCGCAGTTGTGATCCGGGTAACAGTTATGCTCCGGGTAAAATGAAACACCGGACGCATCCGCCATTGAATGCGTCCGGTGTCAGGTTTGTATGATTTTGTCGGACAGGCTGGATCATTGCCCAGCATCGTCCGGCTGGTCGATAGGCTACGCTGCTGGTCGAAAGACTACGCTGCGATCGGGCGCCGTCTCCGATACACGATCGTCCCTGCGCTCAGGAACAGCAGCGTCATGATCGCCAGACCCCATTCGCTGACCGTCGGAATACCATCGGCAGCGATGCATGTACAATTGCCGTCGCACACGCCTGGTAGTCCTCCGAAGTCGCACGTCGTGAGCGTTGCCGCACACACATCTGCGGGACAGGTCGGATTGATCCCATCACAGATTTCAGCCGTATCGCAATCGTTGGCGGCAGCCCGGCAGGTCGATCCGGTTGGCGTCACAACATCCTGCTCACAGACTCCGGTACCCAGGTTGCATACCCCGATGGCGCACGCGTCATCGAGGGCAACGCAGTCGATATCACCAGTGCAGCCACCGGCGACACAGGCTTCGACCAGCGTCACGCGAATGCTGATCGTACCACTTGGGGTGGTCACCTGCAGTGCCTCCTCGATACCCAGCCCGCCTCGATCGGAAGTTGCGATTGGTGTCGCTCCATCCAGAACTTCCAGCGAAAAGTCGCTGCAACCGTTCAGCACAACAGACAGAATCGCAGCCGTCGGAACACCGGGAACCGAATAGGTATCCTGACCTGCACCGGCCGCAACGACCCTGCCACCGGGTGGGCCGGGTGTAGCTCCTGGACTCCGTGCCAAGACCTCAAGCACATAATCGCTTCCGTCAATGCTGCCGGAAACCACGACCGGATCGGTGTTGTGGATGCTCGGAAGAACACCGCCGATGTCAACCTCGTTCACCTCGTTGGAATCCACATTCTGGAAGAGGCGATCGTTGACCCAGGCACCGATGAAGAGGTCGGGGTAATTGTCGCTTGTGTCCGCGTTGAAGGCGGCTGCATGCCACCCCGCGTGCGATGTCCCGCTCGGAAATACGTCCCCCGGCGTCCAGTCTACGAATGAAGTGTTTCCATTGACCGACGTGTTTCGCAGCACCACCGGGCGACCACTCTCCACCATCACGAACAGGTCGGGACGACCATCCAGGTTCAGGTCTTCGACCGTTGCCTTACGCGTCGTCGATGTATTACTCAGGTAGTCGCTCGGGGTGATCGTGCTGAAATTCGCCTGACCACCAGTGTTGCCGGTGTTGATATAAATCTTGTCACCACCAGGTGCATTGGCCCAGTAGAAGTCCATCATCCCGTCGCCGTTGAAATCTCCCGACTCCATGGAGTTTTCATTCGCACCGGACGATCCGAGACTGTCCGCACTGCCCGAATACCTGTAATCGCCAGGTCCGGATCCGCCTCCGTTGTTGTTGTAATAGATGTAATTCGTACCCCAGTTCGCAACGAGGATGTCTACTTTCCCATCGCCGTTCATGTCACCAGACGCTACGTCCACGGTGTAATCCCCGTCTGCGGGGACTTGTGTGGACGTCACATCGGTAAAGAACCCGGATCCGCTGTTCGTATACATGGTGTCCTGGGACGGGCCGGGGTAATTGCCAACATAAAGGTCAAAGTCCCCGTCGTTGTCGATATCCACCGATACGCCACTGCACGCCGCACCCCCGGTTCCTGGGCCCAGACGAGCATTACCATCCTCCAGGAAGCTGCTGAACACGCCGCCGGGATGCTGGTTCATGAAAACCTTCGTCCGACCAGCATCGCCACCCGTGTTGTCGTCATTGACAATGATGAAGTCCAGCCAGGTATCCCCATCGTAGTCCTGGAAGAACCCGTTTCGAGAAACATCCGTATTGACGAAATCCGTGACGATGGAGCTTCCGCTCACCTCGTTGAATACGCCTGCGTCGTTGCGGTACAGTTTGTTGCGACGCTGCCCGAAATCCGAATATCCGTTGGCAACCAGAACATCCAGGTCGCCGTCCTTGTCAAAGTCGCCGAAATCGACTTCTTTCTCGTTGCTCGCCGTTTCCGCCACAGTCTGGTTGATGCGGCTGCCCGTGAGATTCTGAAAATTCAGCGTCCCCGGAAGCCGCCCCAGCGCGACGCTGGAAACAACCCCAATCAGGGTCACCATGCACATGAATGTACGCTTACTCCTTACCATCTTCATCCTCCGTAAATCGTGTGAATTCCGCTCTGGAAACAGAGCGTATCAACCAAACTGCACTCGAATATCGATACTCAGATTATGTGTTTAAGACCCCAGCCGCGAACCTGTACATAGACCTTGGATGTGGTCCTGGATCGCAAGCAGGATTCCAGCCCCGAACTGCGAGACACGCATGGTATCAGAATCCCAGGCCCATTGCACGATATTTTCGGACGATGTGAGCGTGACGCACGCGAAGACCTTCCACGACCCAGGGCATCGCCCCGCCTGAAACCACAGAATCGGATTGCAAATCAGCGCAGTTTCGGGTGGAATACGCCCATGTGGCGTTCGCCCATAAACAGTGCGGACGACAGCGGGCTTGTAGCTCAGCGGTTAGAGCAGTCGACTCATAATCGATTGGTCGTAGGTTCGAATCCTACCGGGCCCAATAGCGAAGCAGAATCCTGACGTACAAACCCACGACTTGCCAAATCCTGGTCCCGATCGCCATCGTCTCGCACCATTCCCCCCCCCGAGTGGTCCACGATTTCCCCCCGAGTGGTCGACGATTCCCCTCCCGTGGTCGACGATTCCCCTCCATTGGCCACGATACGCATCCGCAGTGTTTCATTTTCCGGGGTCGAGAATTTCCACTCTGGGCACAAAATGTTCACCCCTGGTTTACCGGATTTTTTTCGGTGCGTGAGATCGCACTTTAGGGCCTGAAAACGCGGCCCGATAAAAATCTTAGATATTGCAAATGCATACGCACAGCATTATGATACCACTTGTCTGGGAGTTATGTTGATTTGGCCATAACAATATCTTAATGTGGACGTTCGGCGCGGTAAATGTTGATTTTTATAGCGCAGGGGCGTTGTAATGTGCATATGAGAGTTTGTAGACTGGGGGGATCGCGGAATCCCTCGGGGAAAGCTCAGCAACAGAACCGCCATTAATCTGGAGTCTGGTATCAACAGCAGGTCATCGCGATCTCATGTGACGGAACGTTCGCCGAATCCAGCGGTCAATCGGTACGCGCGGTGGCGGGCTGTGACATTGATCAGCGTCTATGTCCTCATGGCCGTTCACATCACGCATTGGCTCGTGAACGGACGAACGCTCGCCCCGCTTGAGCTGAATGAGGTGATGTATACGTTCGAGCTGGGTATTGTGACGGCTGGCTTCATTTTCATGGGCGTGACCGTTGTTGCCACGGCGATTTTTGGTCGATTTTTCTGCTCGTGGGGGTGTCATATTCTGGCGCTTCAGGATCTGTGTGCGTGGATCCTTGAGAAGCTGAGCATCAAACCCAGGGGCGTACGCAGTCGTCTTCTCCTGTGGATACCGCTGCTTGTGGCTGGCTATATGTTCGTCTGGCCTCAGGTGCTTCGTATCTGGAACGATCAGCCGCTTCCGATTCTGCACCTGGCTGCGGATTCGGACGGCTGGGCGTCTTTTACGACGGAACATTTCTGGCGAAACCTTCCCTCCGTGGGCGTTGCATTGTCGACGTTCCTTGTGTGCGGATTCCTGATTGTCTATGTGCTGGGTACGCGTGCGTTTTGTCAGTACGGGTGTCCCTATGGGGCGGTTTTCTCTGCAGTGGACCGCATCGCGCCCGGGCGTATCCGTGTGGGTTCCGATTGTGAGCAGTGTGGGGCATGCACGGCAGCTTGTACCTCGCACATTCGCGTGCATGAGGAGGTCAATCGATACGGCATGGTCGTGAACCCTGCCTGCATGAAGGACATGGATTGTGTCAGTGTCTGTCCTCAGAAGACACTCTCCTTCAAATTTGGGAAACCGTCGCTGTTCGCGGGAAAAATTGGCGATACCGTCGTTCGCAATCGTTACGACTTCTCACTCGGAGAGGACCTGGCGATGGCGGTTCTGTTTCTGGGTGTACTTGTTTCGTTGCGCGGGCTTTACGGCGTCATACCTTTTTTCATGTCGATCGCGTTTGGTGTGATGTTTGCATACGGTTTCGTCGTGGTGTGGCGACTGGCGCGTCGTGAATCGGTGAAGTTCAATCGGTGGCAGTTGAAGTCGAATGGACGCCTGCGTTGGACTGGGAAGCTATATCTGGGGATTGCGAGCTTTGTGGTTCTTTTCATCGCCGATAGCGCCATCGTTCGATACCACACCTACTTTGGTGAACTGGCCCACGCGGGCATGACACGATCCAGCCAACATGCCCATGCAGGCATGGCTGGGGCATTTACCAGTTCATCTGAATCGACCGACGTCGCGAAGCTGGCGGATTCGGTTGTTTCGCATCTCAGCACCGCCGACCAGTGGGGGTTGCTGACGACGCGACACATGCGATCAATGCTGGCGGATGCATACATGAGTTTGAACCAGTGGGAGAACGCCCGGCAGCAGCTTGAACGTGTGATTCGCATCGCACCCTATGACGGGGCGTCTCTCCTGAAACTGGCCACCATCTACACAGAGATGGACGCTTTTAAGCAGGCTGCCCATCATTGCTCCAATGCCCTGATCGTCAATCCGGACAATGCAGTTGCCCATTATCAGTATGCGGGCATACTGTTTTCAGCCGGAGACCAGGTGCGGGCGACCCATCATTTGCGTGAGGCTATCCGGTTGCATCCGAACCATGCAGCAGCCCAGTATGACCTTGGTGCGCTGCTGGTTAAGTCGGGCGACATCCCATCGGGAATTCAGCATTTGCGGTTGGCTGTGACGCTGGATAACGATTTTGCGGATGCTCGATACAACCTGGCTGTTGCGCTGATGATGTCTGGAAAGCTGGATGAGTCGATCGCCGAGGTTGATCGGGCCATCGCGTTAAAACCGTCAGACGCCCAGATGACTGCATTTCGGCGTTATGTGTCAGGGCTTCGCGATGGTGCATCGGTGGTACCGGAGCGATCGGTCGATCCGGACCGATCCAGGGGGAAATGATGTTGGTATTGCGAAACGGCATCTTGATGTTGGGTGTTCTTATGAGCGTCGTGCGAGCGGGTTCGCTGGAGACCCCGCATGCGCACCCCGTGCGAGAGAACCCCGTGCGAGAGAACCCCGTGCGAGAGGCGCGCCCGACGATCGAAGCCGAGGTGCTTGCCAACGTCCTCGGCCAGGTGATGGGCAGTGAAACGGTTGCATCGCTCGATTTACCGGATGCGTTCTTGTATCGCGTGGTCGACCGTGTCATCCGTGACTCCTATCGTCAGAATCGCCATATCGTATTGTTCGATCGGACGAATGCTCCGCGGAATCGGACGTCTGGGCATGCTGCGGATGTGGAGGAAGGCGTCAGGCCGACACTTCGTGGATTCCGTCATCCGTCAAATGTCATCGACGCACCGGTCGATCCGAATCAGCATCGTGCGTACATCGTGATCAATCAAAGCTTAGCGCGTGATGGATTGTTGGCAACTCTGGTACTGGCGATCGATGCGGCGGGTGCTGACATTTTCCCCAGCGATCGCGACGCACAGATGGCCTGGCTGTACGCAGCAGGACTACCCGTCGATTTACTCGAGTCCTTCACGACCCAGGACGGTCTGCGTGGGATGCAGATCGTGGAGGCAGTGAAGCGACGACTCATGGCGGGCGAATCGACTGATTCTGTTCGCGAAACGATGCAGCATGCTGCGTTCGCGTGGAAAAAAGAGCATCCGTTCCGGGTCGCACCGGAAAATGGAGACCGACCGCTCGGCGCGATGCGATTTCAACTGACGCGAGGGACCTATTGGAATGGTTCTGGTGCAGGCGGATGCCTCGACGTGGCACGGCAGATGGTCGGGCACAATCGAGGGCTGGACCTGCTGATCGGAATCCAGCGGCGACATTTACCAGCCATGCAGAGACTTGCACGCATGTGGTCTCTTGACCTCGAATCGGATGCCACAACCGTGACATCACCGACAGCGCTCGCGCAATGGGCGCAGGACAACGGGAAGGCAGGTTGGATCACCGATGGTGAAAACGCTGCACAGCACACCGCTTTGGCAACGCTGACGCCCCGTTATGCCAGTCGTCGCGAAGACGGTTCGATGTACATTGCAACCGAATCAGCCGTCATGGATCGCTTCGCAGAAGCAGGCCACACGGTGACGCGATCCCGCCTCCTTTTTCAGGGTGGAAATATGCTGGCGATCACCGATCCGAAAACCGGGCGGCGCATGCTTCTGATTGGAGAGGCTGAGGTCTATCGCAACACAGCCCTCGGTTTGACGCAGGATCAGGCGGTGGATGCGATTGCGTCCGAGTTCGATGTCGACGAAGTCCTGGTACTACCGGCAGCCTCCTTCCACCTCGATTATGCAATGACCGTTCGGACCATCGACGGCAAGCTTGTGGCGTTCGTGAACGATGAAATCGCCGCGGCCAAAATGATAGTGGCCACTGCCGCAAAACCGCTGCTCGATATGGGCGTCATCGATACAAATCAATACAACCATGTCGTCGAATGGTTGAAGACGGGGCATGTCGGTGAGGCAATCGACCTGTTGGATGGCGAGCTCGCAAGCAGGTTTTCCAGTGAGCGGAGAATCTCTGAGGCTGCGACCCATGCTTTCTCGGCAACGCCAACCGATTCCGGCGTTGGCAACATCCAGTTATTCTTCGTCGCCATGGACGTTCTCCGGGCAGATACAATCCGGACAGATTCAGCGCGGGCAGATTCAGAACAGTCCAATACAACGCGGGAAACGCGCAAGGACGATCGATTTACAGCGGCATACCTTCGTGCGATGCACCGGTCGCGGGTCGATACGACAGCCCTGCACAACCGGCTCATGTCCGCCGGTTTCACGATCGTTCGCATCCCGAGCATGTCGCAGGGCGATCGCGGTATGAACTATCTGAATGGTATCCATGACGCACAACGATATTTCATGCCCGCACGTGGCGGTTTGTTCGGAGATCTCGATGTCGAGGCCCGCGACGCATTCCAGAAGGCGTGTGGAACAAATGTCAGCATCCTCCCCATATTGTCCGCTGAAAGCCAACGACGCGGAGGAGCGATCCACTGCTCCGTCTCCGCTTTTCCAAGGTACACAACCACCACAAAAGGTGGTGATCCCAAGAGTCAGTTACGTCAAAAATTAACACAGGCCGTCACGGGTTGGCAGCCTACAACATCAGGTCAGGAGCATTGAATATGTACAGGTGTATTCTTTCAACATTTATGGTCATGGCGTGCGCCACTGCCGCGTTCGCTGAAACACAGACAGGCGAGACGTCAGACAACGTCTACGTCACCTACCGCACGGTTGAGCAGGGGAACATCGATTTCGTGTTCGACCAGACCGCGTTCTCAGGTCAGGGCTGGGGTATCATCAAAGATACCATCTCCATGCCCATGAACCTGGACTCGGAAAACATGATCGAGGTCGTAACACACAACGGAAATCTGCTCAGGCTGAATGGTACACCACGCGCCATCGGTGTGATCGAGCTGCAGGGACCGGAAAATGTCACGAAGAATGTGGCAGGGTTCACCCTGGACTTCTCCGGTCACAACGACGTGACGTTCGTCGATGGGACGCATCCGATCTTCGAAATCATCGGTGATACACTCGTCATCGAGATCACACCGACCGAACTCACCATCACGGGCGACATCCGTTTCCACGACGCAGCCGCTGACATGGACATCGACACAAGCGTTGGAACAATCGGTTACTTCCAGCTTACCGCAACGACCGACGTCACAGACGTGGACGCCGCAATCTCACCAGAGCGTCTTCCCAACAATTCTGGCGATCCAGGCGTCCTCGAACTGCCCGGTGCAGATGTCATCGTCGGTTCGCTCCCGAGCATCTGGCATTGGACCAGCGGAGGAGCAGTAAACGGTATGCGGGCATACTCGGTCGCAACAACATCCTGCAACATCGGAACCCAGCCACTGGACTGGTTCGTAGGACCGAACGTCCGCCATCCCGTCATCGGCCAGAACATGTACCGCCTCAAAGATGGTCGTTTTCAGCAGATCGGGCAAAGCTGGCTGAAGCATGGATTCTGTGCACTTCAGCAGAACATCTGCAGCCCCCCGAATTGCAGCCCTGTTTGCGGTGGTTGCTGCGCACAGTTGGGCGTCGGTTGCTCTGACCCATACAGCGCAAATCGCAACGGACAGTTCAGCAATTTGGGTCCCAAGTCCGAAATCAACGCCCACCTGGGGACAAATCTCGGAAACCACGCCTTCGCAGCAGGTCACCCGACCTTGCGTGGACGCATCATTGTCCCGCAGGACGAACTTGATCCAGCCCAGAACCCAGGCGCAGTCTACTTCGTCGAAGGGCATTACATCGCACAGGATGACGCTCAGTTCGGCGACCTCTCAAACGACAACAACAATGCCTCATACCGAAAGGTCAACATTAACCCGACCTCATACTTCATCACAGGGTCAGGAGCGACAATCCGCGAAAGATCGGCAATCCATGCATGGAAGGCAGAGGATCCAAACGTCGAAATCACGGAGTTCGACATCCCCGGTGAAGGACACTTGCTCCTCGCTTGTCGCGTGACAGACAATGGCGATGGAACCTGGCGGTACGAGTATGCAATGCAGAACCTCAACTCCGATCGCTCAGCGCGGGCGTTCTCCATCCCAATCTCCCCGGCAAGCATCATCACAAACCAGGGCTTCAGCGATGTGGACTACCACAGCGGCGAACCCTATGACCTCACCGACTGGGTCGGGACCGAAGGTGGCGGAAGCGTCACATGGGAAACCGAAACCTTCGCAGCAAATCCCAATGCAAACGCACTTCGCTGGTCAACCATGTACAACTTCTGGTTCACCGCAAACTCTGCACCAGTATCAGGGCAGGCGGAAATCGGCGTCTACAAAACCGGTGGACCCATGTCCGTGTCCGCAGCAGCGTTCGTACCATCAGAACCACTCTGCCCGGCACCTGAACTCCTGGACGGCGAAGCCGGTACATCGTTCGCAGACCGTGCATTTGATGGATTCATCGATGCACGCATGGAGAGCGATAACGGTAAATCCGCCAACCTCGGCATGACCAGTTTCACAGTCCACTTCAATACACCCATGGAAAATAATGACGGCTCATCATTGTCAGCCGCATCATTCACCGTGACCGACTCATCCGGTGCATCGCCGAACGTTGCATCAATTTCGACCGAGGACAGCCGCATCGTCACAGTCAATCTCTCGGAAGGAATACATGTCGGCGAGTGGACAACCCTGGCAATCTCCGCACGAAGTCGGTGTGCCCAGGATGCACTCAGCACACAGATCCAGGTCGGATTCCTGCCCGCCGACGTCGACAACAGCGGCGCCTCACAACCACTCGACCTGCTTCGCATGAGGCAGGCACTGAATGGTGTTGTGGCAAGTCCGGACGAAGGTGTGCTCGCAGACTACTACGACATCGACCGCAACGGAACGATTCAGGCACTCGACCTGCTTCGCTGGCGTCAGCTCTGGTTCGGCCAGGCAAACGCCACACAGGCATGGGAAGGTGCGGCACTTCCGTAGCAAGCGGCTCTTTGTCATCAAGGAACCATTGCAACGTATCGCGCCGCCCGGGACAGAAAGCTCATCCCGGGCGGCGTTTTTTGGGGTCCCCAGTTGTCTGTTCTTGTCGGCAAAGCACTTTCAGACCACACGGACGCGCAGAAAATGCCGAAAAAATATACAACGAAAAACACCGGCCATTCACCTAAAATCGACATTTTGCCCGTGGCCAAACAAATTCCGTAAAAAAGGCAACTTTTCATTGGACAGGAGCAGGCCATGGTGTACACTGTAGAATGACTGCGGGGGCAATATCATCTCGCAGAAAAGGGGCGTCGGAAAAGGAGCATTGACGGGGCAATACAGCCATCTCGACAAGGATATGCACCCGTAGGGCAGGCTATTGCCTGCCGCAAATCTACGCCGTGGCTTTTCACACGCAAAGGAAGGCTGACATAACACACAGGGTATCAGGGCACAACATGCGGGGTTCCGGCTGACGACAAAATCAAACAGGTAGCATCAA
>JAJRYY010000032.1 GCA_024275565.1 Planctomycetota bacterium
CGTTGCGAATTCACGGGTTGCAAATTCACGGGGAGGGTCGCCATAGGGTCGAGCAGAAAACCGAAAATTGCTCAAAGCCCCGCGACCTGATCGGTTTGCGGGGCTTTTTTATTGGAATAATGTATGACACTTTTTGACAGTCATGAGTATTTGTTATGCCCATGACTGGAAGGAAATAGTGTAGCTCAGCCGACCCCGGCTGTGTGTACGACGGAGACGTTGCGCGCAGACCGCAACCAGGCAGACCGCAACCAGTATGGAGAATAAAATGGCCATCAAATATTACAAAGGCGACCGAATATACCTTCGCCCCATCGAAATGTCGGATGAAATATCCCTGCGCCAATGGATCAACGACCCCGATGTCTGGCAGACGCTCACACGCTGTTTCCCGACGAATGAACTCCGTGAACGCGAATACATCGAAAAGCTGTCAGCCGACACAAACAACGTCGTTTTCGGGATCGCGCTCGAAGATGGAAACAAGCTGATTGGCTCGTGCGGGTTGCACAATATCACCAGCACGCACCGCTGCGCTATGTTCGGAATCCTGATCGGCGAGGAGGATGATCGGTCGCGGGGTTATGGCAAAGAGGCGACCGAACTCACGTTGAAACTCGGCTTTGAGGAATACAACCTCAACCGCATCGAGCTGGACGTACTCGGTACAAACACGCGCGCCATCCGTGCCTACGAACGGGCAGGGTTCAAGCGGGAGGGCTGTCTGCGCGAGGCGTATTTCAGAGGTGGCCGGTACGTCGACGTGTTGCACTACGGTTTCTTACAAACCGAGTGGTCCCGGAAACGCACAATGGATGAGGAAGCGGAGGAGATTGACGACGAACCCGTTACGTTGGCAGCCATGTCCGTTTGAGTCGTGCAGAGCGGTACGCGTGCATTAGATGCGATGCGGTCAGGACAGATCTGGTGAGACGGCCGGGCTGGCTATGTTGTCTGCACCGCCCGTCATCAGACAGCTACGGTGTCAGGCGCCCGCGCTCGCCAGCTTTCGCCATCGGGTCGAGGCGTCGCAGAATCCACCGGCGGACGATCAGCAACGGCGCGAATACCATGCGATGCAACCGCACATAAAACGGCTTCTCATACGAGCGTTTCAGCTCATCCTTGCTCAGTTGATCCGGACGAATCCGCCGACGAAGCTTCAGCAGATGGTACCAGTCGCCCTCCTGAAACCGCTTCCGCAACCAACGAGCAGGCCAAAGCTCACCACCCCATCGCCGAGGCAACTGCCAGCAGATCTGAAAATCAATCAGATAGGGCATCCCATCATCCCCGGCGATCACGTTCTGCGGCTTCTCCAGATCGACATACGCCATCCCGCGTGCATGGATCGATTCAAGGGCACCCCGAAGATCGTCGAAAAACGCGTCCGGAACCTCCAGACCCTTCGCCAGCGGTTGCCCCTCGATATACGCATGAGCGATTCCCGTCCGCCCAAGACGACCCAGAAATCGCGGAATCGCCGGCAAATCCGACAGCACCTGATACGCAGATGCCTCACGTCGCGCAAGAAATGCGCCAATCCAGTCCGTCGGAATCCCGCAGATCGGAGCATTCCGACCAAGTTTGACGATAATTTTCCCACAATCGCCAGAATACAAAGCCGTGGCAGCAAAAAAGTCGTGCTTGATTATTTGTTCCAGCGAATACCGACCACCCGCCAGTTCCAGCTCCACTGGAAGCGATGATCTCCCGAGGGCAAGCAGATAAGCGGGGGTTTCCTTTGGGATGATTCGACTCCGGTTTTCGCACAATATCCCAGCCAGCCCAATATTCCAGCCGGCCCAGGATTCCAGCCAACCCAGGATTGAGCGACAACCCAAGACGCAGACAACCCGGGACGCAGGCAACACCCGGATTATAGCCGTAACGGTCTCCGGATGCACGAAATGCATGCCGGACACACGATCCGCCGGATACACGAAACATACCCGGAGCAGCAAAGATCGACGCCGGAACAGCTCACACCAGACGCCGGAGCAGCAAAGATCAGTCAGCACGGGGGGCGATCTCTCCCAGACGCCCCGCGAGCGTTCCCGATCTTGTCAGCCACCGGCTTGGGGATAAGGCGAAGGCGAACCCTGCAGACGATTCGCTTTCGATTGGAACCACGTTAGAATGATTCCCACGCGACGCGGCAAAGTCAAACTTCAACACACGATGTCTCTCAATTGAGCAAATTGACCGCGAAACAGGCCTCTAACGCCATAAAACGCCCATCACCACCCAAAACCAGCAGGAAACCATGTACGAAATTCAGGTCCACGCCTCATTTTCAGCAACCCACCAGATCCGCCTGCCAGACGGCCAGATCGAACCACTCCACGGTCATGACTGGAAGGTCGCCGTCGTTCTGGCGTCGGAGAGGCTGGACGAACTGGGCATGGTGGCGGATTTCGAGGATGTGCAGTCCCACCTGGAGCAAACCGTCGCAAATCTGAACCACACAAATCTCAACATGCACGCATGGTTCGCAGATGAACCCACCTCGGCTGAACGCGTGGCCGACGTGCTCTTCAGGCAATTGGTCACCGTCAAGCCCTGGGGCGAATGCCTGCGATCGGTCGCTGTGGAAGAATCGCCCGGTTGCATCGCTCGATTCGTGCGATCGCATTAATGCTGAACCCCCGCGAAAGCCGATTTTCTTGACGATGATATGGCGCGTTCCTAAGATCAACTGTCGGCGTTCTCCGACAATCTCGGATTCGCTGTGCAGCCGTTGTGTGTGTGTGGAGCTATCAAAAAGGCGCCTGTCATGAATCTTTGTCAGAATTGCAACAAAGCGCCCGCCACCGTCCATCTTCTCGACATTGTCCCACCGGACGGCGAAAAGCGTGAACGCCATCTTTGCGAGCGTTGCGCCAGCGAGGAAGGGCTTACCTCTCAACAGCATGAATCCATCAATCAGATTCTCAACACGTTCATCAAGAAAGCATCCGGAACAAAGGAATCCACCGATCTCGTGTGTCCGCAGTGTGGTATGACATTCCGGGAGTTCCGGTCGCAGGGGCTGCTCGGGTGTCCCAACGATTACACGGTGTTTGAGAAGGTTCTCTCACCGTTGATTGAGCGAGCACACGAAGGGGCGACGCATCACGTCGGGCGATCCCCGAATGCGGGCAACATCGCGCCAACAAAGCACTCACGCCTTGCGAAGCTTCGCCGCGATATGAAGGAAGCCATCGAAATCGAGGATTACGAAACGGCTGCACGCTTACGCGACCAGGTTCAGGAATTGGAGACTGAAATCCAGTGACGATTGAAGAACTGATCCAGGATGTAGGAGCATGGCTAGCCGGGGACGGACCCTACTCCGATGTCGTTGTCTCCTCGCGTATACGCCTCGCACGCAACATAGCGGGATTCCCTTTCCTTTCAAAAGCAGGTGAGGACGAACGCCGGCAGATTTTTCGCGTCTTGACGGATTGCATTGGGGATATGGACCTTGGCAGGGACAGTCTCCTCATCGACATCGAAGAGACCGAAGAGATCAACCGGCAGGTACTCGTCGAGCGGCACCTCATCAGCAAGCAGCATGCAGAGGGTGAAGGGTCACGCGGTGTGGCTATAGGAGCGGGCGAACAACGCGCCCTCATGATTAACGAGGAAGATCACCTCAGAATACAGGTTCTACGCAGCGGTTTGCAGCTATCCACCCTCTTTGAGGAGGTCTGTCAAATCGATGACACGCTGGGGCAGTGCGTCGATTTTGCGTTCGACCAGCGGTTCGGATACCTCACTGCCTGCCCCACAAACGTCGGAACCGGGATTCGTGTTTCTGTCATGCTTCACCTTCCTGCCCTCAAGCTCACAAACCAGCTCGAAAAAACCTTTCGTGCGGCAAAGGAACTGCGGCTTGCGGTCCGCGGGCTTTATGGTGAGGGTACGGATGCCGTCGGTGATTTTTTCCAGGTATCCAACCAGACGACTCTCGGAAAAACCGAAGACGAAATCGTAGAGCATTTTGGAAGCGACATCATCCCGAAATTCGTTCAGTATGAGCTGGCAGCGAGAGAGTCGTTGCTCAAGGACCGTCTCAGCATGTTGGACGACAAGGTCTGGCGTGCGATCGGTACGCTCGAAAACGCACGCACCATCAGCAGTGACGAATCCCTTTTTCTTCTGTCACACCTCCGCATGGGCGTCAGCATGGGCCGATGCACGTCTGTCGATGTCAGCAGAATCAACGAAATGTTCCTCAGGACGCAACCCGCACATCTGCAAAAACTCCAGGGCAGGCGGCTGGATGGCGAGGAAAGAAGCATCATCCGCGCTGACTATCTCCGTGGAATGCTGGGAATCGACAGCCAGAACTAATGGGTAGCCCAACCGCCTTCGACTTAACCCTGTGTCTTCGGTGTAACCCACCCACCCCGGTGTAGCTCAACTGTCCCCGGCTGTGGTCCGTGACAGTTTTGGCGGAGATGTGAACATGAGGGCGTATGTAGCACAGCCGCCCCCGGCTGTGGTCGTTCCATGTACCACAACCTCTACCGGCTGGTATCCTCACCACGACACTTGCAACATCCAGCGAAACGCGTTACGCCTTCAGGGTCACGGATCGAAAAAAAACAACATCAGCAAATCCAGGGCGCTACAATAGCGACCTGTGACCATCGAAACCCAGTGGTATGAACAAACCAGCTGACACAACTGAATCCAGGGTGACGGAAGAGCACGGTCCTGATCGCCCGCCCAATCCATCCGGACCGCTCGATCCACCCGGCCCGCCCAATCCACAGCACCCACTCGACCAGTCGGACGTGCGGATCTGCATTGCCTGCGGATACAGCCTGCGCGGTCTGGGTGCAGAACCACGTTGCCCCGAGTGCGGGCTGCTCAACGTGACTCAGGCATTCCGCGAACAGGTGTGGAAAGCGATCGACCGGGGTGGCTGGCTGATTTCAGCTCCGCAGAGCTTTTTCCAGAAACGCCCACCCGGGTGGTGGTGGTCACTCGACAGGAACGGGGACGTGCGTCGATCTGCCGTACGCGCTTTCGACGCGTCGCTCATCACCGCACTCATCATTTTGGGCATCGGGACAGCCGCAGGAAGCTTCTGTGAGATGCATACCATTGACTATGTCTACTCAAACCTGTCGAAACCATTACAGGTGGTCATGCCCGCTGGAAGGCTTGTCTCGGTCACCACCACGTTCGGGCTTGATTTTGAAATCCACAACAGCGTTATGAAGGAACGCAAAGGGACCGGACCAGGGCAGCCTCTGCTCCATACCACCGCCTCGACATCCAGCAAGAAGTGGGCGTTTCAGCCGACCCTGCCAGCATTTACACTCGCCAGCCTCGCATTGATCTGGACCCTGGCCACCTGGGCAGGTCCGGCGACCGTGGGTTTGTGGACTCAGATTCGGAAGGGACTCCCCGCATTCGCAAGAGCACCAAGAACCATCATCGCAGCTTCAGGATACGAATCCCACCGATTGCTCTACCTCGCACCCCTCGTCGCCGCAGCGTTCGTGGCGGATGCAGCCATGAGATACAACAACACCGACAGGCAGACGTATTACTCCGTCATCACTGCCTTCGCTGCTACTGCGCTCGTATTTTCCGCCGCCGGTTGGATTGGCCCACTGCGCACGGATTACACCCACCAACTCGTACGCTCCTGGTTTCACGCCGCACGCATCCTCGTGATGTACGCCGTGATTCTCCCCGTCGTCGTCCTCATCATAGCAGCCTGCATCGCCCTGCTGGCCTTGCGATTTTCCATCTTCTGACCCTGCCCCGTCTGACAGATTCGTTCATCCAGCACCATCCCTTGTGATTGTCTGCTGAGATAAGGAGTATCAAGGGCTGTGGATCGACTCATATTCGTCGTAAGTGTATGCGTTGCAACAGGTTATGCTCTATTCGCCTGTCAGGGCCTGCTGCAGGAAGCGGACGATTCGTTCGTAGAGGCGGATGGTTGTGTTGGGGTCGGGGACCATGTGGGTGAAATTTGAGAGGGGGAGGAAGGTGTGTGCCCGGCCTGCGGTGAAAAGTGCCTCTGACATTTTCAAGCTGTGCATGAAATAGACGTTGTCGTCAGCCGTCCCGTGGATGATGAGCAGGGGTCGGCGGAGGTCTTTGGCGTGGGTCAGGACTGAGGCGGTCCGATAGCCCTCGGCGTTTTCATCCGGCAGCCCCATGAACCGTTCTGTGTAATGTGTGTCGTAGTCCCGCCAGTCGGCCACCGGTGCGCCGGCTACGCCGACGTGGAATGTGTCCGGTGCCCGCATGACTGCCATGGCGGAAAAGTATCCTCCGAAGGACCAGCCATAGATGCCGACGCGGGTGAGGTCGAGTTCCGGGTATTGTTTTCCCATGGCAGTGAGGGCTTCGATCTGGTCTTTCAGAGGCAGGTCGATGACGTTGAATTTTGTCACGCGTTCCCACGCTCGACCCCTTCCCGGGGTGCCGCGACCGTCGAATGATACGACGATGAAGCCTTGATCGGCGATCCACTGCTGCCGGAGGTATTTTCGAGGGTCAGCCTGGACGACGCGATGTCCCGGGCCGCCGTAGACGTAGACGACGACCGGGTATTGTTTTTCGGGGTCGAAATTGTCCGGTCGGATCAGCATTGCCTGGAATTTTCGGAGATTTCCCACCGTGGTCAGCTCGATTTTTGGCATGGATGGGGGTTGTTCCGCTTTCGATTGCAGTGTCCCTGTCATCGTTCCATCGGCGCGTAATACCTGGTTGCCCTGTCTGCCGTCCAGTGTTGCGAATGTATGGACCGCGATGGTGCCTGATTTGGCGATGGTGTATCCGTGCATGCCCCGCGTTGTGGTGAGTCGCGTCATTTGGGCGGGGTCATCGATGGAGGTTGTGTAGATATGTCGTTCGGTGGGGATATCGCTGCCGTAGAACCACAGGTGTCGGGTCTTTTCGTCGAAGTGGGTGATGCCGCCGAATGTGAAACCCTTCGGGGTGAGGGTGCGGATCCTATTGCCGTTGCGGTCGCGGAGTTCGAGTTGTCGCGTGCCGCTGTGTTCGCTCATCCAGAAGAAGGCAGAGCCGTCCGGTAGCCATTTTGGAGATGTGTGGTCGAGGTTGACCCAGGCAGCGTCGCTTTCTGTGAGCAGTGTTCTGGTTTCGCCGGTTTGCAGGTTGACGGTGAGGAGTTTTTCCTCGGTCTGTCTGCGATTTTGCACGAGGAGGGTGAGAGGTGCGTTTCTGGTCCAGGTGACTTTTGCGAGGTATGGGTAATTATTACGGTCCCAGTTGATCCAGATGGGATCGCCGCCTTTGTCGGACTTGGCTGCGTTGCTGACTGACATGATTGCGAGGCGGACGTCTGCGTTATTCTTTCCTGGACGTGGGTATGGCCAGGGGCGTGGTGCTTTTTCGGGGTGGGTGGCGTCGGCGATGTAGAGGGTTTCGACCTGGGACGTGTCTGTCTGCTGGTAGACTATTTGTGTGCTGTCTGGTGACCACCAGTAGCCGTGCATTCTGCCCATTTCCTCCTGGGCTACAAATTCGGACAGGCCATTTTTGATTGCATCTTTTTTGCGGGTTGTGAGGCGTGTTTCGTTGTTGTTGGCGATGTTGATGAGGTAGAGATCGCCGTTTCTGACGCAGGTGATTTTTTTTGCGTCTGGTGAGAACTGGGCGCTGATGGGATAACCGGCGTCTGAGTGTAGTTCTGTGACGTTTCCGGTGGTGCGTTCGATCACGAAGAGCTTTCCGGAAAGGGTGACCAGGATGCGTTGGCCGTCGTCGCTGAGTCGGTATCCTGAGATGCCGCGTGCTGTGAGTCTCATGCGTTCGCGTCGTGCTCGTTCGTCTGCGGAGAGGTTCTCTTCTGCGCCGTTCAGGATTGCTTCGGCGGTGAGGAGGACGCGTTCGGATCCGGTGTTGGGGTTGAATTCGTAGAGGTCGTGTTCGAAGCTTCTGGGGCCTGATCTGAGGAAGAGGACTGCGTCGCCGGCGGGTGTGATTTTGATGGATCTTGGTGTGCCGGCAGTGAATCCTCTTGTGGCAGCGTAGTCGCGGAGGTGGTCGACGTTTTTGAGGGGTGGGAGGGTGTGTTGCGGTTGTGTTATCCAGGTGTTTGTGGATTGGCAGCCGAGTGAGAGGATGGTGAGTGAGATTGTGATTGCCAGGGGGATCGTTTTTTGCATGGATTTGGCTTCTTTATGTACGGGTTCTGGATTATTGGAGCCTGGAATCTGCTCCGAGCCGTGTTCTTTTTGCGCGGAAACGGGTGGATTGGCAAGGGTGGGGGTGCTTGCGCGTTGTGCTTGGGCTGGTGTTCCCCGATCTGTTGTGTTTTTTCTGGTTTTGTTGTTCATTTCATACACAGGTTTCATCTCCTCTTTTAGAGTGGTCCTATCTCCTCCCTTATCAATCTGGATAACGTGCCGGTCGATCACTCGTTTTCTGTGTAAAATTGTAAGCTGTTTATCGGAGCCGGAATCGCGGTCCTTCCTGGTGTGCGGGCGGTTGCCGGACAGGCTGGCTGTGAGGATAATGTGTGCATGGGTAATGAACTCTGTGCGTGGTGTGAGCGGTGAATATGAAAATGAGATGGTCGGTTGTTGTGGCGGGTGTGGTTTCTGCACAGGTGCTGGTTTTTTCGCAGGGGCTGGTTTTCGGGCAAACAGAGTCGTCTGAGCGTGAGGTTGCTTATGACCATGCACGGGCACCCAGGGTTCAGTCGCTTACGCCGGAGCATGGTGCCGTCGGTCTCGACCCGACCGTTGACGAGATACGCGTGACATTTGATATGCCGATGTCGCGGAGTGGTTATTCCTTTGTTGGGAGCGGTCCGGACATGCCTCTTTCGTCGGCTGCCCCCTGGTGGGAGGATGCTTATACCTGTGTGATGCCTGTGCGGTTGAAGCCGAATCAGGCGTATCATCTTTCGCTTAACAGTGAGCGGTTTCAGAATTTCAAGAGTGTGTGGCAGGTATCGTCTGTGCCGAAGGTGTGGGAATTTTCGACTGGTGGGTCTTCGGCTGTCGCCCGGTCGCCTGCTGAGCAGCAGAAGGTGAATCTAGCGTCTCTGGATGCGTTGTGTGATGCGATGCGTCGACGGTATTCGTATTTTGATACGCGTGGTGTTGACTGGGAGAAGGTGTTTTCGGAGCATCGGCGTGATATTGTTGAATCTGCGACGACTGAGAAGTGGTTGCTGCGTACGGCGGGTATGCTGAATGTGTCGCGTGATCTTCACCTGTCTTTGAAGTATGAGGGTCAGGTTGCGCCTGCTTTTACGCGTGGTGTTTCGCCGAATGTGCACTGGGCGAGTATTCGGAAGGTGCTTCCGACGGTGTCGGCTGTCAATGGTCAGGTTGCGCTTGGTGTGAGTGCTGATGGTATTGGGTATGTGTTGATTAAGTCGTGGGATTCGGCGTATCGTAGTGAATTGCGTGCTGTTCAGGATTTTCTCGCCAGAACGCACGATGCGAAGGTTATGATTCTCGATGTCCGTTTCAATCGTGGTGGTAGTGAATCGCTGGCGAAGGAGGTTGCGGCGTGGTTTGTGACAGAACCGCGTGTTTATGCGACGCATGCGTACCGTCGTGGGACCGGTCCAGATGATTTTACGCCTGTTCGAAAGCGGGTCATTGAACCGAATCCGCCTGAGAAGCGTTTTTCCGGTCCTGTTGTGGTGCTGATGGGGCGGGCAAATATCAGCAGTTGTGAGGCGTTTCTGCTGATGATGAAACAGGCGCCGAATGCGACCCTGATGGGTGAGCGGAGTTATGGTAGTTCCGGGAATCCGCAGCCGATATATCTTCCGAATGGGGTGAAGCTGATGCTTCCTTCGTGGAAGTCGATGACGCCGGACGGTGTGATGATCGAGGGTGTCGGGATTGAACCGGATGTTATTTTCGAGGGGCATGATGTGCAATGGTCGCTTGAAGATCCGATATTGGATGTTGCGCTGGAGCATTTGCGGTCTGGACAGGTGTCGAATTCATCTTCTGGCGGGTAAGTTTCCGGGGTCCGTTTCCTTCTGATCTCCCGCGATGGTCGCCTTTCGGGTCTCGGTTTGGAATAGAATCTCAACCCGTATGTCAGGTGTGATAACGCACCGGTGCATGTCTTAGGGTATGGGGAATTCTGTCTTCGGTCTGGTGGTAGCATTGCTACCTGTGTGGAGCAACTATGCGATATGCTCTGGTGGCAGCTGTGTTTTTGTCTGCGGCGTGCGTTGTGCCCGGTCAGGAACGTTCTGGTTCATCGGCGATGGATGCGGAGCCTTCCGGTGTGAAGGGGGTGGCTGATCGGCGTGTGGTGGGTCAGGATGTGGTGGGTCAGCGTGTGGCTGGTCATCGCGTTTCCGGCCATCGTGTTTCTGGGGGTGCTGCTCCTGGTTATATTGGTGAGTCTACGTGTGCTGTCTGTCATCGTCGGATTTCTGCTTCTTATCGCACGCATGGGATGTCGCAATCTTTTTTTCCGCCTCGGTCTGAGGCTGTGATTGAGGATTTCAGCGAGAAGAAGAATCATTTTTACCATGCTGCGTCTGATTTTCATTACAAGATGGTTCAGAAGGGTGATACGTTTTCTGTTCGTCGGTATCAGCTTGATGATCTTGGTGAAGCGGTCAATGTTCATGAGCAGGTTGTGACGCATGTGCTTGGTTCGGGACATCATTCTCGTGGTTATGTTTATCTGACCGAGGTTGGCGAGATGTTTCAGATGCCGATTGCGTGGTATACGCAGGAGCAGTCGTGGGGGATGGCGCCTGGGTACGATACGCCTGGTCATGACGATTTTGCGCGTCCGATTTCTCGTGCGTGTATGTTCTGCCATAATGCGTATCCTGATGTTGCGGTCGGGAGTGACAGCTATGGGCATCCGGAGACATTTCCTGCCGATCTTCCGAGTGGGATCGGTTGCGAACGGTGTCATGGTCCTGGGGTTGGGCATGTTAAGGTTGCGCATGACGACAACTCGACCCTGCGTGCAGTACGTGCTTCGATTGTGAATCCATCGTCGCTTGATCGTGATTTGCAGATGGATGTTTGTATGCAGTGTCATCTGCAACCGACGAGTAAGATGACCAGTTTTACGCGTCTGTTTGGGGTGTCGGATTATGCATACAAGCCTGGTCAGCATCTGCATGATTATATGCTTCATTTTGATTTCGATATGACGCCGCCGCTGTGGGAGCGTTTTGAGATTGACTCGGCTGCTTATCGATTGCGGGGTAGCAAGTGTTTTATTCAGAGCGGTAAGACGGATGGTGGATCGGGGAAGTCTGTTGTGGGTGGTGGTCGTGGTGGGCATGGTGGAGCGATGACGTGTACGACGTGTCACGATCCTCATGAAAAAGCCCCATCGTCTGGTGCTGCGGCGTTTTATCGCGGGAAATGTTATTCGTGTCATGATGTGGATGCCTGTTCGCTGGAGCGTGCATCGACCGAGAAGGATGCGACGCGTCCGCCCGCCGACGATTGTATTGCGTGTCACATGCCGAAACGTCGCACCGATGACGTCGTTCATGTCGTGATGACGGATCATTATATTCAGCGCTTCAAGCCCGATGGTGATCTGCTTGCGCCGTTGAGCGAGACGCCTTCGCCGGCCAGTTATGTGACGCGATTTTACGATCCGGTGCATGCTCCGGCGGGTGCATCTGGTGAAGTGTATGTGGCGATGCAGCGTGCGAAGGATGGTGCGGAGGGTGCTATCGATTTGCTAGGAGCCGCCATTGCCAAAGCATCGCCAACTTCGCCAGAGCCTTTTGTGGAGCTTGGAAACGCAGAGCTATCCCGTGGGAATCATGCTGTGGCTGCTGTTGCGTTTCGGCGTGCGCTCGAACTGATACCGGGGGATTCTCCTGCTCGTCGTGCGTTGGTGGATGCTGATCTTGGCGTTGCCATGGCTGGTTTGGGGAAACATGAGGAGGCTGTTCGTCATTTCAGGGATTCCCTGGCGAAATTTGAGCGTTCTCCGGATACTCATTTCAATCTTGCTGCGACACTTGTGCGGATGAAGATTGCTGGTGCGAGGTTGGAGGCTGAGCAGCATTATCTGGAGGCGATTCGCCTGAGGCCGCATTATACGAAGGCTCATTTCAACCTGGCGAATCTTTATGCTCGGTCGAAGCGATTTTCTGAGGCGATCGTTCATTATCGGGAATCACTTTCCCTTGATCCCCGGTCTGTTATTGGTCATGAGAATCTTGGGTCTGCGTTGCTGTATACGAAGGATTATGATGGGGCGTTGCGTGTCTGGCGGCGGGGGTACAAACTTGATCCGAACGATGTCGGCATTTATCGGCGGATGGCGATGTTGCGTGTTACCTGTCCGGATGCGTCGTTGCGACATCTTCAGGGAGGATTGAATCTCGCGTTACGGGCTGCTGGTCTTGCACCGAATGATGTACGGGTGGGTATGACGCTTGCCGTGGCGTTGCTTGAGAATGATCGCATTGAGGAATCCATGCGTGTTGCAGAGCGTGCGGTGCGGATGGGTGCGAATGAGATTGATGCTGCGCTTATCTCCGCCATTGGGTTGTCGCGTCTTGGAAAAGATGGCGCATCAGCCGCGCTGCGTGAGTCGGTTCGTGCGGCAGAGAAGCATCCTTCCGGAACCGAGATGCGTCGGTATCTGTTGGGTAAGGCGAAATCATTGGTAGTTGCAGGTCCGTAGTAGTTGTGTTTCGAGGGCGTTTTCAGACCAGTATTCTGCGGAGGCGTGGTTTCGTTGATGGGTGTCTTGAACGATCTCTGGACGCTTGCAGTGCCTATGGTTGCTGGTGGTCTGCTCATGCTGATGGCGGTGGGGGTTGGATGGAGCGTGGCCGCGCAGCCTTCGTTTCTTGCCGTTCGGGGTGTGTCGCACTGGATTTTTGAGATTGTACTGCCGCTTGTTCGGAGCCGGTCTGGTGTGGTTCGGACGGCGGTGATCTTCGTGAACAATACCTGCGTGTGTGCGTTGCTGGTGTCGCTTGGTCCGTGGGGGATTGGACCGTGGTGTGGCATTGTGATCGTTGGCTGGACGCTTGGGGCTGCGATGCGACTCATGACAGATGCATCGGTTGATGTGTCTGCTGCATCCGATGGGGATTGCGGCGGGGTGTTCTGGGTTCCCCCGAGAGATGTTTCTCTGCGACGGCGTGTTCGGATCGGCGTTTTGCTCAATCTTCTGGAACCGCCTGCCATTGCGATTTCTATCGGACTGAGTCTTGGACAAAATGCGGTATGGGAATCGATCGGTTCCTCGCGGGCGTGGGGACTCTTCCTTATCCTCGTGGTGCCGCTATTATTCCTGGCTGCTATTGGAGAATCTCTTTGGCTTGGGTCTGGTGGAGATTCGTCCCAGGGTGACATTCGGGATGGTGCTGGTGGTGGTGGTGGGTGTGATAATAACGATGGCGGCGGGTGTGATAGTCACGAGGAATGCGACGATATCACTGACAGTTAATCGTCGAATGTTAAGGCTTGATGCGGGTATTTTCGACCGATGGTTATGACAGGGGTCGGCTGTGGTGGTTGCGGGCGTTGTTATGAGACGGGATAATCGCGTGATGAGCCGGGTTATCGCGTGCTGTATTGGCGGTATTGCACTTACTGTATTGGCTGCATGACACTTAATTTGAAGCATTACAGGTAATTTGAAGCATTACAGGTGAGGGACGGGTACGTGATCGAGGCACTTCAGGAATCTCCGGCGATCCATCGTCGTGAAGAACAGTTTATGTCGGACGACCGCAGGGTCATCACGCGTCTATTTGTTCCTGGCGGTGAGGATCGTGTTCGTGCAATTCTTGGTCGCGTGATACGTCTCAGTGATGATGAGGTCCGGGTTCAGTTGTCGGGTGTGATGTCTGATTTTGCCCACCGGCATCGGAATATCGAGAAGGTTTTCGAGAATCACTTCAATGATATTTCCTGCCATGTTGATGAGGGTGTGGTGATATCCGAGGATCGTCGTCAGTTGATTGGTGCTTATTTCACGATGGAATACTCCATTGAGTCTGCTGCCCTGTTCAACCCCTCGATCGTGCCGCATATGGACCAGAGCAATCTGTCCGAGGGTTCGTGTCGGTTCATCATGAGTTTGCGTGCGACGGGGGAGGGGCATATTTCGTCGATTGTCTTTCGCACCGGCGTTATCAGAGCCAACGGCGATATTGAGTTTGAACCCGTTTCGCCTTATGTCGCGATGGGCAGGCCGGACCAGTTCGCGAAGCATGTGAAGCAGAAATTCTTTCTCAAGCTGATCGAGATGGGGGCGTATAACGAGCTGGCTGCGGATATTCTGGATCATCTTCCGCTGGAGTTTGACTATGGTCAGCTTGAGCACTCGGTGAACCAGCAGTGGGCGAAACACGGTGAGGACCATGAGGCGTTTTCCGAGACGGCTGAGCAGGTTCTTTGGCTGGCGCGCTCGAATTATCAGCTTGTATTTCCCACCGACTGTCCGATTTCCGAGGTTGTGATATTTCCTGTCACTGAGAACGAGAGTCGCGGTATTGAAGATGCACGGTTTGTGCGTTTTGTGGATGACGATGGGACGGTCATTTACTATGGAACGTATACTGCGTACAACGGTTTCAAGATTCTGCCGCAGTTATTGAAGACGTATGATTTCAGGACGTTCCGGGTTGTGACGCTGAATGGTCGCCATGTGCAGAATAAGGGGATGGCATTGTTCCCGAGGCGGGTGAATGAACGCTTCATGATGATCGGGCGACTTGACGGGGAGAGTCTGTACCTGATGTCAGCCTCCAACGTTCGGTTCTGGAATGAAGCGACGAAGCTGCATGGTCCGACGCATCCGTGGGAATTTGTTCAGATTGGGAATTGTGGGTCGCCGATCGAAACCGAGCATGGCTGGATTCTTCTGACGCATGGTGTGGGACCGATGCGGCGGTATTGTATTGGTGCGATGCTGCTGGATCTGGAGGATCCGTCGCGCATTATCGCTGCATCGCGGACCCCCATCATGTCTCCCAATGCGAAAGAGCGCGAAGGGTATGTGCCCAATGTGGTGTATTCCTGTGGTGCGATGGTTCATGGTGACCAGATTATCATGCCCTATGCGATGTCCGACTCTGCGACTTCCATCGCAACGATCAGCGTCAGTGATCTAATCGACTGCATCAAGGCATAGCACTCTGTGTTTGCCCCAGAGCGGCGTCTGCCACTTGTCGGGCTGCGTTCCAAACCGTTTGCGTCGGAAATACCGGATGTGCGGGGCGAATTATGCCACATGTGTCGGATGGTGGTGTATTTTGGTGTGTGGCGGCTTGACGTTTTGGGGCTGTGAAACTATGTTTTTCGTGAGTATTGAGGCTGTGCAGGGTTCATCGCATGGTCCGCGCCCCCATCGTCTAGCGGCCTAGGATATCAGGTTCTCATCCTGGAGACACGGGTTCGAGTCCCGTTGGGGGTAGTTGTCGCAAGGGCTTGCGTGATGCTGCAAAGTGTCGCAAAAGCCCTTGTTTCGTAGGGTATTCTGCGAGCACACCCGGTATCCACTTGTGGAGTGGAGTGATTCGCTTGGTGAGGAGGTACGCGTGTTCGATGACCAGCTATGGTTGTGGTGCGTTTGGGATTTGGGTCAGCGGTTTTGGGTTAGCGTGTAGATGTGGTTGATTTTGAAGGGGCCGAAGGTGTCGGGTTTGCTCTCGCCGGGCCATTTGACAGTGACGCGGTCGATTTTGTCTGCGCTGCCGATTCCGAAATGCACTCTGGCGTCACCGCTTGCACAGTAACTATACGCCCGCTGGACCATGCGTGACTGCTTTCGGCCGCCGGTTTCCATCGACACCATCGCATACAATGCAACAGAACCGTCAGCCAACCTGACATCGAACGAGACCCATCGCCCACGATGATTTACGACGTTTCGCAGCAGATTGGCGGGTGCGGAACGGTTCACCACGACGGCGTCCACTCCGCCATCATTGTCCAGGTCACCTGTGGCCATCGCCCTGCTTGTGAAGATCAAGTTATCGGGCGTACCTCCCGGCGGTGATACCTCCTGAAACGAAGTACCCTCCTTTGCACCTTTTGCGGCGAACAATAAGTTTGGTTCGGCGTATGGGTCGTCTTTTGAGACTGTCGGCTCCCATCGCACCACGCGTCCGTTCACAATGTACAAATCCTGGTAGCCATCGTTATTGAAATCCTCGAACGCCAGGCCAAACCCGGTGAGGTCAATGCTGGTTGCAGCAAGTCCCATGCGAGCAGTCATGTCATCAAACCAGCCTCCGTCGTTGACATAAAATGTGTTGGATTCATTGCGAAGGTGTGACAGGAAAATATCCATATCTCCATCGTCGTCTACATCGACCGCCTGGACGCCCATCCCCGCCTCTGTTTTTCCTCGGACGTTGACGGCTGATCCTGAGAGGAGTGCTTCATCGACAAATGTACCATCGCCCTGATTTAACCATAGCTGATTTGCCATGCCGTCATTGGCCACATAAATATCCACCCACCCATTTGCATCGAAATCTGCGCAAGCGACGCCGAGCCCATTGCCGAAGACCTGGCCGATCCCGGCTGCCTCTGCCACGTCCGTAAATGTTCCGTCCCCATTGTTGCGATACAGGTTGTCTGCGACAGGTGCATTGTAGTTGTTCGGGCTGCAAAATTGACGTTCACCGGCGCCAGAAAAGCACTCCAGGTTGCGTTTGATTGACCAGCCCACATAATTGACTACGAACAGATCGAGCAACCCGTCCCGGTCGAAATCGAGAAAAGCTGCACTCGCCCCCCATCGTTCGTCTCCCACGCCAGCTGAGTCTGTGATATTCGAAAATGTTCCATCCTGGTTGTTGCGATAGAGGGTGTTCTGTCCGACATTGGTGACGTAAATATCGTCCCAGCCGTCAGCGTCGAAGTCGCCGACGGTGCAACCCATTCCATATCCTGTATCGCCGACCTTGGTTTTATCCGTGACATCTTCGAAACGCAGCGCCCGCTCACCACCACTTCCTGCGATCTGCAGTACTTTGTCTGGGCCAAGATTTCGATACATCACATTTCCGTGGGTGTTGTTGGCTTCCGGGTCGAGATCTCCACCCTGCACGAAGTAAATGTCGAGGTATGAATCTTTGTCGTAATCGATCAGGCATACACCGCCGCCCATGATTTCGGGGAACCAGTGTCGTTTGGGGCCTGGTTCATAGACAAATGAGAGGCCTGCGTTGTCTGCTGCATCGACAAACCAGGGCGTTGCGGATGATTCTGACGTGGTGTCAGGGGTGGTTGAACTGGTGTTGTTGATTGCGGTGGTATTGCTGGACGATCTGTAAGTGATGATTAACGCGATGGCGACGAAGACCAGTACGATGGCGATGGGTGCTGCCAAGGTTGCGGCGCGGCGTGTGTGGATCATTGGTTGGAGGATCATTGCCCTGTTCTTTCTGCGAAGCTGCGTTCCAGTTGTCTTACTCTCTGGTGGTCTGGTGCGATTCGTTTTGCACGGAGCAGGGCTGTTTCCGCCCGGTTCCACAGGCCCAGTTCCATGCTGATGGTGCACACACCGATCTGGGAATTCAGGTTTCGGGGCATGCGTTCAGCCGCCGTCGTGAAGTATTTGAGTGCTTCTTCCCTGTCTCCGAGCTGATAGCAGCACTCCGCCAGGTTTAAAAAGGCTTCCGGGTTTCTGGTATCGAGTCGCACAGTTTGCAGTAGTGCGACACGTGCTTCCTGGAATCGTTTCAAGGCCATCAGTGCGCGTGCTTTTGAGTAATGTGCCTGTCCCACGGTTGGTGCGAGTTCGATCGCCTTTTGGCTGTAGGTTAGCGCTTCCTGTGGGTTGCGTAAGGACAGGCAGCTTTCCACGAGATTGATATAGGTTGGAAATTGTGTTGGATCAATTTCGAGTGCTTCCAGGAGGGCTTTTCTCGATTTTTCCGGTTGACGCAGGTTGAGGTATGCAATGGCAAGGTTGTTGAGAACGTTGGTATCCCGGGGTCGTTTTATGCGGGCTTTCTCGAGAATTGCGACGGCTTTGTCTGGTTTTCCGGATTCAAGAAGCTGCATGGCTGTGGCGAGCTGGACCGCCAGACCTCGGTAGTACTTTGGGATTGCTTTCATGATGCGGTCACCCATGAAGCGTGACTTGGAATTGACGCCTTGTGCGAGTTCGTGGCGCGCTTCTTCCTTCCGATAGATGCGGCGGTACGCTGACCCGAGGAGATAGTGGGCCAGGCCGTAATCCGGGCAAAGTCGGACCCCTTGTTCGAGGAGTTCGGCAGCTTTTAGGAACTGGCGTCTGTGGATCGCGACTTGTCCAAGTCCGATGTATCCAGCGCAGGAATTGGGTTCTAAATTGACAGTGCGTTGGAACGCGTTTTCAGCCGCATCGAGATCCTCGGTTTCCAGAAGTGTGCGTCCGAGGCGGTGTTGTATCTGGGGGATTGTGGGAAATTCTTCCGCGACATCTCGTATAGAATCGAGCCCACCGGTGAAGTCGCCAGCCGCGGATTGTGCTGCTGCGGCATGGATTTTCCAGACCCAGTCTTTGGGGTCGAGTGACGAGGCGTTGAGGTAGCTGCGATGTGCTTCGGGCCACAATTCGTTGGCTTCATAGATGATTGCCAGCGTACCGTGTTCTTTCGCCGATGCCTGATTTCCCTGAACAATACGTATTTGCTGTTCGATGAGCTGCCTGACTTCCGGGTCCAGCTGGGCGTTTTCGCCGGGTCGTACCGGTGGGAGTGGTGAAGAAATGAGCTTCTGATTTGCGCTGGTCCGATTGTTCGAGACCTGCCAGAGTATTGCGGTTATTGCGATGATGGCGATGGTCGCGATCGACCAGATCGCGATGTTTTTTCGCGAACTGCTTCGTCGGTTTGCCTTGGTATTCCCCTTTTTTGAGGGTTTCCCTTTTTTGTTGAGATTCTTCTGGGATGGTTTTCTACGCCCCATGGGTTCTCTGCTTCCGGGTTAGGTAAATGATGTATCTGCCTCTGGTGTTTTGAGTCTGGGGTCATTGTCTGTCGCCTACGGACAGGCTTTCCGTCAGAGCATCTCCTGGGTCATCTTAAGAGAAAACGCCCGCAACGAAAGAGGTTCCGTTGCGGGCGCTGGATTTTCATGGTGAACCGTGCGTTGCTACTGGGTTGCGACGGTTACAGGGCGATGGTGTTCCATCGGGTGACAGTTGCCTACTTTGTAGACACCAGGCCTATCGATTTGTCGATGTCTTTCTTGAGCGTACCATTATTCACAGCACCTCCACCGACATAGACTTCCTCGATTTTCCCGGTTTTGCTAATCAGGAACATCGTTGGGAAGCTGGTGACCTTCATCTGTGTCCGACCCATTTTTTCGGTATCGATGATCTGTGGGAATGAGGCACCGAGCTGTTTCCATTGCTCCACCACCTGTTCCCTGGTCTTACCGCGACGGTTGTTCGGGTCGAGCTGCTCGACGATGGTGTCCTGGTTGATGCCCACAAAACGGACATTCTTGCCTTCGTAGGACTTACTCAGCTCATCGAGTTTTGGCAGGGCTTTTTTGCAGTAGCCGCACCAGCTTGCATAAAAGAACGCGACGGTTGAGTTCTGGCCATCTATGAGCGGGAAGGAATCGCCACTGGTGGTGGTGAAGGCTGTGTTGGGGGCGTTCTTCCCCTTCAATTCAAGGGCGGGTCGTTTGGGAGGGGTCCGTGCTGTCGTCGTATCGACCTTCTGCGGCGGAAGTTTTTTGCCTGCGAGGAGATCATCGATTGCCTTTCTCAGGCTGCCATCGTTGACGGCTCCGCCACCCATGTAGACGCGTTCGACTTTTCCGGTCTTTCCAATGAGGAACAGGGTCGGGAAACTCTGGACCTTGAATTTGTTTCGGCCATCACCATTGGAATCGAATGCCTGAGGGACATCCCATCCTGCCTTGGTGAATTGGTCGACCACGAACTCTCTTGTGACAGCACGGCGATTTTTGGGGTCTGGTTCTGCCACAATGGTGTCCATGCTGACTGCCAGGAGGTTGAAATCCGTACCGTCGAGATCTTTTCGCATGACGTCGAGCTTGGGCAGGGCGCGTTTGCAGAACCCGCACCAGCTTGCATAAAACTTCAGCAGTGTGACCTTGCCCTTGAAGTCGTCCGTGGAGACCGTCTTTCCGTCAGCCATTGTGAAGCTCGCCTTCGGGGCGGGTTTGTTGGCCAGGAGCATGGACGGACGTGTCGGGCGTGGTGGTGTTGCACGCTGACGCTTGATGGACACCTTGATCTCAGCGTTTTTGGGATCGTCGGTTTTGAGGGTGAGGGTGTGTCCCTTTGTGGGTGGGACGTAGTTCGCGGGGAAATTTGCGGTCACTTTGAACTGGTTGTTGGCTCGTCTTTCAATTTCGACGCTCACATTTTCAGCATCCACCGTACCAGAGAGAACTTTCAGGTCGTCGCTTGTGTTGAATTTTACAGTGATATTGCGTGTGGCTGCCTTGTCAGATGCCTGCGGGATGATGATGTCCTTGGGGCGGATTTCGACGCGCGGTGGGACGAAAGCAGTCACCGGGATGTCGATGGTGGGCTGGTCCTTGATGTTGGTGCGGAGTTTGAAGTTGGCACGGCTGTTCTGCTCGGCGAAAGGCGCCTTGCCAGTGATGATCAGCTCGTACTTTTGTCCCTTCTCAATTTCCTTGAGTTCTGCTTTGAACGGTCCCCCTGTGGCTGATCCCAGGATGTCCAGTTCGACGGGCGAGTCGGTGTTGTTGGTGAGCGTGATGACACGGTTGAGATCCTTATCGGCTGCGATGCGTCCGAAAGCCCCACCACGTACCGGATCCATGCTGACACGCTGCTTGACGGTTCCGGTGAGTGTGAGTCGCAACGGCGAGTTGCTGGAGTCGTTGGATTCGACCGTGATCGATTTGCTGACCTTGTTGCGGAGCTTACCGCTCTTGATGGTGACAGGGATCTTGCCGATCGTACCCGGTGCGATTTCCCGGTCGTATTGATTGGCGACGGTGCATCCGCAGCTCGGTTTGACGCGTGTGAGCTTCAGCACGCTGGTGCCTTCATTCTTGATTTCGAATGTGTGCTGGATGGGGGCACCGGACCAGATCTCGCCGAAATCGTGTGATGCCTCTTCAACGACGATCTTTGCACCACTGGCGCCGTCTGTCCCGCCAGTCTGACCAGCCGCACCGGACTTGGCCCGGGGGGCAGCAGATTTTGCAGTGAGACTTTTTGAACTCTTGATTTTGCTGCCGGCGGCGGTGGATTTTACGTCTTTCGCCACCTGCGCGAACGCAGCCGTCGTGCCTGCGGCAACCGCCAGCGCCATGACAGCCACCAGCGTACGGTTGAGAACCTGCTTGCCAATCATCGTGTGTCTCCATTCGTGGAAATGTGTCAATTTACTATTGCGTAAACCGTCTGAATATCGCTTCTTTTTACCTGTTCACCGTGATTTTAACCTGCTCCCTGTGGAAAGTGAGATACGACGTTTCGTGGTCGATCTCGTCCCTGCCACATGCTCGTCGATGTTACGGAAGGTTAGGACATGCATTCAAGACCCGTTTTCGGGTACGTTACGGCGGAGTTACCTGGGCGTGATCCATCTGTTGCGCAGGGTTCTGTCTGTGTGTCGGAGGTGGTTCGGGGGTGGATTCGAGGGTCTGGCTGGTGGGGAAAAAGACGGTTTACGAGCAGCATTGGACGTCTGGGGGATTTTCCGGCAGCAACTTTGGGTGATTGTGCATTCAGGCTTGAGATTTTCTTGGAATTCGCTTGAGATTATGGGCGGTATTGTGTAGGTTGGGGCGTCAGCCTGGACTGTATACATTATCAGCCGGGCGGATGGACCGTTGTTTTTGGTCCCGTAGAGGCGTTTTTTGGATGGGTTTGGCGGGATTTGGATGGGCTTGGAAGGAGAATCTTCTTTCCGGATGGCTATTCAGGACGCAGATTTTTCTTCAGGACGCGGATTTTTCTTCAGGACGCAGATTTATATGCAGCAAGCAGATTGTTGTGCAGCTTGCAGTGGATTTGTGTTTTGATTTGGTCTTTTGTGTGTAATTGTTGTTGGTAATTTGCCCTATGAGTCGTCGGATCGTGCGAGATAAGCGTTGCGTGCAGAGCGTGTCACCATGGCAGGGTGCCAGGGTGGCGGCGTTGTTTGCATCGTTGATTTTGAGTGCCTATGGAGTGGCCCTTGCGCTTTCGACGGTGGAATTGCCTTGGCTTGGGTGGGTGACGCTTTTGCCACTCTTTGTGGCGATTCGTCGATTGACTCCACGGGCGGCGATGTTGGCTGGTGGCGTCTGGGGGCTGTCGCTGCTTGCTTCCACGACGGTATTATTGGACACAGCCGTGTCCCTGTCGCCAGTTTCCGCTGCTTTGATGCTTGCAGTGCCCGCGATTTATGTGGGTCTTGGGTCGCGGTTGACGCGGCGGATCGGCTTTAGCCCGTTCGTGCTGGCGGTTGGGTGGATAGCGGTTGAGTTTGCCCTGACCCCGCTCGGTTTGCGTCATGGGCTTCTCGCGGGGACGCAGGGCGGTGGCAGTCTGGTGCAGACTGTCGGTGGATTCCTGGGTTACGTATTTGTTGCGTTTATCATAGCCTACGCCAGCGGCATGTTTGTTGCGGCTATCGGGCTTCTCCGGGCGCTCATCGTCTGGTTTATCACTGCGGTCGATACGCTCGATCCGCTTGGTTCTGTCATTCCTCAATCTACGCGTCTGGTTCCGATTCGTGTTCCAGGTGCGTCTCGATCTCGGGCACCACCGCTCGGTTAGTCAATTCCTGTCGTTTCGACGTTTCATTGCGTCACGCTGGTGTGCATTTCGCACTTGCGTGCTGCGTTCAGACTGTTTTCTACATCGATTCAAAAATACGAAAAGCGCCTTCCGGTTGTTGGGATTGGAAGGGAAATGAAGTCTTACTGGAGGTTTGGAAATGCACATTAGAAGTAATTTGACGAAGAGTATGGTTGCGATTGCTCTGGGTTTTGTGGTCACTGGAGTCAACGCTGAGTTGACCCAGAAGGAGCTGTCTGTTGTGAAGCAGGCTGCTGCTGACGCTCGTCTTCGTGCTGGCGTTTCTGGCGTATCGAATCCTGGCGCTGCGGGTGTTCCTGCGAATGATGAGTGTACAGGCAGCATCGCCATTACGGATGGTGCAACAACGTTTGACAACAC
>JAJRYY010000003.1 GCA_024275565.1 Planctomycetota bacterium
CCAAGGGGCATTTCTAACAAATCCGCCAGGATTTTCACCAATATGCGGCCCAAAAGTAGATCACCCTGCGTGTTATACATATATGGAAGGTGTATACGGAACAACATTCAGATACCTCGCTCAGACCAGCCGCCCATACCACATGGCGGATCGCCCGGATTGCCGCCACACAATGGCACGCCAGCCAGTCGCCACATACATCCTGAGCGACGCAGAACGCAGAAGGCTCGCAAGACGCTACAGAAAACCAGTCCCACGCTACCAGATCGCAGCAGCAAGATGCGTCCTCATCCTCCTCATAAGCGCAGGCCTATACCGTGCAGCAACGGATCGGAAAGACACACCAGACCAGGTCGCAATCAGCCCCACCATGGTTTTTTCAGCAGAATCCGCTAAAATCCAACCCATGATCGCTCCACGCCCCACAATCAACACCACACAGACGCAAACCAGCAACTCTGGCATGCCCACCACTGCCCTCGGAGCACGCGTCAGCAGCGAATTGCTCCCCTTCATCAAGCAGCCGGGACAATACATAGGCCAGGAAATCAACGCCCTCGTCACACCCGGCGACTGGGAATCTGCCGAAATCCGCGTCGCCATCGCCTTTCCAGACACCTACACAATCGGCATGTCGCACCTCGGCTGCCAAATCCTGTACTGGCTGTGCAACCACACACCAGGCGTCTGCGCGGAACGAACCTACTGCCCATGGCTCGACGCGGAAGAAGTCATGCGCCACAAGAAAATCCCACTCTTCACCTGGGACACCCGCCAGCCCGTCGCCGATGCTGACATAATCGCAGTGTCGCTTCAATACGAAATGGGCTTCACAGGCCTCCTCACAATCCTCGACCTCGCAGGCATCCCATTCCGCAGCGCGGATCGCGACGATTCTCACCCCCTCGTCCTCGCCGGCGGACCCCAGGCTGACAACCCCGAACCGGTCGCCGACTTCATCGACCTCGTCGTCCTCGGCGATGGCGAAGATTCGATGAAAGCCATCCTCGCCACCTGCAAAGAATTAAAGTCAGACGGTATGCGTCGGCGCGATATGATCCTTGAACTCGCGCAACGCTTCGATTGGATTTATGCACCCTCACTTTACAACGTCGCATACAACACAGACGGGACCGTGCAGAGCATCACCCCGTCGCGCGACGACATCCCCGCTCGAATCGAACGCTGCCAGACCCCCGATTTTGACGCTGCCCCCTTCCCGATCCGCCCGCTCGTCCCGTTCACCGATGTCGTGCACGATCGGATCGCGATCGAGATCATGCGCGGCTGCCCCCAGCGATGTCGCTTCTGCCACGCCGGATACACCAAACGGCCATTGCGACTCCGCTCCGTCGATCAGATTCTCGAGATGGCCGACGAAATGTGGCGATCGACCGGCATTGATGAGCTTGGGTTACTCTCACTTTCAACGGCGGATTATCCGCATCTTCCCGAGCTGGCAGAGCGTGCGACGGAGCGATTTCGCCCGAGAAACGTCAGTATTTCAGTCCCGTCGCTTCGGGTCGATAAGATGCTTGCCCACATCCCTCAGATGGTGAGTGGTGTGCGCAAAAGCGGGCTGACGATCGCGGTCGAGGCCGCCAGCGACGATATGCGGGCTGCGATCCGGAAGAAGGTGACCGATGGACTGCTCCTCGACGGCGTTCGGGCCGCTTATGAGGCTGGGTGGAAATCTGTAAAGCTATACTTCATGGCTGGGTTCCCCGGTGAGCGGGAGTCGGATATCGACGGCATTTTCAAACTGAGTCGTGAGGTTTCCGAATTGCGTCGTGAGGTCGGCGGCGGGCCAGCCTCGGTGAAGGCTGCCGTGGGTTGGCTGGTGCCGAAACCCTATACGCCCTTTCAGTGGGCTGCTCAGCAGACGCCGGAATATTTTCTGGAGGTCCGCAATCGCCTGCGTGATATTTCGCGATCGAAGAAATCGTCGGTCAGGATCAAGATGCACGATGTGAAGCGGTCGATTCTGGAGGGGGTTTTTGCCCGTGGCGACCGTCGGTTGTCCCATGCGATCGAGCGTGCGTGGAAGCTTGGTGCCCGGCTGGACGGTTGGGATGAGGCGTTCAAGCCCGACATCTGGCATCGGGCGTTTGACGAGACAGGTACGGACGTGAATTTCTACGCCCATCGCGAGCGGCCTGCGACCGAAGTCTTCCCCTGGACGCACCTCCACGGCGGGGCACCCGATGCGTACCTCCGCAATCAGTACGACGACGTCTTCACGCAGATCAACGCCCCCACGCCGACACCCGGTGCGTACCCTCACCCCACTACAAACCCCCTGCCGATCCTCTCATGAAACCCCATGCCGATCCTCTATACCCCCTGCCGATCCTCTCGTAGAAGGTTCATTCAATGCAAACGCAGGTCGGGCAGTGCCCGACGAAGCGTCCAACCTTACCCCCGTTTCAACCCGCCAGAATTAAGTATGGTGTCCCCCGAACTCCCAGCAGGACGGCTACCAGCAGTTTCTTTCGGTTGGCTGAGTTCATCCGGGGCCGGCACGTCGTCACGATAGGTATGCACATCGTCGCTATGGACTTGCATGTCGTCGCGATGAGTTTGCACTTTGCTACGATGGTGCTGCACGTCGTCACCGTGGGTTTGCATGTCGCTACGATTGGCTTGTACTTTGTCGATGTGTTTCTGTCTGTCATTGTTCTGGTACGCATGATTGTAGCCATCCTCCCCAATAATGTGGAGCAGTCCCCCTGCTCTACCTATATAACACGCAGGGTGATCTACTTTTTTTCGGGTGGAGGGGGGATTTGGCCTGTATTTGGGGAGTCGATACGCCTTGGCGATGCTGTGAGGGGTGTTTTTGAAGTGAAACTTTTTTTGTTTTTTTTCGTCGGACGCCAAATTCGGCGTTGCCTGAGGACAAAACCGACGCCAACTGAGGCACTGACCGGCATCTAATGATGCTATGACCGGCGTTGCGGGCGGCGGCTGACGACTTGGCGATACGCCAGCCATCGATGCTCGCGCGACGAATTTCTCGTGCATCAGAATTAAGTATGGTGTTCCTCGAAACTCATGGTGTCCCTCGAAACTCTACGTTTCAATCCCGCAATCCCCGTAAACTAGCTACGTCCCCGTTACAATCCCCGACTGCGTTCTCGTCTCGACCTTCTAATTGGTGTACATGTCGCTGGTATGCCGATGTCGGGCAGTGCCCGACCTACCTGGCTGAGGCAGTTGTTCACCTCGAACACATCGACAATGTTCAGGCCATTCATACCGTTCACGTCGCCCCAGATATTCGTGGTCGCGGAACAAAAAACTAGCTACGTCCCCGTTTCAACTCCCGTCCCCCTTTTCTCTCCGAAGTCTCATAGTAAAGGCAGGTCAACGACCTGCCCTACTAGTCCCAGGAATCCAGCCCCTGTATTGCTGTTCAAAGAAACTGTTTACGATCCATACTTGGGGCGCGCGCCCGTCAGGGGAATCCCCAAAGTCGGCGTCCAGTAGCGGATCATCGTAAGCCGCGATGTGTGGTTCTACGACATCTCTTGGTCCCGAAGAATACGCGCCGTGAGCCCACCAGTCTTGCAAACTGTGCAACGATCTGCCGAGGTGTCGGGCCGCGGTCAACGGATCATCGACCTCTTGAGAACACGCGTTTACCGCATCGATCAACTCCCTCGTCATCCAGTCCAACCTTGAGTCGCTTCCTGAACGATTCCTATTGAAGTGGCGTTTCTGTTCTCCGATGCCAGGCGCCCAGCCGGTGCTCAATCCATCTGTAGCAATGTCTTCGTCTCCGACCCGCCCGGACGCGGCCGCTCGCATGCCCACATTGATGGCCCACAGCCGGGTCCGATCTCGATGGACCTCCGCACCCCACTTACCCGTCGGATCGGCGATAACCATCGGGTTACTGATAACATACTCATAGAGATTCATGCTGTCTATGTATTCGGCTGGGTCTCTTTGTAGGAATCGGCCGTTCAGGGGGTCGTAGGACCTTGCTCTGTAGTGGTATAGCTGGCGGGGGAGGGCAGGGGACCCGTGCCGGCGGCTGGGAGGAGGTCTAGACGACGACCCGTGAAGGCGTAGGGGGTGCTCGGGGGGATCGGCTGAGGGTCTGATGGGCATGGACCACCGTAGTAATAGGGCGTGCCGGAAAAGGCGTCCTGGACGGCTACGATGTCGAACACATCGACGACGCCGTTGGGCAGTGCGCCAGAGAAGCCCCCCACAAGATCGTACGCCTGCATCGATGGCAAGCAATACCCAGTGAAGCAGTCGTTTATTGCAATCACATCGAACACGTCCACATCGCCGTCCGTATCGATGATC
>JAJRYY010000033.1 GCA_024275565.1 Planctomycetota bacterium
TGCCACGTCGAACTGGACCCGCCCACATCACCGTTCTGCGTCGGTGCATGTCCGCCAGGATTCGATTGTCTCGAATCCGTCGAAATTCTTCCCACAGACCAGACCTTGCACTCTTGCGACTGCATCCCAATCGTCGAAGCATGTTGCCTCCAGGACGGATGTCAGGAACTACCCGCTGAAGAATGCGAGGAAATCGGCGGCGAACCCCTCGGTGCAGGTTCCGTATGCGAAGAACCAAAACCATGCTGCTTCGTAGGCGACGTCTCGGCTGAATGCACGGAGATGGATCCAAAATGCTGCGAAATTTACGGGGGAATCCCTCAAAGCGGTGCAGAAACATGCACAGAACCACAGGCCTGCTGCCTCGGCGAATCATGCTTCATGGCCGACCGACTCTGCTGCGACGACCTTGGCGGTACACCCGCAGGAACAGGATCAAACTGTAACGAAAACCCATGCGGACCGCAGGGGTGCAGTCCAAACGCAGCTGGCAGTAGATGCATCGATTCGGACTGTCCCATCACAAACGAACGTTGTGTCCCGCAAGTGGTCATCTGCTTCCCGGGAGCACCCTGCATCATCGTCCAGTGTGATTGTGGACCGGTAAACTAGTGTCATGTCGAACTCGGGACTGACGGATCGCCGTTCTGTGCAGGCGAATGCCCACCAGGTGAAATCTGCGAACTCATCGGAACGGACACAAACGGTGACAACATCCCAGACACCTTCACATGCGAATGTTTCCCGGAACCAGAGTGTGGACCATCACCAAACGGAAATCGCTGCGAGGACGTCGTCTGTCCAGACCCCAACGAGCAATGCGTTCCGCAACAGGTCGTATGCGACCAGGATGGCTCCTGCTTTGTCACAGCCTGCGAATGTCAGCCTGTCGATGAGTGTCACGTCGAACTTGATCCACCAGCATCCCCATTCTGTGTCGGGGAATGCCCACCAGGGTCCGATTGCGTCGAGCGAATCATAACCCTGCCGAAAGGCTTCACAATGTTCACCTGCGACTGCATACCAAATGAAGAAGCATGTTGCTTCCAGGACCAGGGGTGTGAAGAGTTTTCACGCGAGGAATGTCTGGACCAGGGCGGCGTTCCGCAAGGTCCGGGTTCGGACTGCACAATCACCGAATGTATCGATCCCCCGAAGATCGTACACGAGATCAGCCCAGACCCGGGAACGAACCCCTGCACAGGATACATCGATCCTCGCCAGGAAAGCACCAACGGCGTAGACCTCAATCGTGGCTTGCGGTCAGCAAACATCCTCTTCAACGTACCCGTATTCGGAACACCGGCTGGCGGACCCGTAACACCCGCCAACTTCATGATGCGGGAGTGCAGTGGTGGACCAGCTCCGAACGTCACAAATGTCATGACCATCGGCGGAAACCCGAGTCATCTGCGTGTGATCTGGAGTCGTCCCATCACACTGCAGGAATACACAACGCTGCGTGCAAACGTGTGGAACGCTTCCGGTATCCAGATCCTCAATCTGGGCGATCTCGGACCAGGTAATTCCGAACCGGATCGAGTGGATTACGGGTTCCTCCCGGACGACATCGACCAGAACGGTCGCGTCCAGCCGCTAGACCTTTTGCGAATGCGTCAGAAACTCCTCGGTTCCTGCCCGCCATCACCGACCTGTCCGGATTGCGGGGGCGAAGAGTTGTACTTCGACATCGACCGCGGTGGAACCATCCAGGCGCTCGACCTCTTGAGATGGCGTCAGGAATGGTTCGGAACCGGAAACGCAACGCAGCCATGGGCGGGCATACAGTTGAACTGTCCGCAACCATAGCAGGGTCGCGATACAATGAAATACAACCGCAACCGCCCCCGTAGGCTTCGCGCCGGCGGGGGCTTTCTCGTAACACGTTCACACCAGTACTCCGTTACACCTGATAAGAGGTATCTTTGGCTCCCATCGGGTACAATGATCCCATTCGGGATGGACACTGGTCGGGGTTGCCACTGATCGGGGGTGCCACTGATCGGGGGTGCCACTGGCGGCTTATCCGCAACTGCCGTCACAAACACACTGGTGTGTGGCCCATGTCTTCAGACATGGGGGAGCCGAAGACCCCTCGCACTGCGTAGTCGAGATCGCAATGCTGGCTGCTGGTGCAGTGCCTTGGAATTGCTGACGTTTTTGTATCCGAGCCGTGACCCTGAAGACGACCAATACGGAAGATCTGAAGGGAGCGGACCATAAAAAAAACGTCGGGGGACACTGACGGCTTATCCGCAACTGCCGTCACAAACACACTGGCGTGTGGCCCATGTCTTCAGACATGGGGGAGCCGAAGACCCCTCGCACTGCGTAGTCGAGATCGCAATGCTGGCTGCTGGTGTAGTGCCTTGGAATTGCTGACGTTTTTGTATCCGAGCCGTGACCCTGAAGACGACCAATACGGAAGATCTGAAGGGAGCGGACACCAGAGAAACCGCTCCATGACGGACACAACCAACCGACCTCAGCCGGGACCGAAATCACCGGCCATTCCCCAAAAATCGACATTTTGCCCATGGCCTAACTTCTTCCTAAATTTTTTCTATTTTTCACTGGATTTTGTGGATTCCATGGTGTATAGTGAAGAATGAGGGCAGATCGCAATATCGACCCGGAAGTAGAGCAATGAGGAGGGGGGGCGTCACAGTTTTGGTGGAGATGTGAACATGAGGGTGTATGTAGCACAGCCGCCCCCGGCTGTGGCAGTTCAGTGTAGCTGAAGCCGTTCAATGTAGCACAGCCGCCCCCGACTGTGGCAGTTCAGTGTAGCTGTAGCAGTTCAACGTAGCACAGCCGGATCGTGTGTGACACATCCCCGTCGAAACCGTCACGCACCCAATAAGGGGAGAACACTGTGAGCAGGGCAAAAAGATGAGAGTACTGAGATGAGAGTACCGGGATGAGAGCAAAAAGATGTAGATCAGGGGAGAGTTAAAGGGGAAAACGCCGGATATGAGCTTCAGCTTCCACGAACGGGGTTCACCCACCAGATCATTTCGTTACCGAAATCCCCGCATACCTTCACGATTGGGGTGTTGCATGTCGCCCCCACGATTGTGTATGCTCAGTATGGATGTGCATGCTCAGGAACCAGGATCAGCGGTCGATCAGGACCGATAATAAGAAGCTGTGGGATGAACCGAGGGGTATAAACGATGCGTAGATTCGAGTTGCGATGTAACGCCAGGCTGATCCATAATGTTGGCCATCATTTCGGAAGGACAGCCAGCCTCGGGATGGGACTGTTCGCGCTGGCGGTGGCAACCGTCGGTGTACCAGCGGCGGCATTCGGCGTACCACCAGACTTCGTCTCCCCGTCACCGCAGCAACCTGAAACCCCAGCGACAACAACTGGAACCGGATCCGGGGCAACCACCGCAAATGCGGCTGGCCCCGTCTTTGACAGCAGTGGCATATCCCTGTTGGGACTCGTAACCTACGCCGATTTCGGGGGTGGCTCGCCCGGAGCGGACATCTGGGGTTATGTCTCACCAGCGGGACGTGAATACGCCATCATGGGACTGGTGACAACCGTCGCATTTGTGGAAGTGACCGACCCGGTCAACCCGCAGATTATCGCTCAGATCGCAGGCCCGACGTCGACCTGGCGCGACATCAAAACGCATGGTGAATACTGCTACGTCGTGATTGACGGCTCGGGACTGGGCATGCAAATTATCGACATGTCGCTCATCGACAGTGGCATCGTCACGCTCGCATCCACAAGCCTTCTAGGCGGATCATTCTTCTCAGCGCACAACATCGCCTACAACCCCGACAGCGGATATGCCTACCTGTCCGGCGCAGATATCAACGGCGGTGCGACAGCCCTGGACCTCACCGACCCCCTCAATCCGCAGATCGCCGGCATGTGGACTGGAAATTATCTCCACGATGTGCAGGTCATCACCTACACCACCGGACCCTACGCGGGGCAGGAGATCCTCTTCGGATTTGGCGCGGGGTCAGGGGTCTTCATCGTAGACTTTACAGACAAACTCAACCCCACAACGCTCGATTCTGCGACCTACCCAGGCCTCTCATATTGCCACCAGGGATGGGTCAGCCAGGACCGGCAATACCTGTTTGTGAGCGACGAACTGGATGAATTCGGCGGCGATGTTCCGACGACAACAACCTACGTTTTCGACATCCAGGACCTGACAAACGTGCAGCACGTCGCCAGCTTCACAAGCGGTACGCCAGCCACCGACCACAATCTGTTCGTCCTGGGCAACTTTCTGTTCGAGGCAAACTACCACAGTGGTCTGCGGATTTTCGACGTCAGCGACCCGTTGAACGCCCAGCAGGCGGGGTATTTCGACACCTATCCGGAAAACGATTCCGTCGGATTCAATGGCATGTGGGGTGTATACCCCTTTCTGCCCAGCGGAAATGTCATCTGCTCGGATCGAACCCGAGGCCTGTTCATTCTAGACGTGTCCGCCGTCACGGGCGGTGCGGGCATCCCAACGGTTTCGCAATGGGGTACTGTCTCACTGACATTGCTGCTGTTGACCGCCGGAACTGTGATGTTCGGCGTCCGACGCAGAGCACTGCGAGCAGCCTGATACAGCAACACTGACATCGCGAAATTCTCACATTTCTAACGAAACGCTGACAGTTATCTAACCGATGCTGCCGACAGTAACTATCTGGCAACGGGGGATTCCCCGTCATGAATGGTCCAATAATACCAGTCCGCATCAACGGGGAAAAAACGTATGTATCAGGGGAAATCGATGTACCAGTGGAATGACGAGCTGGGTGGATTTGAATTTGATGCTGTCGCAGCCGCGTGGAAAAAACGCATCGCGACAGTTTCCGACACCTCCGAATGGGCAGTGCAAAGTTCCGAATGGGCAACGCAGAGCCTCGACCGGGTGGCGCAGAGTCTCGAGCGGCGACATGCCGACACGGCTGCACCGACTGCTACCGCAGCGGACCAGACAGTGACGCACGAACCGGCATTGTGCTGAGATCCAGTTCTATGCTGAGGTGCAGATCTGTGCTGAGATCCAGGTCTGTGCTGATATGCAGGTCTGCGTTGATATGCAGTTCTGTGCTGATGCGACCTAACGCCCAGCGATCGGTTCCGACAGAGGATTAGCGTCCGACCAGAAAAACGACGCCGGCGATGGCCGCAACCAATAGCAGGATCATTGACACCACGATCAAACCCCTGGTCGTGTTCGTTGCGCTCTCCAGTTCAGGAACCTCCACACCTGCTTCAGCACACGACTCATGGAGTGATAATAATCGATCCAGTATCCTTCTCTTTTGTGGGCCAAATGCTCCCCCAATCCGCTGAAGCAATGCGGTCGGCAGATTCTTGTCCTTCCGCAGCAACGCGACAAGATCGGCTCGATCCACGAGACGTTTCTCCTCTGCCCGCCTGAACTTCGGATCTTGTGTAAGCAGTTTGCAATAGGCGATATCGAGGATTGCAGCAATGCGAAGTTGACCGATGTTCTCCAGCTCGATGATTTCCGTATTTCGTAAATCCGCAAAACCCAGCGTATCGAAGATGATGTCGAGGGGCACTCCGTTGCGGTGAACGACGCGCTGGATGGGTGAATCTTCAGGGCTGCTGAAATCCACGAAGCCGAATTCCTTCGCATGGCTGATAAGTTTGCTCTTCCATTCAGGCGGCGCGACGACATCTATATCTCTCGTTGATCGACGCTCATCGACATAGGCTGCTACAGCAAGTGCACCAATGACAGCATAGGGAATTTCAAGTGTCTGGAACATGCGAATCATATCTCGGATTGCTTCCGAGAAGTCGCCTGCGTTCTCAGAGTAGATGTCCCGCATCTCCTCCCCAAGTCGCACATAGTCAGCGAAACGGTCACTATTGGATTTGTCGCTCATGTAAGATGTCCACAACCGTGATCGCGTATTAACGAGCCTACACACCACCCAACCCATATTCTAGCCATCGACGGGTCACTTTTTCCTTAATATCCTGAGTCATTTTGAGTAGTTCGGGGTATTCCCGGACCTGGCCTTCGCCGGGGATTTTTCTTGTGGCGTCGATGCCGATTTTCGCGCCTGCACCCTCGAATGGTGATGCGTGGTCCAGAACATCGACCGGGCCGTCGACGACGGCGACATCCCGCTTCCAGTCCACATTTGCACACATGTGGAAGAGGACGTCCTGCTCGTCGTGGACGTTTACATCCGCATCTACCACCACGATCATCTTCGTCAACATCATCTGCCCCGCACCCCAGATGCTGCTCATGACCTTCCGCGCCTGGTAGGGATAGTGCTTGTCGATTTTGACGAAGACGCAGTTGTGGAAGGCTCCGAACATGGGGAGCGAGTAATCGACGACGTCGGGGATGAGCATTTGAAGCAGGGGTAGAAAGACGCGTTCTGTTGCTTTGCCGAGGTAGTAATCTTCCTGTGGGGGGAGGCCTACGATTGTTGTCGGGTAGATGGGGTTTCGGCGATGGGTGATGGCGGTCACTCGGAAGACTGGGTATGGACCTGCTGCGGAGTAGAAGCCGGTGTGGTCGCCGAATGGTCCTTCGATGATGGTTTCGTCGGGTTCGACGTATCCCTCGATCACAATCTCGGCGTTGACGGGTACTTCCATATCGATCGTTTTGCATTTGACCAGTTCGATGCCCGTTCCGTTGAGGAACCCCGCGAAGAGCAATTCGCTGACGTCGGGCGGGAGTGGGCAGGTGGCTGCGTAGGGGAGGACCGGTTCGCCGCCGAGGACGATGGCGAGGGGCATTTTTTCGCCTCGGGCCTTGTATTTTCGATGATGACGCGCTCCGTCGTGGTGGATGTGCCAGTGCATGGCGGTCATTTTCGGCTCGAAAATCTGCACCCGGTACATGCCGACGTTTCGCTCGCCGGAGTCGGGATCCTTTGTGTATATTCCCGCGAAGGTGATGTATCGCCCGCCGTCGCCTGGCCAACACTGGATGATCGGCAGGCGTGAGAGGTCGGCGTCATCGGTGTAGACCACTTCCTGACACATGCCGCGTTTCACGACTTTGGGTCCGAACCCGGCGATCTTCACGAGGTCCGGAAGCTTCTTCATTTTGTCCATGAGGGTTGTGGGCATTTCGGGTTTGACGAGCTGCTGGACACGGTTGGCGAGTGCTTCGAAATCCTCACATCCCAAGGCCATCCTCATCCGCTCGTAGCTGCCAAAGACATTGATTGCACATGGAATCTCGCTGCCGGTCACGTTTTCAAAGAGCAGCCCCCGCCCGCCACGCGTACCGTGGATGGGGTCGAACAGTGGTGGAGCTGCCCCCCCTGCTGCTGGTGATTTGCTCTCGCGATCGGCGATTTCGGTAATCTCCAGGATGGAATCCACCTCCGCTTTCACGCGTGAAAGCTGCCCTGCCTGCTCCAGTGCTTCGATGAATGACCGCAAATCCGTATACGCCATGGGTGCTGCTCCTCTAATGAATATCGATCCGGGTGAGGTTATAGTAAAAGCAGCCCCACATGGCGAATATCTCCGCCGGGATGAGTGGGTTCGACATCTTCGGGCGCTGGTGGTGTACCTCATTCAGATCGAAGTTGATCTGGACCGAAACCGTACGGGAGTGGTCTTTCCTTGATCCGCTCTCTCACTGTTACGGTATGGAAACAAAAACACTGCTGCTTCCAGGGTGCTGCACTTACGCTGTGGTGTTTGTTTTCAGGACTGGGGGGAGGCGGTTGCAGATCGATCGACGTGCTTCGCGCAGAGCTGCTGGTATGATGGGTAATCATCGGCTCCCCCACCTCTGAAGAGGTGGGCCACCATGCTTTCGAAAGTGGGCCACCATGCTACGACGGTGGGGTAGCCACCTGAAAGGGTGAAGCGCCCTCCTGAAAGGGTGTGCAGCCTTCTGAAGCATCTTCCCCAGCCACTGTCGCGCGATCCCTGCCGAACGACAATTTTTCACAATTTTTTGCGATTTCAGCCGCTCCTCACGCTGCGTGGTGTTGTACGTTTATGAGTGAGGGGCGTGGCATGCAGCCAACCAGCCAGGAAACGAATGTTGACAGGCAGTACTGGAAAGTTGGCGAATGTGAGTCATTGGAGATCAACGATTTTGTAACGCCATTCAGGAGATCAGCCTCATGGAAACCATGGAAAAACACTACACGCCGGAGCAGCAGACCTATCTTCGGGAACGTCATGTTGAAGTGGGTGAAGACCGTATCCGTGAGGTGGAAACTGAGTGGCATGAACTGTTTGCTGCATTCCGATGCGAAATGGACTTCGGGGTCGATCCCGAAAGTGAGCGGATGCTTGAACTGGCGCGTAAGGCGCTCTCGATGGTGGCTGAATTCACTGGCGGGAACGCGGGTTTTGAACGGCCACTGAAGAACATGAAACGCGAGACCCCGGAAGTGCTTAAGAGCAAGGGATTCGGGTTGTACGATGAACTTGGTGCGTTCTACAACCAGGCCATCACGGCTGCGAGGCTGGCTGACGGGTCGCAGTGACTCCGGGCGCAGTAGATGACGGCAGGCAATAGCCTGCCCTACCTGTAACCAGGCCGTCACGGCTGCGAGGTTGGCTGACGGTGCGTGGTGATACGGGGTTGCGGAGTCTGCGGAGAGGGCGGTGTGCATCTGTGGATTCGTTCCTCCCCGCTGACGTCCGCTCGCAGTTTATGGTAAGGGTCCGGTGAATTCATCCTGGAATGCACCGAAGTCTACCAGGTCGACATCGCCATCGTCGTCGGCGTCGAAATCACCGCAGAAGCCTACATTCAACGATACCATATGCGATGTCCGGTGACGCAGGGGTCCGCCGCAGCCGATCACTGCCTGATCGGTCACGATCAGACGCAGCGTATAGGCACAGGATGGCAGCTGCGAAGTGTCCCAGGTTCCGAGGACGCCGTTGGGCACATTTCCGGCTCCCGTCCCGATCGTGACCCATTCGCTGGTGTTTCCGCCCGTGTACTGAAGCGCCCAGCCGGCGATGTTTGCATCCACGGCAGTGCCGATAACCTGCAGTGTGTCTCCTACATAGTCGCAATTGCTTACGCTTGAGATGATGGCTGTTGGTGGGGTGTTGTCCACGATTACCCCCGTGTTGATCTCGCTGGATGTGCCGCAGTCGTTGATGGCAGTTATGCGTAATTGATACTGACCATCCGGAATGCCGGTTGCCAGGGTATCCCAGGATGCGATGGGATCGTTCACGATGGTTGTCACATAGGTCGGTTGCGCTGGGTCGACCGGACTGTAGTTGCCCGCGCCGTCTGCTCTGTACTCTGCCTTGAAGTGCGCCCCCAGGGTGTTGGGATGCCAGCACCAGCTCTCAAAGACCGTCCCGTCCAGGCAGACATTTCCTGCCACGACTGGCAATGGGCCCCCTGCTCCGGGTGGTGGTGGATAGCGTAAATCGACAGTATCGAAACCGCCATCCAGGTATAGAACGTGCGTTGTCGAATCGACTTGACCGCACTTGGTTTTCGCCGTCAAACGCAGGAGGTAGTAGCCTTGTGGGAGCGCGGTTGTATCCCAGTCTGCGAGTACCTCGTTGACCGCTTCGCCTGATACCTCCACGATTGTGGTCCAGGCTGTTGCTCCGGTTTGTCGGTAGTCGAGCAGGTATGAATCGAACGCTCCGCCCGGGTCGAATGCTGAACCCACGACCTGGACAGGATTGCAGGCGCAGCCAGCACCGAGTTCGGGGGGCATTGTGAGTGATACTGTGGGTGGTAGTGGATCGTTGCAGTCGAAGATCGACAACACGCTTCCCAGGCATAGTTCGCATCCGGCGGAATTATCACTGTAGGCGCCGACCTGAATCCAATAATCACCCCCAGCCAACGCGTCAAAAGTCACTTTCGACGATCGCGGATTTGGACTGCAACCACTGATGCAGGCAGGGTCGTCTGAGTCATCGCTGCACGCGACGTTGGTGAAGAAACCCCCCGTGCAGATTCCGTTTCCTGCGTATACCTGCACGACAGTGTCGTAACTTGTATTTGGGTGACATGTCGAAAATTCCACGCGACTGTCATCTGTGGGCGAGAAGTGATACCAGACGGTTTTCCCGACGTCCGGTTCTGTACAACTGGGCTGTGGTTCGTTGGGTAGTACGACCGCGTCTGTGACGTCCTGCAGGATTTCGTAGGAACCAGGACTTCCCGGAAGCTCCATGGCTGCATCACATGGACCTATGTTTGTCGGGGCAGAACCACATGTGTCACCGATTGTGACGACCACTCCGAGGCAGGTCGGACACCCCGCCTGATTGAAATCTATGGCGGCCACCATGAAGCGGTATGTCTGCCCAGCCGTCGCGTCGATCGTCACCTCGGAGCCGTAAAACGAGCAGCCATTGTCGCACCGATCCTCCAGGACGTCGTCACTGCATGCTGTTTCCGACATGCCGACACAATTCGTGTCGCCGCCGGTAAAAGCAATAATGGCTGTGTCAAACCCCGTCGCGGGATGACACGTGCTCAGGGTGATCGGCCCTGTCACCGTCGGTGTCACAGTGAACCACACAAGTTGATTTGCCTGTAATCCTGAACAACTCGGTTGCCACACGGCTGTGGAATTTACAACGTCCATCAAAACCACATGCTGCCCAGGTGTACCTGGAATGACGCGCGCCGCACCGCACACCGATGTTGCGGGTTCAGACAACACGCACTGACCTTCCGTGGAACCGACCAGCGATCCCATCATACAAACTACCATCAACACACTCATCGAACGAAACACGAACCACCTCCTGCACGCATGATGCGCATCAAGTGACTTGAATCGCGTTTCGTCAGCGCACCGGACGAGGATGCGCAGTGGTGGCGCAGACCGGGTGAGATGCCGGACCAGACTCGCCCCGCCAAGACTCCATCGTCGCAGTAACCCGTATAGGCACGACACGCATACCCCACGCGATTCCGATACCTACTGCCCAGGTTTAAGCTGGAACAGCTCCGTCAAAGAGCTGGTTGAGGTGGGATCGGTGGACAGCCCCGGCATCCGGCCCGTGTGCAACGCGCCTTCCGCCAATACCGCCCAGCCAGCA
>JAJRYY010000034.1 GCA_024275565.1 Planctomycetota bacterium
CCAGGTTCCCAGGCGTGCCCACGGATGGCTGCCAGACCCTTCTGTTCCTGTACGCAGATCCCATCGCCTGAACGATCCCGGTCCGTTTCCGCACCACCCATCCTCCCGTGTCCAGACGCGAACCAGCCAGACTCGAATCAGGAAGTGTCGCTCAATCGCTGTGGTATGCTTCCGATCGCTGTGGCATGCTTCGATTTGAGGTCGGGGGCTTCCCAGGGGTGCACCCTGCCATGGGCCACGCATTGCAAGGATGCCCGGGACCTTTGGACGACCTCCCCTGCATCCCTCCTGACAGCTGGACCCCGGTTGGACCCCCGGGGATGGCGTGAACGGGCTGATTTTCCATCCGTTTGCGCCAAACACGCCCATAGGTCCGATATTAAATGCGATAACAGCCTGAAAATAGGGGTTCTGCCGAAATGGACTTGAGGTTTTTGCTCTTCACGTCGATCATCTACCGTTGTCCGAGCGCTGGGGAGGTCCATGATCGCCTTGTGAACAGGCGGGAACTTTGGCGGTCGGTTGAGTTGGCGTGAGTAACAATGTATGGGTCAAAAACGCGATAAGCGTCGCCAGCAGGTGCGGCTGAAACGCACGGATCGCAAAGCGCCACCATGGCAGCGGCTGTACGACCGTTTTGGACTCATCCCGCCTGCGATAGCGTTGCTCCTCTTCGCAGCCGTGACGGCCATCTCCCTGCTGGGATCCCATGGTCGCGATTTCATCGTCGGGCAACGCACCACAAACCCAATCTATGCGGATGTCGACTTCTCCGTTCAGGATGAACAGCAGACCCTTCGCAAGCGGGACGCTGCCCGTGCTGCAACCCCCGACCACTTCCGCATCAACCAGGAGCTGATCTCCACCATTGCGAGCGATCTGCAAAGTCTCTATCAGGCTGCCCAGGCTGCCGAGACTTTTGACGACTTTGCCAAGGCGACATCCGAGCAGGGTCTGCCCGCCGACGACCACGCATTCGAAGCGTTGCGTTCCTATGTGTCCCAGGGATCGACAGCACCGCTGGAGCGCAAGATAGACCAGCTCAAACTGAGCCTCAGGTCCGAGTTCACATGGTTGCCCGATTCCATCAAGGTACGAACACCCAAATCGACGGCGGAAATAATCCTGGTCCACCACGAAAAGGACGGTGAAGCATCTTCACGTCCGCGCGAAGTCGGACGCCTGGATCCGCTCCCTATATCGAACACCATTCGTATTCAGCGGGCAGCCAAGGAGTTGTCCGGGAGATTCCCGGAGGATTTACGCGCAACCGTCGAGCAGATACTTGTCAAGCGATTGTCTGAATCGCCGACACTGGTGTACGACTTATCGCTCACGACGGCAGCCATGACAGAACGAACCGATACAGTCGAGGCTGTCACCATCCACTACAAGAGTGGCGAACCGGTCATCCCGCCGCGTCGCGACAAAGGGCTTACACCCAGCGACCTGGAATTGATCGCAGCACACGACGCTGCTTACCGCGCTTTCCTCCAGACCGAAGTGGATGAGGCCAGGGCGCTGCGAAAACGGAATCTCCTGCAGAATGTCGGCGCGGCTGCCATCCTCTTCATTGCGACAGCGGGTCTTTTCATCTATGTGGCGATGTACGAACCACGGGTGCTGGAGAAAAAAGCACGCCTCGTGGGAATGGCTGCACTCATCTTCCTGGCCGTCGGGTCTGCACGCTTCATCGATACCCGGAATGTGATCCAGTCGCTGTTATTCGGACCAGCACTCTTCGCCGCCTCCATCCTGGCCGTCGTATACACCAGGCGGTTCGCAGCAGGTGTCATGGCGTTCGCAGCCGTAATGATCGTCCTGTGTGTGCGAGGCGATGCAGCCATGCTCATCACGCTGGCGGTAGGTATAGCAGCGACAGTGTTCCTCCTGAGTGAAATCCGAACCAGAACACGTCTTCTCACGGTCGGAGCGGTGTCCGCTGCTGTCGTCTTCATTACGTCCATGTCGTTCGGACTGGTGGATGAGCAGGCTCCGATGTTCGCCGCCCGCCGGGCAACCTGGGCAGCCGTCGGTGCGCTCCTGTCAGCCATGCTCGTTCAGACGACTCTGCCGCTGATCGAAAACGTCTTCAGCATCGCCACATCGCTGACTTTGCTCGAATGGCGAGACCCCACCCGCCCGTTGCTTCAGAGATTGGCTGAAGAAGCACCTGGCACCAACGCCCACAGCCTGCTCCTCGGAACCCTTGCGGAGGCGGCGTGTCGCACCATAGGAGCCAACGAGCTGCTGACCCAGGTCGGAGCGCTCTACCACGATATTGGCAAGATCCACAAGGCTGAGTATTTCGCGGAAAATCAGCAGGCTTACATAAACAGACATGACAAGCTATCGCCTTCGATGAGTTTGCTGATTATTATCGGACATGTCAAAGACGGCATTGAGATGGCGAAGGAATACAAGCTGCCGCGCGTGCTGCACCAGTTTATCGCTGAGCATCATGGAACTACAGTGGTACGTTATTTTCACCACCTGGCCAGTGAGAAGCAGCCGCAGATCGCCAGTGGCAAGCACGACCGCGAGGTTCCGGAAGCGAGCTTCAGATATCCGGGACCCAAACCGCGCAGCAAGGAATCCGCGATTCTCATGCTCTGCGACAGCATTGAGGGTGCGACCCGGGCGTTGCCCGAGCGGACGCCCGGACGCATCGAGACCCTGGTGCATCAGATTGTGACCGATCGACTGTCCGACGGGCAGTTCGACGACTGTGATATAACGCTTCGCGAGCTGCATCGAGTGGAAGAATCTCTGGTAAAGAGTCTTTGCAGTCATTACCATGGGCGTGTGGCGTACCCCAAAGCAGGTGACTCGCCGAAGCAGTCCGATAATAAACCCGAAGAACAGGAGGCGGCACAAAAGTCGATCGCGGGGTAGTCCAACCCAACAGGGGGTAGTCCCACCCATATGGGGTAGTCCACCCAGCGTGCAAAGCTGAATACCATCTGCCGTATTGAACACGGCTCGCAACGACCACGGTTCGCAACGCTGACCGCTGCAATACTGGCTGCGGTTTGCGGGGCTGACAGTTTGCTGGGCTGACCACATTCAGTTTCACTTTACACAGATGGCATGCGATCGATCAGATAGCGGAAATGAACGAAGACGACGATTCGGGCAATCATTGCGACGGCGGTCAATACGACATTGACGTCGTACACCATTGTGGTTGTGGCTTGGTTGATGCTGAGCTGCTTCGTCGCGCTGTCGCGTGCACGCTTTCGCTGCATCGTCAATCCGCCGCAAATATCAGTGTTGCTTTAGTTGATGACGACCGGATCGCTGAGGTGAATCAGGCGTTTCTGCAACACGAGGGTCCAACTGACGTCATTTCGTTTTGCCTATCGGACAACACATGTGATCTGTCGGACACCAAGGTCGACGACACCAAGATCGACGACAGTGAGGTCGACGACGGTGACATCGACGACGCTGAGATTGACGGTGCTGCGGTCGATGACGGTGAGATCGACGACGCTGAGATCGACGGTGCTGGGGGCGGCGATGCTGAGGGCGGCGACGCTGAGGTTGCACCGCTCGAAGGCGAGCTGATCATCTCTATCGATACTGCAACCCGAGAGGCGAAGAGTCGCGGTCACGATGTCCTGGCTGAAGTCTCACTTTACGCCGTTCATGGTACGCTGCATCTGCTTGGTTTTGATGATCTGACACCGGAAGACGCCCGTATCATGCGTGCCCGTGAGGACGATGTTCTACGGGAGCTGGGTTTCGGTTCTGTGTATTCAAGCCATGCGTCCGACGGGTCGGGGGAAGGGTGATGAGAATTTCCGTCCTCGATATCAAGCGTATCACCTCCGGCGATCGTGACGGGCCCAGTCGTTCCGATGCTATTTCGGGGGCGATGTCGCTTATCGACGCTGCCTGTCAGTCGGTTCCTGCACCGGACCTTATTCTCGTTCCGGCGGGTTGCGACCATGTCTGTTCTGCGGGTCATGTGCTTACGCTTGCGATGTCAGAAACGTACTGTGCATCGCTATCCTTGAAGGCCCGCGACTGGGGTATCTGCATCGCATCGGTTGTGCTTGTTCTGGATGACGATGGTGGTGATCGGAGTGTGGCTGTCCTGATTGATGCCAATGGTGATACGGTGTTGCGAAATGACGCTGTTTATTCACAGGACATTACGACGATGGGCCGTCAATGGTTCGGAACCTGCGTTCTGGGTTTCGTCGGTGATGTTCCACCGCAGGGTGCTGTTGATGCTGAGATGGTGTCGGACGCTGATGAGAGTCCTGCTTCTGCGGTGCTTCTGTTTGAGAAGCCTGATGATCGACGGAGTGTCGATGCTCGGGAAGCGTCCTGTCGGGCGTGGTCCGAGCGAGTGGGTTGTATGGCGATTGTGATTCCCGCGTTTCCGCGATCCGGGCATGAGGATGTCATGGTGTCGCACCCGCTGGTGCGTTCGGAAATGGTGAAGCATGAGGCGGGGGTTGTTTGCACGATTTGTATCGAGCGTGGCGAGAGCGTGAAGGGTGGCGATCTGGCTGCTCCGTAGTTTATTCGTTTGGCAGGGCGATGGATCCGTTGCAGGCGCGGGCCGTCGATCACTCAGGAATGTCTGCTGTTGAGATTATAAGAAGTGTCCACGCTTTGGTTGCTATGGGTGGGTCTGACTGCTCTTTTACTCATGTCTGCAGCCATCAATATCAGTCTGCGCAGTCGCACTTTTCTGTCTGTTGCACATCGGCTTGAGGAGATGGGTCGTGATGACGATCTCCGGTGGCTTACGAAGGTGCGCGAGCGTCTGGGTGTTTCGGCTGCGACCCTTCGAACTGCGACCTCGCTCGGGATTCTGCTGGCGTGCGTTGAGATCTGTGAACTGTGGGGTCTGGCGAGTGCGTGGCGTGATGCCGTTGCTTTCGGGATTGCATTTTTGAGCATTTTGATTTTCGGCGTTGCGGTTCCCAGTGCCCTTGGGAAGCATCTGGCTGGTCCGTTGATTCTGAGTGCGCTCCCGCTGCTCCGCACCTTTCATGCCATTGCCGGGCCGTTTTTGTTCTGGGTGGATGCTGTGGATACGATTGTCCGGAGGCTTTCTGGTGTTCCTGAGCGAACGCCGGAAATCGAAGCGGACCACGTTGAGCGTGAGATTCTCAGTGTTGTCAGCGAGGGTGAGTTGCAGGGTGCAGTTGATGGGCAGGAGAAGGAGATGATTCAGTCCGTGATGGCATTTGGAGACACGGAAGCGTCCGAAATCATGACTCCGCGTACGGACTTTGTCGCGATCAAAGCTGATACGACGTTGGCTGACATCAAGAAAATTATCGCCAAACACGGTCATTCGCGGATCCCGGTTTATGACGAGACCATCGATAACATTCTCGGCGTTCTGTATATCAAAGACCTTCTCATTCAGCCGGAATCTGAGCAGTTCAATCTCAAAAAGATGCTTCGCACCGTTCCATTCGTCCCCCACGACAAGCCCGTGGATGATCTTCTGCAGGAATTCCGGGATGAAAAAGTGCATATGGCCATCGTGCTTGATGAGTATGGTGGTACGATGGGGCTGGTGACCATCGAAGATATTCTTGAGGAGCTTGTCGGTGAGATCGAAGATGAATTCGAAGACTCCGAACCTTCCCCAGTCGAACGAATCGATGAGCAGACTGCTGACGTGGATGCCCGAATGCATATCGATGATGTGAACGACGCGCTCAATATCGATCTGCCTGAGGACGATGACTATGACACGCTTGGGGGATTTGTGTTTTCGACGCTGGGCAGGATTCCGCTCGTCGGCGAGCGTTGCAATCATGGGAACATATGTATCAGCGTTATCGACGCCGAGCCGCGACGGATCAATCGCCTCCGCGTTCATGTAGCGGTTGAAAGCACTGAGACGAATGAAACTGCAGGCGATAATGGCGACGGTCAGTAGTGCGATTTGTGTGCGTGCTGGATCACGGTGTCGCCGGGTGCTTCTGGCGACTTGTCCGTCTGTGGTATGATGCAAGAAAAACGGCCATTGTCCACTCCTCTGAATATGGGCGGAGCGCGATCACTCCGTGGTTGATTCGGATTCAACTGTAGTGGTGAGATTTTGCGCTTTCTCGATGAGTTCCAGAAATTCGACGCGATGGTCGTCCGGCGTATCGCCTATCGCCCCCTGAGCGATCTCCAGCACATCGTCGAATGTAAACTCTGCAATATACTCTGAATGGCGAAGCAACATGCCAAAGGCAGCTACCGACGACGACAGAGCGAAATCGTTTGAGGTTTCATTCCAGGGCGACGCCTGATTCAACACTGGGACTTCGATGAGGTTGCTGATGTCTTCGTCCGGGCGTTTGTACCGAAGTTTCACCGTCATGAGTTCGCTGGCGTCTGTATCAACCGCAACATCTTCGCCAGCCACCCGTTCATTCTCACCACCGATCGCCACTGGCTGCTTCTGATATTTCAGTGGATCGACGGACGGTAGATCGCCCTCTGCACCGACGGGGATGATCTCGTAGAGTGCTGTCACAGAATGTCCCGCTCCGATCTCGCCGGCGTCCTTTTTGTCATCATTGAATTCATGGGCAGCCAGCTTGCGATTTTCATACCCGATCAGACGGTAGCCACTGACAGCGGCTGGGTTAAATTCGATCTGGATTTTGACGTCCTTGGCGATCGTATGGAGCGTTCCGGCGATCTGCTCCACGAAGACCTTCTCCGCTTCACGCTCCGAATCGATGTACGCATAATTTCCATTGCCCTTGTCTGCCAGGGTTTCGAGGGTGCTGTCCTGCAGATTTCCCATTCCGAACCCGAGGACGGTCAGGAAGACGCCGGATTTTGCCTTGTCTTCGATGAGCGAGGTCAGGGCGGTCCGGTTTGTGATGCCGACGTTGAAATCGCCATCGGTCGCGAGAATGACGCGGTTGATTCCGCCGAGGACGAAGTGGTCCTGAGCGACGCTGTACGCAAGCTCGATTCCCTCTCCGCCGTTGGTCGATCCGCCCGCACTGAGGCGGTCGAGGGCTGCGTAGATCGCACTTTCGTCATCGGCGAAGGTTGGCGGGAGTACGAGACCCGAATTCCCGGCGTAGACGACGATGCCGATGCTGTCGTCCTCGTTCAGCTGCTCGATGAGCATGGCCAGCGATTTTTTCACCAGTGGGAGCTTGTTTGGGCGGTTCATCGATCCCGAGACGTCCAAGAGGAAGATCAGGTTGGCGGCTGGTCGTTCATTGGCTGGTACTTCCAGACCCTTGAGCGCAACACGCGTCAACAGGTGGTTCGTGTTCCATGGGCACTCGCCCGTTTCGACGTGTACGGAGAATGGGTGATCGCCGGTCGGGGGGGCGTCGTCGTAGGTGAAGTAGTTGATGAACTCCTCAATACGGACAGCCTCAGCCGGTGGGAGCGCGCCCTGATTCAGGAACCGTCGCATGTTGGCATACGAGGCGGTGTCCACGTCGATGGAAAATGTGGACAGTGGCTGGGTGCGTACGCGATGGAACGTGTTCTCGGTGATGGTGTTGTATGACTCGCGGCCTGAGTCGTTGGGGTCGGGGGTCCAACGATGGGAATCACGAGGACGAATCGGCATTGTCGCTGCTGGCGTAAGTTTTCGCACTGAAACCGAAGGTCCACGCGCACTGCCGAATACTGACTGCACG
>JAJRYY010000035.1 GCA_024275565.1 Planctomycetota bacterium
CCGATGAATCAAGACTCACCGCTCAGATGCTCGCCCCCGGTTCATACCTCATCGATCGCATCAATGGAGAGATATATCAGGTCAAACAACGCAACTTCACGGGAACCGGAAATAGGTACGACTTCCAGGCAACCCTGACCCTCGACCGCGAAATCGACATCAGTGATGTCGATGACAACGGGGATGGCGTTGTCAGCGGCATTGGCTTTCCTGGACCGAACGAGGTCTCCCGCGATTTCTGGGTCTTCCCGCCACCGGTCAACCGTGTCGATTCCGAAGACGACGAATTCCCCATCTTCAACGGAAAGCAACCCGTCGTCGCCATAGAGACCCGCCAGATCAGCATCGCACCCTGATACATCGTCCCTGAGACATCGCACCCTGAAACATCGCACCCTGACATCGCCTGAAATGATGCATCCCTGCCTGCCAAGCTGCGCCCCGCACGCTCCTGTTCCCCAGCAGCCGAGGGAAACAACAGAGAAACATACACCGACTCTCATAACCACTGGTACATAGATTGGGGCAGGTCGATACCCAAAACCGTAGACATCAATGTCTCAGGATAGAAAATGTCTCAGGATAGAAATCTCAATGTCTCAGCATAGAAAATGCCGCCAGCAGACGAATCCACTGGCGGCATTTGATAGCACATTTGGTGCAGCTCGAAAACGTCCTACGGCCAGATGAGCGAGTCGGTCGAGGAGTAAGTCAACCCGGTATCAAACGTATCCTCACCTGGATATGGATTCAGGGATGGGATACCGGTTCCAGGTGCCGATCCAAGAATACGACCATTGGTGAACGCATTCAACGTCATCACGGTGTAGATATTGTCAAAGTCGACGCCCACGATCGGCGTTCCTTCAAATTCAACGTGGCCATCCGAATACAGCACTGCCTGACCTTCGCCCGATCCTGCACCACCATGGTTGCCGGAGTTGTACCGACGCCATTGAATCTGCGGGGAATTCTGCAGGATATTGGTATCCTGTGCGATCTGAGTAGGTCCAGGGCCTCGGTCGGCTGCCATCGCCATACGAGCATCGACGTTCTCACTTGCACGCGTGTCAAACGGACCAAACGGAACCTGATAGCCATAGCTGACGTTGTTGGCTCGCATGAAATCGTAGTACCGGTTGACTTCCTCGGTATCGTCCGGGAGACCACCGCTGCTCGGGCAGATGAACGCCTTGGGCACCATCTCGCCCGCACGAATCAGAATCCAGAACGCACGGGTCGTGGACATACCAACACCGTTGGCAGCATTGTCAGACATCGTGGCGCGGTCTGGTGGGTTCAGAATGTCATTCCCCAGTTCCTCAATGTACAGAACGCCGGTTCCATTACCAATCAACGACTCATCGAACGTCGGGGTAGGCCAGGCTTCGTTCTCTTCGTTCGCGTAGATCTTGGACGACTGCCCAAATCCACGCAGGTTCGCTCGACAAACGACACGCTTGGCCAGCTCACGAGCACGCGAAAGGCTCGGAAGCAAAATTGAGATCAACAGAGCGATGATGGCCACAACCACCAAAAGCTCAATCAGCGTGAATCCACGCACCTTCTTACGAAAAACTGACATTTCTTGCAACCTCCCATGCCTAAAGTGGCACTTAAACTCTTGGCGATTCCAATCAGTCGGGCAAACAACGCGCTGATGGTTTTACAATGAGCGAACATATGAGACCGGTTTGACCAACTGCCCAGATGAAAGCACCACACAATTTAAGCGCCACACGATAAAGCGTCACACCATAAAGCATGACACGAAAGCGTCGCACTTAAAAGTATCACTTCAATGAGGCATTCATCAGAACAATCAATCCGATAACGCGTCGCCATCCAACACCCGATGCGTCTACAAGTACCGATGCGCCACAGCACCGATCTACAGCACCTGTTCCGCAGGGAGCACCTGATCCGCAGGCAGTACCTGACCGAAAACGCCACACGTGGAACACTCGTCCACATGCAAACCAAAAAACAACAAAACAACAAAACAACAAAACTGCGTACAGAAAACTACAAACAGAGAACCACACGCAGAAAAATACAGCAGCACTTAACACCCTAGGGACATCCCGCGGGGGATCATGCGCATAAGCAAGACCAACCGCCTGAAATCCGACTTTTTCGCCCGATAATAACGAAAAAGAGGCCACAGACGACGTCCCATGACACAAACACACACTCGGCTTGAACCAAACGGTTTATCACCTGGCTTGTACCAAACGGTTTGCACCACAACGGTCTACGCAGTTCAGGCCTACACCTGAACAGGCACACATCAGAACATCATGTCAGCGGACGGAGTGACTTCCAAGCATGGAAAGTCAGGTATGAATAGCGAGGATATAGGTACGTCTCAAACTGGCGGGCGGAAAAGGAATAACCTAAAGTATCAATTTATAATTGCTGAATAATGTACTACAAAAACGTCGCCACCAGTCTTTTCAAAAACCTGTCCGCTACACAGAACATTATCGTTCGTTTTGCCGCCTGTCAATGACAAAATGCGAGTTCCTCCTCTCAATTGATGAATCTGGAGGCGTGGATGTGGTTATTTCACTCAGCATCCTCAGCTTCGCCAAGATGCCCACCGCCAGGGAACCAGATGTTCAGCAGTCGTTTAGATCCGTCCAGTCCGGATCCGGGGCTTCGTAGACGACTTGCTGCCGGGTTAACGGGTGGCTGAACGCTATGGATCTTGCGTGCAGGCACATGGGTGGTGCGTCAATGTGCAAGGTCTGGGTCTGTCCTATTTCGCGGCCGGGCAGATACAGGGGATCGCCCACCACTGGCAAGTCGAGATCCCAAAGGTGGACACGAATCTGATTCGTCCGCCCTGTACGAGCGTTGGCTTCGAGGAGCGATGTCCCATCCTGATTCCTCTTGATGAGACGAAACTCCGTTCTCGCCTCCAGACCGTCCGGGTCTGGCAAGCGTGCTCCCGCCTTGTCTGGCTTGCTGCTGATAGACGTTGTCGCGGTGAATTCATCCGTCCCTGGCTGACCGTGGATGCGGACCCGATATGTTTTTGCCACTTCACCGCGTTCAAATTGCTTCTGAACGTCTGCGGCGTATTTGCCGGTCTTACAAAATACGACAACGCCGGTGGTGTTCGCATCGAGGCGATGCACAATTCTCAGATGAACGTTTTGATATACTTCGTTCAAAATCCAACTCAAGCTATTCCGATTGAATCGGCCACAGGGGTGCATCGGTATTGGAGCCGGTTTATGGATCACGACCAGCGCATCGTCTTCATGAAGAATCTGGATGTCATTGCTCACCGCAGGGTCTATGGTGCCGGGTATGATGTGATCCAATCGTTGCCCTGCTCGCAGAATGTCATCAGGGAAGATACGATGCCCCTCGGACAGCAGTTGTCCACAATCAAAGACATTCAGCCACTGTGTTCGCGTGAGTCGTGTATACATCGCACACAAGAATTCGATTGCGCTATGGCCATCAAATCGCCCGGTGACATAGACAGGCCTGAGATTCTCATAGGCCTCGCTTCCGGGGAGTGGTGTTGTTACGTCGCGAATTGCCGCATGTCGTTGTGCAATCGTGTCCTTCCGGCGTTGCTCCGGCGACCTGTAACACTTCGGGCAGGATACTCCGGGGACATAGGTTGGCGTGAGGCTATCTTCTGGCGTCAGTATTGCCTGGCAGACGTAACATTGGGCTGTGTCGGTTTCGCAGAGATTGCTGTCCAATGCAACGCGTTTATCAAACACAAAGCATTCTCCGTCGTAATGCTCGCCAGCACACTCCTCAAAATATTTGAGGATTCCACCGTCCAACTGGTACACATGATTAAAACCCTGGTCTTCCATCAATGGGCCTGCTTTTTCGCAGCGAATTCCTCCTGTACAAAACGTGACGATGACCTGATCTTTCATGTCGTCCGGCAATGCACTGACTGCGGCTGGAAAATCTCGAAAATCATCGATGCCAATTGCCATTGCATTGGCAAACGTGCCTACCTCGTATTCCATATCGTTCCGCACATCGAGCATCGTCACTGCTCTGCCCTCATCAAGCCACTGCTTCAGTTCCGTCGCCGTTACGCGAGGCGATGTTTTTCGCAAAGGGTCAATGCCATCCACTCCAAATGCGATAATTTCCCTCTTTATTTTCACGAGCATGCGGCTGAACGGTTGATGACTGCTAAAACTCTCTTTCACTTCCAGATCGGCAAGCAGTGGTTCACTTTGAAGTTCCGCCAAAAATTCATCGATCGCGATGCGACTGCCTGCGAGAAAAAGGTTGATTCCTTCCGGAGAGAGCAGGATCGTCCCCTTTAGCGACAACCCTTTACACAAAGCCAGCAAGTGTTCCCGCCTCGTGGATAAATGTTCCATGGGACAAAATTTGTAAATTGCAATGTTTACGAACGCATCCATAATTATCTGATCTCCCCATGCGAAATACTTTTCTTCCCTGGCCGCCTTCTAAGCTCAGGTTCGATATGCCTCTCTACCATTTGCGATGCTGTTGGAACAAACACTGCGCTGTCGGAACAAACACTACGCGCTATTGCATTCGGTGGTGCGTGTTGCCTTCTCTGGAGCAAGGCCTGCTGTGTCGTCGCGTTTCACCTCTTGTTTTTCCTTGACCACTTTCCCGGCCTTGTACTATGCTGCTGGTGCGGGTGCTCCTGACACCGCCCGCGTCCCATCCTCCGTCGTCGCACATTGTAACGTGTGTCAGAAAATGGGTCGAGCGTCATCCGCCAATCTACTGGTCCGCACGATGGGCCTGCATTGATACTCTGAGGGTTCAGCCTTGGGCTTTATACATAGACAGTCGATTCGTCACCCGTGGGTCGTTCTAATCCTGATGTTCGGACTGGTCGGTGCCGTCTCGCCGGGGATTCTGCGTCTGAAACTCCGGACTGATGGGAATGCGCTGGTACCGCAGGACGCCCGGGAAGTGGTGGACGACGCGAAGATACGAAAAGCCTTTGGGATTGAAGACTTCACGAATGTGATCGTGGATACGGGACGGGCTGACGGGATCTACGCATACGAACCTCTGAAGGTGTTGCGGAAGCTGACGAATAAGCTGACCGCCAGCGGGATGTTCAAGCCGGGGGATCTGACGAGCATTGTCACGGAGAAGAGTGACCGTGTTCGCTCGGGGACATTGATGTTTCGCACGCTTCTCGACCCTTTTCCAGATGAGCCTAAGGATCTTGCTCGCTTAAAGAAGGATATTGATGAAATCGCGATCTTCAAGGGTACGCTGGTATCGCTGGATGCCTCTGCACTTGCGATCCTGATAAAAACGCCTCGGACAATTGATCGTTCAGAACTGCATCTTGGGATTCAGCAGGTCATCGACGGGCTGGGTGAACTACCGGACGGTGTGGATATATTTATGGCTGGCCCTCCGATCGCAGAATCGCAGCTTGGTGAGTATATCCTGGAGGATTTGCTGGGAACTCGTGTGTTGCGGGCGCTGGGTGCTGCCGGGATGACGACGCCCGTTGGGGAGGCTTTTGAGGAGGATGCTCGCCAGCGACCGTCCCTGATTGCGGTGGCGCTTGGTGTGATGGCGATCGTGTTCCTGCTGGCTTTTCGCAGCATCTTTGCAGCTGTGCTACCTCTGATGGAGGTGGGAGCTTGCCTTGTGTTCACGTTTTCCATGATGGGCTGGTTTGATGTTCCTGTGTATCTGACGATCGCGATCATGCCGGTCATCTTGACTGCCATCGGAGTTGCGGATGAGTTGCACATTTTCATGCATTATCGGCAGGTGCTGAGTTCGCAGGACAGGTTGACGCGGGTTGAGGCTGTTCTGGCGACGATGGATAAAATGTGGCGTCCGGTTTTGAAGACGTCGATCACGAGTTCGATCGGGTTCCTTTCCTTCGCACTGTCGCCGATGGCACCGGTGCGGATGTTTGGCATATTTATGGCGGTGGGGATCGTGTTCTGCCTTGTGTGGTCGCTCACCGCAGTGCCCGCTATGTTGGCAGTTATACCTGAGGGTGGATTTCGGGTTCGAAGGGCAAAAAGCAGGACACCGGAACAAGACACTTCTGAAATGACATTCCAACGCAATGGCGAACTTGGGTACCACGGGGCGCTTGCTGCTCTTGCACGGTGTGTGGTTCGGTGGCGAATGGTCGTGTTGCTGGTGGCTGGTTGCCTGGTTGTTGCGTCCCCGTGGGGTGTGCGTCGACTGATCGTTCAGGACAGCTGGGTGGATGCATTTGGGCCTGAAAGCGCGACGTATCAAGCGACGCAACGGGTGAATGATGCGTTTTTTGGTGCGCATCTTTTGACTCTGGATCTGACGGCTGATCATCTGGTGATTGATGAGACTGTGGATGTCTCGTCCTTTGATCGGCATGAGGTCCGGCTGCGTGCGTCGGACATGCTTGGTTTATTGGGTAAGAATAACAATGCTGGTCGATTGATTGGTGAGTGGGCTAATTTTTTTGTGAAAGGGGATGGGTATGATGCGGCGAAGATAGTGAAACCACCTCAGGGTCGAAATGTTCGTGCATTTGGAGCGCTGGTGAATGATGTCCGGATTGAAGGTGCGGTTCTGGTTCTCATCCTGGACTTGCGGCGGAATCAGGATTTGAGAGAGATGTTGGATTCCGGGCCTGAGGTGTCGTGGGGGATGAAGGTCTCTGAGGGTAAGAAGCGGTTTAATCACCCCGCCATACTGAATGCTGTGGGCGGTCTGGAAGCGTTTGTCGAATCACGGGGAAATCTGTCGGTGGGTGGTGTGGTGGGTTTTCATAAGCAGGTGGCTACGACCAATTACATGGTCCGTGCCAGACGGGATGATATGCGACGAACACCGGATACTCACTATGAGGTGACTCGGTGTTTGAAGCGTTATAAAAGGCTGCGTGGTGCGGCTCGGCTGGCTGAGATCGCGAGTGCGGATCTGGATCGTTGCCTGGTCACGGTGTTTATGAAGGATGCGAATTTTGTCGCCACCGGGCAATTGATGGATGAGATATGTGCGTATGGGCGAGAACATCTGGAACCGATGGGAATACGGGTCGGATTTTCGGGGGATGTGGCTGTCAGTCAGGCGATGATAGGCGCCATCGTGGAAACACAGGTTCAGTCACTGCTCATCTCGCTGGTGGGGATCGTGTTCGTGACGTCGCTGCTGTCAAAATCCCTGGTCTGGGGGTTGCTCTGCGTGATCCCGGCTGGCCTTGCGGTTTTGGCGAATTTTACGGTGATGGGGATATTTGGGATACCGCTGGGCGTCGCTACGTCGATGTTTTCAGGGGTGACGATTGGTGTCGGGGTGGATTATGCGATCCATCTGCTGGAACGTGCGCGTGGGGCTACCCGTTGTTCGCGTCCAGATGGCGGACATTCGAATGGTGATGGAAGTGATCATGTAGATGAAAACGTGATATCGGCTGTGCATCACAGTGGGCCTGCTATCGTCGTGGATGCGCTCGGGGTGGCCTTCGGATTTGGTGTGTTGATGGTGTCTCAGGTTCCGGCGAACCAGCGACTGGGGGGCTTGGTCGTGGTCGCGGTCGGAACTTGCCTGTTTTCGACGCTCATCATTCTACCAGCCATCATCGCGACGATCCGGCCAAGATTTGCGCGTGGACCTGCTGCTCAGGCCTGAACCATCTGGATGCAATCAGTTTTTTATTCATCGCGACCCGTTTTATTCATCGCAACTCGTTTTATTTATTGCGGCCCGTTTTATTCATCGCAGCCCGGATGTCCTGTTGGACCTGCTCAGCCTGGTGTTCAGAATATTTCCCGGCGTTCCAGCGGAATCCCAGTCCATCTCTGGGCGAGCGGGGGATAATGTGAAAATGGACATGCATGACAACCTGACCAGCCGCAGTCCCATTATTCTGGAGAATGTTGCAAGCCTCCGCACCTGTGGCTGACTTCACTGCACTCACAAGGCCTGCAAGCGGTTCGATGACAGAACAGAGGTCATCAGGAGCCATTTCGTCGATGGTTGTATAGTGACGTTTTGGGATGAGCAGCGTATGCCCTGCAGCAAGAGGGTTGATATCCAGAAAGGCAAACGCATGATCGGTATCAAGAACTGATGTGGAGGGGATTTCACCGGCTACGATTTTGCAGAAAAGACAATCGCTGCCGTGTGGCAATTGTGATCTCCCATACACTCTGACGATTAGATGGGCGAGTCCGGTAACACCACGACTGGCACTCTGCTCCGCCGATTCAAGCCGCAAAGTGGTCTTACATTGAGCCATGCGACAACTCTGCCTGCAACGCAGTTCGGGAAAAACTCAATTCAGCCATATAAACAGCATTACTCAGTGGATGAGGTCTCAGATGCCTTCTTTGTGCGTCCCGCACCCTTCTGCGCTTTGACAGCCGCAGCATACCGGGCATCTGCCCGACGCCTCCGCGCGGTCTTATCGGAACGGGTGAGACTGCTTGGCGCTTCTTCGTCACCTACAAGCTGAACAATCGCAAGGTGACTCTTATCTCCAAGGCGACGGTCGGCCAGATGGATCAAACGGGTATATCCGCCCGGACGATCCACAAACCGCGGAGCGACCGTGTTGATCAGGCGGTGCATGATGGTCTCGGCAGTGAATGGAAGCTTCCCTTTGGGTGCTCCGGTCCGATAGCGTCTGCCACTCTTTGAACGAACAACCTGGGCACGTTTTGAATCGCTGAGCAGATCATATTCAGCCTGGTGTTCCGCTGGAATAACTGAACGATCACCCATCAGTTTATGTAAGCGGCGTCGCGCAATCAGACTTCCACCGTGTGCACGCCGGGCGAGTGTGATGAGCTTTTCGGCGAAGGGCTTGAGATCCTTGGCCTTTGGTAGCGTTGTGCGGATTTCGCCGTGCTGAAACAGGGACTGCGCAAGATTTCGCTGCATGGCACGACGATGGGCGGATGTTCTGTTGAGCTTTCGTTGATGGACGCGATGATTCATGGTTGCAGTTCCTGGTTACGTTGTTGTTCCTGTTTTTCGTGTTGCGCTGTTGTTCGTGTTTCGTACCGCTCTCTGCAGATGATCAGACGTCGTTCTGATCCACTGGTGCAAAGGCCTGGTTGCTACTGTCGGGCGCACCTGGTCCCGGATCAGTATGTGCAGCCCCAGCCCCAACGTCTGATGCCCCAACGTCTGGCGCCCCTGCACCCGGAATCTCACCCGTTGGTTGGGCAGGAGGCATGGCTGCTGTCCCGGCTGGCATTGTCGCATTGGGCGACATTCCGACTGGCGGCACCACACCAATGGGTTGCGATCTATCCAGCGGCGACATCATCCCAGGTGCCGACTTGGGTAGACTTGCATCCATGTCCGGTGAATGAGGCATTATCGGTTTGGGCGCTGATGCGTCAATGACAAGCCCGAGCGTAAGCCCCAGATCGGCTAGCTTTCGACGCACTTCGCGAAGCGATGTCTTTCCAAAACTTCGCAGACGAAGCAGATCCGCCTCCGTCTTTTGGGCGAGACCACCCACGGTACCAATTCGAGCAGCCTCGAGACAGTTGCTTGCACGCACAGACAGTTCAAGGTCCGCCAATGGACGATCGAGCAACTGCTGCAGTTCTGTGTTCACCTCTGCACTTTGAATGTGCGTCGGAGACGCGCTCATGACAACATCCGAACCCATCTCGTGGTACTGTACGAACGGGTTGAGATGCTTGCGGAGAATCTTGCCAGCCTCAACCAGCGCATCCTCGGGCATCACAGTTCCATCCGTCCAGATATCAAGGACGAGACGATCGTAATTCACTTTCTGACCCACGCGGGTGTCCTCGGTCGTATAGCGAACGCGGACCACCGGAGAGTAGATGGAATCTATCGGGATAACGCCGATCTCCTGGTCACCACCACGATTTTCTTCGGCTGTCGCATACCCACGCCCGGTGTTCACCTGCATGGTAAGATCGAACGGAACATCGTCTGTGACCGTGGCGATCAGGTGATCAGGATCAATAATCTCAATGGCAGGGTCAGCCTGGATGTCTCCTGCCCGCACCTCACCCTTCGTCGACCTGGAAACAGTCATGGTCTTGGGTTCTGAAGATTCGCACGCCACCACGAGGCTTTTAACATTGAGGACGATATCCGTCATATCCTCAAGCACCCCGGGAAGACTCATAAACTCGTGATCGACACCAGTGATCTTAACACTGGCCACTGCAGCGCCTTCCAAACTTGAAAGGAGTACCCGACGCAGGGCATTCCCAATCGTCGTACCAAAACCCTTCTCGAACGGCTCGATCAGGAATCGACCATATCGATCGTTACTTACAGACTCGTCGAGAACAACCTCACTCGGCAGCTCCAAACCTCGCCATCTGATGCGCATTAACGAGACCTCCCAGCGGTCATCAATTCTATCACGGTGGACACGATCTCTCCTTAGGCAGGCCCAGCTTGCTCGCACACCGCACCGTCGGCATGCCCTGCCTATATCGCTTAGCGAACGTTAACGGCTACACATTTCTACAATCAACTGCTCCTCAACCGGAATCTGAACCGATTCACGTGTGGGAAGAGCAATGACGCGACCTTCGAGCTTCGTATCATCTCGCTCCAGCCAGGACTGAACAGGCGGTGGACTGTCACCAAGAAGAGCCATCACATACTTCTTGCTCGTCTCTGTATCGCGGACACCGATGGAATAACCCTGCTCAACCTCGAAACTGGGTCGGTCAACCTTGCGACCATTGACTGTGATGTGGCCATGCACGATGGCGGCTCGCGCCGAACGGTGTGACGGTGCAAATCCGAGCTTCCACACAACATTGTCCAGGCGTCGCTCGAGCAGATGCAGAAGCGTCTCCCCCGTGTTGCCGTGGGCGTGCAATGCACGCTCAAAGTAACGCTTGAACTGCTTCTCATACAGGCCATAATACCGCTTGACCTTCTGCTTCTCCCTCAAACGAATACCATAGTTGCTGCCCTTGCTACGACGCCAGGAGTGCATCCCAGGCGGGCTGCTGCGCCACTGGCGCTCCATTGGGCACTTGGCAGACTCGCAACGGTCTCCCTTGAGCATCAGCTTCACACCTTCGCGCCGACACAGCCTGCATACTGGTCCGATGTAGCGTCCCATCTGATTCCTTTACCTGCGTATCTTGTTCCAAACCGTATTCTGAAGACCAGCCACCATCACGCAGCCAGACTGAATATAGACGTTGCTCAAACAACTCCTGTCAAACGATCAACACCATACAACGCGATGAACATTATCCACGATCGATCCAACCCGGGTCCTGTCAGACCGGAGCGTCGACCGAAAAAAATATCCTAAACGCGCCGCTTCTTCGCGGGACGACATCCGTTGTGCGGCAGCGGCGTGACATCCTCGATAGACTGGATGCGCATACCGTTCGCCTGTAAAGCGGTGACGGCAGACTCACGTCCACTGCCAGGCCCCTTCACATGGACTTCCAACTCCATCACACCGAACTTTCGGGCAGCCTGAGCAACCTGCTCAGCCGCTCGCTGTGCAGCAAATGGCGTGCTCTTACGAGTGCCTTTGAACCCCGCTGTACCAGCCGAAGCCCAGCAAAGAACCTCACCATTCATATCCGTGATGGTAACCATCGTATTGTTAAAGGTGGCTTTGATGTGGGCAATCCCACGAGCCACATTCCTGCGTGTACGTTTCTTCCCAGACTTAGCCACGTGACAGCTCCTTGACGCCCTTCTTGCCTGCAACAGTCTTCTTCGGCCCCTTACGGGTGCGTGCATTTGATCGCGTCTTTTGCCCCCTGCACGGAAGACCCATGCGATGACGCAACCCACGGTAACAGGCGATATCCCTGAGTCGGGCAATATTCCCAGATACGAACCGACGGGCGGCCCCCTCTACCTGGTAATCCTGCTCGATGACAGTGGCGATGCGACCAACCTCATCTTCTGTAAGATCCTTCGCTTTAACGCCTGGCTCTATATTGGCTGCCTTCAGTATCTTCAGCGAAACGTGAGGACCTATCGCGTAGATGTAGCGAAGAGAGTATTCAATTTTCTTATTTGCTGGAATGTCGACACCGGCAATACGCGGCATGACGAATCCTCCTTAGACTCTAACGCGATTCATGAACCAGATGACACCGATTCATCATGCTGAACTAACCCTGGCGCTGCTTGTGTCGCGGATTGGTGCAGATCACGCGGACCACACCCTTGCGCTTAACGATTTTGCAGTTTTCACATATGCGACGAACGCTTGCTCTAACCTTCATAAGACCTTTGACTCCTATCAACACGGGCGACCTGTCAGGAGGCCGTTAATATTTCCGCTCCACCGTCCATGACAGCCACAGAATGCTCAAAATGTGCGGCACATTTACCATCACGCGTAACAACGACCCAGCGATCCGGAGTGCTGTAGCAAACATGGTGCGTCCCGATATTAACCATTGGTTCGATGGCCATGGTCATTCCCTTATCAAGCCGAAAATCACTCTTGGCCTGCTTTGCATCATGGTAATTCGGGATTTTCGGTTCCTCATGCATCTCCTGGCCAATCCCATGACCAACAAATTCGCGGACAACTGAAAAACCAGCATCCTCAACATACTTCTGCATGGCAGAGGACACTTCACTCCACATCCGACCCACACGAATCTCAGCAATCGCCAGATCAAGTGTTGCTTTAGTCGTGTCGAGTAAGCTCCGAATTTCCGGCGTTACAGTGCCAACTGAAAAAGTACGGGCAGAGTCGCCGCAATAGCCATTCAATCTGACACCACAATCGACACTGATGATGTCACCTTCAACAAGCGGCTTATCGTCCGGTATTCCATGAACTACCGCTGAATTCACACTTGTACACAAAGCAGCCGGAAAAGGGAACTTCGCCTGCGGGTTCACGACTCCCTTGAAAAGCGGGATCGCACCGACATCGGCGATCATCTGCTCGGCAACCTCATTAAGCTCGGCACTGGTTACACCCGGTGATACCATTTCGCCCATTCGATCTAGCACATGCGAAACAAGACGTCCCGCTTCGCGCATGAACCCAATTTCTCGAGCACTCTTGAGAATGACACCGCGCTGTGCTCGTGGCGATCCACCGAACAGCTCCGGCCGATGCGTTTGTTTTTTGATATTCGCTCGCTTCAAACTTCGAGCTTCCTATTCACTGAAAAACGAGAAACCTGACGTCCAATAATACCCGAAACTGCACCCCTGGTTCCATATAACATGCCGTTCGCGAAACAGCTACCATACGCACGCGAAACAGTGAGATACAAAAAAGGGCAATTGTACACAAAATAACACAACCGCCGAACGCATCGATCAAACGATGCTATTCCTGCCGGCCGCGGATGGGACCCTCTTCTCCAAGGAAACCCTTGTAATTTCGCATCATCAAGTTGGCTTCGATACGCTGCACAATATCAAGTGCCACACTAACAACAATCAGCAATCCCGTTCCGCCAAGGAAGGCTGAGACCACGAACGGTATTTGAAGCCAGGTGGCGACAATCGTTGGTATGATGGCGATCAATGCCAAAAACGCCGCTCCGACGTAAGTTATCCGTGTCATCACCTTCTCAAGATAGTCAGCCGTTCGCTTTCCAGGCCTGAGACCGGGGATAAAACTCCCGCTGTCACGCAGCTGGTTGGCCATTTCCTTTGGCTGAAAACTCACTGTGGTCCAGAAATAAGCGAAAAAGAAGACCAACGCAACGTAAAATACCACATAAACGTAACTTCCGGTACGAAAACATTGGGAAAGGAACCCCCAGAAGCTGCTGCTGAAGGTGGCTGCCAGCTGCCCGAAGAGGATACTTGGGAAGATCAACAGCGAGCTGGCGAAGATAATCGGCATAACCCCACCATGGTTGACGCGGAGGGGGAGGTAATGACGTTGACCGCCGTACACTCTTCTGCCACGCGTCTGTTTCGCCTGCTGGATTGGAATTCGCCGCTGGCCCTGTGTTATCAGGATCGATCCTGCGACGACACTGACGAATGAAACGATGAGGAAAAGGACTTTCTCCGGTCCCAGCCCCCCACCAGAGCCTGTTACACGCAATTCCGCGTTCTGATAGACCCAGAGAAAGGCGTTCGGCATCCTCGATACGATGCCCGCCATGATAATCAGCGACACACCGTTTCCAAGACCATATTTGTCAATCTGCTCGCCCAGCCACATCAGGAAGACCGTTCCGGATGTCAGCGCCACAAGCCCCATGAACCAGTATATGTAGGAGTCCCGAAATGGCGCGTAGATGAAGTTGCTTTTTTCGAGATAGCTTAACCAGACCGACCCCTGGACCACACAAAGTCCCACCGTTGCGTATCTGGTGTACTCCTGGATTTTTTTCCGACCCGATTCACCCTCTTTCTGGAGCTTTTCGAGCATCGGAACCACTGTCACGAGAAGCTGGAAAATGATCGAGGCTGATATGTAGGGCATAATCCCCAATCCAAAGATTGTACTCTGGCTGAGGTCGCCACCTGTGAAAATGGCGAAGTATTCTGCAAGATCGCCAAGATTGGAGGTGGTCATCTTTTCCTGATTCACGCCTGGGACTGGTACGTAAAATCCGACGCGGTAAATGGCAAGCATCCCGAGCGTAAACAAGACCTTGTTTCGCAATTCGGGGATTCTGAATATGTTGATTAGGGTGCGAAACATAGGGATCTATTTGCCCTTCGACTGAACAATTTTGGCCTCGCCACCGGCGGCGGTAATTTTCTCACTCGCGGACTTGCTGAACTTTTCTGCTTCAACGGTGACCTTCTTGGTTAAGTCGCCAGTGCCGAGAACCTTGACGCCGAGGGCTTTGTGCCTGATCAAGCCAGCTTCAGCCAGTGAGGCTGATGTGACGTGGGCGCCTGCTTCAAAGCGATCCTCGATATCCCTGATATTGACGACATTGTATCGTGTGGCAAAGAGGGCATTGTTGAAGCCACGCTTTGGTAAACGGCGAAAAATGGGCATCTGCCCACCCTCTGCCATACCGCGCTGCTTCCAACCCGCTCTCGAGCCGCCTCCGTTGTGACCTCGACCGCTGGTTTTGCCCATGCCGCTTCCACGGCCTCGCCCTACGCGTTTGCGTTTTTTATGGCTACCGGCAAGTTTGGTGATTTCTGCTATTTCCATGGAATTTACTCGGTCTGTTCCGACCGTCCAGTCCTATTTTACCGATTTCACTTTAGCTTACATCAAGAGATCAAGCAATTACGATTGTTACTCATGAAACGCGTGTGCAGCAATCTTAACTCCCCTGAGTTCTTCGATTTTTTCAGGTGAATACAAGTTCACGAGCGCTTCGTAGGTTGCACGTACGAGGTTTTTCGGATTCCTGGACCCGTAGCACTTGGTCAGGCAGTCGTGTACACCTGCCAGTTCGAGAACCGATCGCACGCTGGCACCGGCGATGACGCCTGTACCAGGACTGGCTGGGATCAACACGACACGGGCTGCTCCAAACCGCCCCACTGTACGATGCGGGATGGTCTTTCCGCGCAGTTTGATTTTGGTGAGGCCTCTCTGGGCAATTTTTTTGGATTTTTCAACAGCTGAGGGAACCTCTGCTGCCTTCCCATACCCCATGCCGACGCTAGCCTTGCGGTCTCCTACCACGGTAAGCGCTGCAAAACTGAAGCGCCGTCCACCTTTGACAACCGTTGCGCAACGGTAAATACGCACCACGTTGTCCTCAAGGCCACCTTCCATCTGATTGTCGCGCTTGCCCTGGCCTCGTTTGCCCTGGCCTTGCCTGCCCTGCCCTGGTCGTCCTTGTCCTGGTTTTCCCTGACCTGGTTTACCTTGTCCTGGCTTGCCTTGACCTGGAGCGCCCTGAGCACCTTGTGGGTTGTTAGACTGCATTATATTGAGTCCCGATCATCTTGAGTACCCGATCATCCTGAGTGGCGGTGTAGTGTGTCGTCGCCTGACGCGTCCGTCTTTATCAATCAGTACCGCTTCCGAACTTAGCTGCCTTCGATTCCCGCGAGTGACAAGCGCCACTGTCTGATCGAGCAGCATCATGAACACCGACTGCCCGGAAACCGACTACCTGGAAACCGACTGCCTAGAATTTGAGGCCAGCCTTGCGGACACTCTCAGCCAAGGCCTTGATGCGTCCGTGGTATTTGTATCCGTTTCGGTCAAATACGATCTGCGTCACCCCTATCTGAGAGGCTCGCTCCGCCAATATCTCGCCAACACGCTCTGCGGCTGACTTGTTCCCACCGGATTTGACATCACCTTTGATGTCTTTATTGACTGTCGATGCCTGACAGATGGTGATTCCCTTATCGTCGTCAATGATCTGCGCACCTATGTTTGTCAGTGTTCTGATCACGGTGAGACGTGGACGTTCTGCGGTCCCGAAAACACCTTTACGAACCCGACGTTTGCGTCTACTGCGACGAACCGCTTTGAGCTTGGTACCGTTCATTTATCCTGCGCCTATGTATTCTACGTCTGTTTCATTAAGCAACGAGCTTCGCCTGGTCGTTCTTGCTGACCAGGAACACGACGATATCGTTGTCCGACACATGAATTTCGTATACTAACCGCCGTCTAATTGGTAAATACTGCCTATCTGCCGCCTGCCAATGCCTTGCCTTGCTTGCGTCGGACATGCTCGTCATCGTACCTGATGCCTTTGCCCTTGTATGGCTCGGGAGGACGAATCTTACGAACAACAGCCGCGAACTGTCCAACTTTCTGCTTGTCGCAGCCCTTGACCAACATCTTTGCCGGCTCTGCGTCACCACGAGCAGAAGCAACCTCAATGACTACCTCCACACCTTCGGGTATGGGCAGCGCGAATTGTGGTTTTTCCTTGGTGCCTCGCCCCATGAATCCACAGTTCAGATGCAACTTATTGGCGACCACGTTACAGGAGTAACCAGTGCCAAAGATAAGCAGGCGACGCTCGAATCCTTTTGTGACGCCAGTCACCATATTGGCTAGCAGTGCGCGACCTAGACCGTGCAAAGCGCGAGCCTGTTTCGTGTTGATGGATGTTGTGACACTGGCTGACTTCTGATCGTCAGTTGTCGTAACATCAATGGCTGACGGTAGATCCCAATGGAGTTTTCCCAGTTTCCCGGAGACCTCCAATCGGCGACTCGACACGCTCACCGTGACACCGCTAGGTACCTCAACTGGTTTTTTTCCCAAACGCGACATTCTACATCCTTACGGGGCATACACTGTACTGGCCCCAGCTTTGCCAACGCAACTTGTTGTTCTATATCTCGTCAGAGGAACGCCTTTTCGTGCTCGCGTTCCGCCATGAAATTCTTCAATTCTGTCTTACGATATTCAATTCACGCTACCGTAAGCTGCCAGCCTGGGCTAGTGCCCTGAGCTAGTAGACAGTACACAGGAGCTCGCCGCCGGTGCGATTTTCTCTGCACTGACGATCACTTAGTACACCCCTGCTTGTTGAGACTACAGCAATTCCCAAGCCGTCGAGAACGCGCGGTATATTGTCGACTCCGACATACAATCGGCGACCAGGACGGGACTCCCGCTGGATTGAATGAATCAGCTTTTCACCGCGAGGGCCATACTTGATGGTGATCCGCAGAAGACCTTGTTTGGTGTCCTCAATGATGTCGTAATCCTCAATGTACCCTTCGCCCTTAAGCACCTCTGCGATGCCTTTTTTTACTTTGGACGCTGGAATCGAGACCTGTGACTTGCCAGCGCGAATCGCGTTGCGAATTCGTGTCAACATGTCGGCGATGGGGTCACTCCACATCAATCATATCCTTACGTATTTACCAAGCCCACTATGCAGCGAATTTGCGCTATCGTCACATTACAAACGAGTACATATGCATAGTCATCCTATGCCAAGCCTGCGAAATCTCAGCAGGCCTCACTACTTATTACCAACTGGACTTATTACCAACTGGCTTTCCGGACCCCAGGGATCTTACCTTCATGTGCAAGCTCGCGGAAACAAATGCGACAAAGCCTGAACTTGCGGTAAACCGCCCGTGATCGTCCACAACGTTCACATCGACGCACTTTTCGTGTGCTGAACTTGGGGGTACGTTTAGCCTTTTCGATCCATGCTGTGGTGGCCATACTTTACTCCGCCTTATCGGTTTTTCTAAAAGGCATACCGAGCATATCCAGCAGTCGCTTCGCATCCGCGTCGCTCTGGGCTGAGGTCACAAATGTGATGTTCATCCCCTGCTGAAACTCAAGGCGATCGATGTCAATTTCAGGAAAAATCGACTGATCAGCAATGCCCATATTATAGTTACCGCGTCCATCAAAACTGGTCGGATTCAGCCCACGAAAGTCGCGTGTACGGGGCACCGCGAAGTTGATGAAGCGGTCAACAAACTCAAACATACGACGCCCCCTGAGCGTGACCATGCATCCAATTTCGTAACCTTCTCGCAACTTGAAATTGGACACGCTTTTCTTGGCTTTGCAGACCAGAGGCTTCTGCGCTGCAATTTTCGTCAGATCGTTGACAGCCGCCTCCATTCGCTTTTTTTCCTGCAGTGCTGCGCCAACACCCATGGAGATGACGACCTTAGTCAATTTTGGGATCGCAAGCGGGTTGCTAATGCCAAGCTCCTTGGAAAGGGTTGGCATTATCTCCGTCTTGTACATTTCCATCAAACGAGCCATTATGCTTACTCCGCTCGATTTTGTCACGGCTTCGAGCTGTATGATCTCTGTCTATCAGGCCAAGCTACTTCAGGCTACTCCGCCTAGCGGCTGCCATCTCACTATCAGTCCTTGTTGGACTGCTTCAATGTATTTAATACAGTCCCCGCGCTTGTGACGCGTCGTTTCTGGATTATCTTTCCATCGACGCTATCAAGCTCAAAATGGACCCGAACACCGCGTCCAGATTTCGAGTCGTAGGGCAAAACGTTTGAAACATGGATTGGGGCTTCTTTCTGGATACGCCCGCCTTGAGGATTGCGACGCGTAGGCCTGACATGGCGATAAACCATATTGACGCCCTCAACGAACACAACACCTCTCTCGGCGTCAACCCGGAGCACCTTACCCTGAGCATTCTTGTGATCGCCGCAAATGATTTCGACGATATCACCTTTTAAGATCTTGCAAGCCACTTGTTACGGCCTTTCGCTTATTTCCAGCATTTGACACACACTTGAAGCTATGCCTGCGTCAGTAACTATTACACCACTTCTTCGGCGAGAGAGATAATCTTCATAAAACCGCAGTCACGCAGCTCACGAGCAACGGCACCGAAAATACGTGTACCTCTTGGCTCGTTGTTCTCATCCAGCAAAACAATTGCATTGGTGTCAAACCGTACATAACTACCGTCCGGGCGACGCGTTGCCCGATTTGTCCTAACGACAACTCCCTTGGCTTTGCGTCGCGTTGAGCGATCTTTTCTGCTCGAACCTCCAGAGAAGTCACTGTTGGGCAAGGCCTTTTTAACACTCACGACAACAATATCACCGATATCAGCAGTTTTGAGTGTCTTCTTCCTGCGCCTTGAGGTACTACCGCCCAAGACGGTGATCACTTGCGCCTCTTTTGCACCCGTGTTGTCAGCAACACTTACTACCGCCTGCATTTGAATCATGGCAACTACTTCCTAATGCCCGGACACCTGGCACAAAAAAATCGCTATTTCAATCAGCCGTTTATACCCAAAACGATGCTATCTCCGCCCAACCACACGGACCAGGCGCCAATTTTTGGTCTTCGACATCGGCCTGCACTCCATGATCTCAACACGATCACCTGTTTCAGCCTGGTTGGTCTCATCGTGCGCGTGGAGAACAGTTCGACGCTTGATATACTTGCCATACTTGCGATGCTTTACCGAAAACTCACAGACGACTTTGATGGTCTTGTTGCCCTTGTCAGAGGCTACGACTCCCTGTCGCACGCGTCTGAGTTTACGTGCTGCCTGACTGGCCTCATTGCTGAGTTCACCGGCGTTACTGGTTGATGCCATCATCACAAAGTCGCTCCCTGCTTTTCTGTCTCGTCAATCATCATCAACTATGCCTTCTTCCTGCCCGCTGCCGCAGTCGACTGAACTCTGGCCACTGCCTCCAGGTGATGTTGATGCTCCTCGACTCCCTGAACACCACGTTCCGTCAGTACAGTCAAGACGCGGGCAATATCTCTTTTGCCGACTGTCAGAAGGTTTGGATTCTGTAGTTTCTCGGTCACCGCCTGTGCACGAAGATCAAACAGGTGCCTGCGAAGCCTTTCCAGTTCACCGTGAAGCTCTTCTGTGCCCATGTCGCGGAATTCAGATATTTTCACGTTGCCGCACCCTTCCAATCCTTAGCTGACAATTCTACAAACCGACCATTCTACAAACCATGACGACGAACTACAAAACGACAGCGGCATGGCATTTTCGCAGCAATTCTGACCATGGCACCGCGAGCTACGTCCTCTTCGACACCACCAATTTCGTATAGCATCGTTCCGGACCGCACGCAGGCTACCCAGTGTGCTGGTTCGCCCTTGCCCTTACCCATTCTCGTCTCAAGTGGCTTGGCTGAGATCGACTTATGCGGGAATATCCGCATGAATACTTTGCCTTCACGATGCAGGTAGTGCGTAGCTGCGACACGACCAGCTTCAATCTGTCGGGCTGTTATCCAGCCTTTTGTAAGGGCTTGCAGTCCAAACTCTCCGTATGACACAGAGTTACCGCTTGTGGCCCGGTCACGAATCTTTCCGCGCTGAAACTTTCGGTACTTTACGCGTTTAGGCATCATGGCCATAGTGAAAACTCCATATCCTCAGAACAAGTCGAAGACTATCTTGCAGCGCCTAGGCGCGTTTCATTTTCTTTGCGTTCAAACGTCTCGTCGTCAGGTAATCCTGTCCGTTTGGCTCTTCGCCATAACGCCCACTGTACAGCCATACCTTCACGCCGATGGTGCCTGTTTTTGTAAAGGATTCTGAAAAACCATACTGGACATTCGCCTGAAGAGTATGCAACGGTATTGACCCGCGAATCTGAGTCTCTTTTCTGGCCATTTCCGCGCCGCCGAGTCGACCGCTCACCTTGATCTTGATTCCTTGAGCACCAGCCTGCATGGCGGAATCACATCGCTGCTTAAGCACACGTCTGAAACTGCCACGTTTTTTAAGCTGCTCTGCAATCGATTCGGAAATCAACTGTGCATTCAGGTCAGGCGCTTTGATTTCTACAATGTTGATGCTAATCCGTCGATCGATCAGATCCTCAAGCGCATCCTTGAGCTTGTCCACTTCCGCGCCCTTGGGCCCGATGACAATGCCTGGTCGTGCTGTGTACAGGACAACCTTGACCTCGCTCGGTGTGCGTTCAATTTCAGCCACAGCCAAGGCTGCGTAAGGCGGCTGACGATTGAGGCGATTGTGCACGAATTTTCGAATCTTGATGTCTTCAATGAGGAACTCACCGTAGGCAGCCTTTGGCGCAAACCAGCGCGATGACCAGTCCTCCGTAATTCCAACTCGAAAACCATGCGGGTTGATCTTCTGACCCACGGGATACTCCCTAATCAATGGCAACTCTTCGCCAGTCCAGCAACACAACACTTATCTAACAAACCAACGTTGTACTAACGCTTCAATATATCTTCTCTACCCTGCACCAGATCCAACTCCGGTACAAGGATTTTCACTTCTCAGCCACGCGAAGTATTAGATGGCTTGTTCGTTTCAAAATCGGATGGGCACGCCCTCTGTCCTTTGGTCGCCAGCGGTTCATTGTTGGACCTTCATCTACGCGTGCTTCAACAATGTATAGCCGATTCATGTTGGCTTCGGCGTCGTTTGCGCTGGCCATTGCAGATTTTAGCAGATTCCGAATAGAGACCGCAGGAAGTCTCGGGTTGAACGCGAGAACATCGAGCGCCTGACGGCAGCTCAGTCCGCGAACGAGATCCATGACAAGCCTTGCCTTCCGCGGCGTCATACGTGCAAAGCGGCGTTTGGCCAGCCATGCTCCATTCGTTGTATTCATATCGGCCATAGGTTTCGGGCCTTGCCTCTAAGCTATATAGTTATACTGCATTTTAAGCCTTGCGAGCGGATACTCGCAGAGACCAACAGATTTACAAATCCAACAGGGACTGCTAACATCCGTAATCCGGGTACTACTTCCGTTTTCCGGATATGTGCCCCTTGTACGTTCTGGTAGGACTGAATTCGCCGAGTTTATGACCTACCATCTCTTCTGTGACATACAATGGTATAAATCTTCTCCCATTGTGTATTTCGAATTTTCGCCCCACAAACTCAGGGACGATCGTGCAGCGTCGACACCAGGTCTTGATCGGCGAGTTGTCGTTGCGGTCCTTTGCCATCACGACCTTGTTGTAGAGTTTCTCATCTACGAAAGGTCCTTTTTTTTGCGATCGCGTCATATGTCGCCTGCCAGCCTACTGTTAGTATCGTTTGTTCAAGCTTGCACTGAAGCAAGCCAATTGACCCTTACGCAACCTCTTCCAAATCAGCCCAGCACCTGCATGACATCCTATTTCTTAGGAATCGGCAGTTCACCGTATCGTTTACTCTTTCTACGCCTGAGTATCCTGGAGTTGGATCTCTTGCGAGGATTTCGTGTCCGTCCACCCTTGGCTGGCCTGCCCCATGCATCGCACGGATGACGCCCACCACCACTACGCCCCTCACCACCTCCAAGAGGATGCGCGACCGGATTCATGGCAGTACCGCGAACTCGTGGCCGACGCCCCATATGCCGCTTGGTGCCAGCCTTACCAATAGAACGGTTCTGGTGATCAAGGTTTCCAATCTGGCCAATGGTCGCGCGACACTCAACACGGACCTGCCGCATCTCGCCAGAAGGCATGACAAGCGTCGCCCAATCGCCCTCCCTCGCAAGAAAGCGAGCGGAAGCACCAGCAGTGCGCACCAACTTGCCGCCCTGACCAGGATTCAATTCAATATTATGGACATCCATTCCGACCGGGATGCTTTTAAGCGGCATGCAGTTGCCTACTTTTGGCTCTACTTTAACACCGCTATCAAGGACTTCACCAACCTTGACGCCGAATGGCGCTAAAATATAGCGAAGCTCACCGTCATCATATTTCAGGAGCGCGATGTTGCAAGAACGATTCGGGTCATACTCGACGGCCTGAACAGACGCTGAACACTCATCTTTGGTACGACGGAAATCGATACGTCTATACAGCTTCCGTGCTCCGCCCCCCCGATGCCACGCTGTAATTTTTCCGTGATGGTTCCGGCCACCCGTGCGAACTATACGCTCGGTTAGTGATTTCACCGGCCGACGCTTCTTATCTGTCAGTTCGGCAAAATCGTTGAAGACTGTATGCCGCCTGCCGGGTGATGTTGGTTTTGTTCGTCGTACGCCCATCGTTATTACAGGCGACTTAACGCCCGATCTCCAGACTCAGAATATGCTACCGTTGCCAACCGTTCACTATCAAAGCCCACCTGAAACTGTTTATGCCCCGACCATGCCCTATACAGGCCTTGAACAATCTGCATGCCTAGAACAAGCCTATATTCCTAGAACAAATCTATATGACTGTCCGCACCGAGAACAACAACCGCCTTCTTCCAGTCCGAGGTCTTACCCCTGCTCATGCGCACACGCCGTGTTTTACCAGTGTGGTTGGCTGTCCGCACGGTAAGCACCTTCACATTGTATATCTTCTCAACAGCCTCGCGTATTTGAGGCTTGCTGGCTTTGGGATGTACCTCAAATGTGTAGGCTCCACCGCGTGCAGGCATCGTGCGAGTCTTGTCGAGACGCTGCCCAGCCTGATGTGTCCCTTTTTCGGTCACGAGCGGCCGCTTCACAATGTGATAGATATCCATCCCTCAGTACACCTCTTTCTAACGCCTTACTACACTACCATCGCCTGACTCAAGCAGATACATAGCATCCGCATAGCCGTCACGCAGCCGATTCCGCATTGAGCATAACAGGATCTGTTGTAAGCGCCACAAAAGCCGAGCGCGTCATCAGAAATTTCTTTCGCCGTAAGATACTGTAGGCATTCAAGTTACTGAAAACTTCTACCTCTGTCTTACGCATGTTGCGACCCGAGAGATAAAGCGACCGATTTGGGGCCGCCATCGCCAGAACACAACCGCAGCCGAATCCCATCTTATCAAGGATCGCCGCAAATTTTTTCGTACCCGGACGGTCAAAATCCAGATCTTCAATCACAGCAACGTCGCAAGATTGAAGCTTGGCGAGTATCGCATTGTTACGGGCCAGTCGCCGCATCTTTTTATTGAGCGCGAGGTCATAATTCTGCTTACCCTTCGCAAAAGCAACACCACCGCCGCGACGCTTATGCGTTCGACGCTGCCCAGCACGGGCATTGCCGGTCCCCTTCTGGCGATAGAGCTTCCGCGTCGATCCTGAGACCATACCTCGACTCTTCGTTGCAGACGTATTCTGCCGCGCACAAGAAAGGTGTGTCACAACAGCCTGCTTGAGTAGACGCGGCCGAACATGATCACCCAGTATCACTGGATCGACCTGAACCTGACCAGACTCATTACCCTGATTGTCGTACAACGGTATATCCAGCATCGCTATTACGCCTTGGTTTTTGCTTTTCTGACAAACACTACCTTGCCATTTGCTCCAGGAATACTTCCCTTTATCAGCAGCAGGTTGTTTTCAGGATCAATACCAATGAGTTTGAGATTTTTGGTCGTCACCCGAACGTTGCCATACTGCCCCGCCATTTTCTTGCCTTTTTTCACACTACGGCCTAGCCCAATATTGCTATGCCCGCCGATGCTTCCAGGCGAGCGATGCTTCCGCTCTACGCCATGCGTAGCCTGCTGCCCACCGAAACCATGCCGCCGCATGACACCCGAGAATCCACGCCCCCGGGACGTCCCTGTCACATCAACGTAGGAGACATCATCCCCAAAAGCTTCGACAGTAATAACATCGCCACCCTGCACATCTGCCGCCTCTTCAAGGCGAATCTCGCGGGCAAACTGCTTAGGGCCGCTCCCCACCTTGGCTGCATGCCCGATGAGGGGCAATGTAGAACGGTGAGGCTTCTGATCAGTGTAACCGAGCTGCACGCCGTAATACCCGTCCGTCTCCGGTGTCTTCACCTGCATCACCGTACATGGGCCAGCCTGCACAACAGTTACCGTTGTGACCCGGCCTACATCGTCGAGCACCCGCGCCATCCCTATTTTCGTTCCGAGCAATGCCTGTATCATCAGACGCCTTCTTTAACGGCTGCGCCAACTATGAAAGCTGGTACGCGGCCAAGCGAGTGAACAAATTCTCTTCAAATCTACTGTTAGTCGCAGATGATTGACTGATGCCAGTAAGCATCCATCCTACTGCGTGGGCCCCTTCAGAGGCCATCTCAGCCATGACAGACCTGATATCAGCATCGCACCGACATCAACATGGCAGTCCAGATTCCAACGAGTCAGGTTTTCTTCTTAATCTTGATGAACACACCAGCCGGAACGACGAGCCTGTTCAGCGACTCAATCGTTCGTGCATTCGCCTCAAAGATATCAATGATGCGCTTGTGCGTGCGAATCTCAAACTGCTCTCGTGACTTCTTGTCAATATGTGGTCCACGGAGAACTGTGTACCGCTCGATACGGGTCGGTAGCGGGATGGGCCCGAGAACCCGTGCACTCGTTCGCTTGGCGTGATCCACAATCTCACGGGCCGATGAGTCAAGAGCACCGGAGTCGTAAGATTCCATCCGGATTCGTATTTTTTCGCCAGTTGCCATAAAGTTTTCGTCCCGCTTCCTCTTAACTCTAATTCTCTCGCACCGCCGAGTCCGGTGAAAGTACTGTTTTTTTGACTCGTGTCAAGCAGAGGCAGGTCAGGTTTCTTGAATATAATCGGTGGACCCGATGGATTCAAGTGTCACTTTGACAACCTGGCTTCACAGACGACTCTACACAGAATTTGACAATGCTGCACGATCGTAGCGAAACATCTCCATTGAGGAGGTTGCCCGCCCTTGTGTCAGGCTTCTGAGTACCGTGACGTATCCAAACATCTCTCTCAGGGACACCTGTGCATGTACCACGCGGTCACCACCCCGGACATCGGTCCCTGTGATGACGGCGTGACGAGCGTTCAGGTCGCTGCTGACAGCGCCGAAATATGCGTCGGGGGTTACGACTTCGACGGACATGATCGGCTCGAGCAGCACGGGTTCTGCAAGCCTCATGGCATTTTCAAAGGCCATTCGCGCCGCATTTTCAAATGCCAGTGCAGAACTGTCCACCTCATGCTCCTGTGCTGCAATGAGTGTCGCTTTCCAGTTAATAACCCGCGCGCCATAAACGACACCACTGATGGCGCCATCTTCGACTCCTTGCTCAATGGCCTTGACGTATTCGTCCTGAGACAGTGTACCGCCAGTTCCGTCTACAAACTCCGTTAAATGATCGGAAGTATCTGTATCACCAGATATACCGGAATCACGCTTGCTGCCTGATCTATCTATATTTTCTGACTTGTTCGGATCGACTGGATCCAGCCGCAGTGTCACCATTGCGTAATGATCTCGCCCGCCCATCTGTCGCACGAACTGACCTGTTGCTTCGGCTGACTTGGTGATCGTTTCTCTGAAGGACACGCGAGGTTTGCCGACATTGGCGTCCACATTCATGTCTGTCCGTAGACGTTCTACAAGGATATCCAGGTGGAGTTCGCCCATACCTGAGATGAGCATTTGCCCGGTCTCTTCATTGATAGAAGCCTTAAATGTTGGATCCTGGCGCTCGAGTGCCCGTAACGACGTAATGAGTTTTTCTCGATCGCGAGATGATTTTGGCTCGATCGAACGACTGATGACTGACTCCGGAAACTCAATTTGCTCTAACAATACGCGCCGACTTGGATCACATAAAGTATGCCCTGTCAATGAGTTTTTTAAACCGATGACTGCAACAATATCGCCTGCGGTGGCCTGGTCTAACTGGTCACGCTTTTTCGCAAACATTCGGAACAGTCGCGTGACAGATTCTTTCCTGTTTGTCGCAGTGTTTAATACGCGCGAGGCTGGCTTGAGCGTTCCCGCATAGATACGTACAAAACATAAATCAACGGGTTTCTCTGAAACAATTTTAAATACCAATGCTGCCAATGGATCGGATGCATTGGGAGAAATTCTGATTTCTGTGTCTTTCTTGTCGAGCGACTTGGCGATTGCTTCGGGGGCCTCAAGCGGCGATGGCAGGAACGCACATACCGCGTCAAGAAGTCGCTGCACGCCTTTGTAGCGGAGCGACGAGCCACATAGCACCGGGCGCAGGCGATTTTTGATGGTTGCATCGCGCAACCCTGCGACGAGTTCCTCTGTCGATAAGGGCTCGTCTGCCAGGTACTTCTCCATCAAGTTATCGCAGGTTTCTGCCACGCATTCTTCTAATTCGCGACGCCATTTATTGGCCTCTTCAAGCATATCGCTGGGGATGTCTCGTTCTTCAAATCGAGAGCCGTCAGCCTGATCGCCAAAATAGACCGCTCGCATCGTGACGAGATCGATGAGTCCTTCAAATCGATCTTCTGCACCAATAGGTATCTGAATCGGGGCGGGATTTCCCTGGAGACGTTCGCTGATGGAGGCTACAGAAGCCTCAAAATCTGCACCTAATTTATCCATTTTGTTGATGAAACAGATTCTTGGAACGTCATATTTGTTCGCTTGCCGCCAAACTGTCTCACTCTGGGCCTCAACACCCTCTTTCGCATCAAACACAGCGATTACGCCGTCTAATACGCGAAGCGATCGCTCGACCTCTGCCGTGAAATCTACGTGGCCTGGCGTGTCGATGAGGTTGATGGTGTACCCCTTCCACGGACAGGTCACTGCAGCAGAATAGATGGTAATGCCTCGTTCCTGCTCCTGCCCATCGAAATCGGTGGTGGTGGTACCATCGTCAACCTCACCCATTTTGTGGGTTTGCCCGGTGTAATATAGGATTCTCTCGGTCGTGGTCGTCTTGCCTGCGTCAATATGTGCGGCGATACCGATGTTCCGAAATAAGTTCAGATCAATTGCCATGTTGCGGTAGACTGTCGTCCACTCCGTTTCAAACCATGTCCAACATGCGTCCCAGCGATTGTTACATAACCGCCTACAGCTCAACTATAGGCATCGAGGGAGGATGATGGAAGCACTGATATTAAAAGACCGGCACCACACACGAAGTGCAATGCCGGTTCAAGAATCTTCTCAAAATCGACCACAGACGTCGCTTATTGACCGACGCTCGACAGTAAAATCACCAAGCGAAGTGAGCGAATGCCTTATTCGCATCAGCCATTCGATGGACATTCTCGCGCATCGTCATCGCAGCACCCTCATTCTTAAACGCATCCATCATCTCCTGCGCAAGAAAATTTGACATAGGCTTACCACTCTTGCCGCGTATAGACTGGAGAATCCAGCGAATCGCAAGGGATTGCTGACGCTTTCGGCTGACCTGCATCGGCACCTGATAGTTCGATCCACCTACCCGCTTCGAACGGACCTCAATATTCGGCTTGACGTTATTGAGCGCGGTCTCGAACACCTCGCCTGGAGGCGTGTCCTTGATCTTCTTCTCAATGATATCCATCGCGTCATATACGACGCGTGTGGCGACGCTCTTCTTTCCGTCAAGCATCAGGCAGTTGATGAATTTGCTGATGAGGATGCTGTTGTACCTCGCATCGGGCTTGAGCTGCTCAACTGATCTGGTAAATCTCTTATACGCCATAATCCAATATTCCCTACACTAATGCAACAAACTTTGCCTGTTAACCTATCTTGCCTATGTACCGAGTCCGCCCATCATCTTCGCTCTAAAATGCCTGCTTCAAGATGCCTACTGTCGTGACTTCGCCATAATTCGAGCGATAGCGACTCTCACAGCACTTACAATAGCCACGGCTGTCATGAGCTGTACGATTGCCTTTGGTAGAAACGGGAGTAGCCCCATCGCAACGATTTGCCAGACTGCACCACCACTCCCAACGGAGTCAGAAAAGACAACCTGCCAGGAGAGTCCACACATGAACACAATCGCCGTGCCAGCGATTCCGGATATTGTAAGTCTTTTCCAGTCGTGCGATCCACGACGAAGCAAAGACACCGCGGCAGATGCAGGCAGAAAACCCATCAGATAACCGCCGGTAATGCCAGCAAAACCAGCGGAACCCGCAGCAAAAACCGGAATGCCCGCTGCGCCCAGAAACAGGTAGATGAGCATTGCTGCGGCTGCTGAAGCCGGCGCGAGACAAAATCCTGTCAGTAGCACGGCTGTCGACTGCAATGTCATAGGCACGAGCGTACCTGGAACCGGGATCCTCACCTGGGCAGAAAGCGTGATCAACAGACAGAAGCCCAAAACAGCCACAACATCACGAATACGCGAATGAACGATGCTATTCGACACAACAGTGCCAATGACTGTCCGTCCAGCAGTATCAGAAATATCTTGTGGCATGAGCTACTTCCTCCGTTTCACGCCGTATTTGCTGCGTCCCTGGTTTCGAGCGCGACCATCCTTATCACCTTCGACACCGGAGCAGTCGAGTGTGCCTCGAACAATGTGGTAACGAACACCAGGAAGATCCCGCACGCGACCGCCTCGAACAAGCACAATGGAGTGCTCCTGGAGGTTGTGGTCAATGCCGCCTATGTATGCGGTCACTTCCTTGCCATTGGTCAACCGCACACGAGCAACCTTTCGAAGCGCAGAATTCGGCTTCTTAGGCGTCTGAGTCTTGACGATCAGACACACGCCCCGCCTCTGCGGGCAAATGTTGAGGTCGCGGACCTTTGATTTTTTCCGTACATTCTTACGCCCTTTTCGGACGAGTTGATTCGTTGTTGGCATGGGCGATACCTTACTCCTGACGCTCCATCCTGCTTGTTTTTCACGCACTCAAATTCCCGCGCCACACATTGGACACAACGCCTGAGTGCATATCGAGCCGCGCAGTATACACCCCTAACCGGGGTTGCGCCAACCTCTAAGATTCGCTTTCCTGCCCCGCTGATTCAGAATCCGACGGATTGAAGGCAGCCCCCGCGTTTGGCATCATTTCAGGGGGAATACTCAAACGTCCCGTTTCCGTCACGATGGGGTCGATCATGGCCGTCCCAGCCCCTGACGCACCGAGTCCCGACTGGGCTGCAGAAGCGGCATTTCCAGGACCGGAACCTCCCACAACCGGGGCAGCAGCTGATCCTCCAAGCATCAGAGCAGCTGCTTCGTCATGCGACATCACCTCACCAGCGACATCCTCAATGACGGGGATCGGTTCACCGATCTGTCGAACACCCATATTCACATAAGGCTTGAAGGCTGTTCCAGCCGGAATCAGATGACCGAGAATGACGTTTTCTTTCAAACCACGCAGATAGTCGTTCGCGCTGGCCAAGGCAGCCTCTGTGAGCACCTTGGTCGTTTCCTGGAAAGAAGCCGCTGAGATAAACGACTCGCTTTGCAGGCTCGCCTTGGTGATGCCCAGCAAGACCGTGGATGCGCTGGCAAGCTTAGGCTTTTTACCGCGCGCCGGCTCGCCACCCTGCGCTTCCGCTTCATCATTCAGCTCGGAAAGTTTGGATTTCAGCACTATTTCACCAACGGAAACCTTTGCATCTCCAGCGTCTGCAATACGGACACTTTTGCTCAGACGATCGTTCTCTTCACGGAATTTGAATTTATCAATGACTTCACCCGGCAGGAAGCTGGAATCGCCTGCGTTCTCTACCTTCGCTTTCCGCAGCATTTGCGAAATAATCACTTCTATGTGCTTGTCGTTAATCGTCACATTCTGCGAACGGTAGACCGACTGAACTCCATTGATGAGGTACTGCTGCAGTGCTTCCTCACCCTTGATACGTAGAATATCGTGGGGCACCATGGGGCCTTCGATCAATGGATCGCCAGCCTCGAGACGATCTCCAGCGTGAACAAGAAGTTGCTTGTCCTGCGGGACGTGATGCTCTTTCTCCACGCCACTATCGCTCTTGATGATAATGGTCATCTTACCACGTCGCTTGTCCGGACGAATTTCGACAACGCCGGAAATTTCAGCCATGACGGATGGTTCACGTGGCTTGCGAGCTTCAAAGATTTCCGTCACCCGAGGAAGACCACCAGTGATATCCTGCGTACCGCTCATACCCCGTGGCTGACGTGCCAGCAACATACCAGGATAAACCTCTTCCCCTTCCTCAACCTCAATACGAGCTTTGGCAGGAAGGTAATGGTAGTCCAGAACATGCCCATCCTTATCCTCGATCACAATCTGTGGATGCTTCTCGCCTTTGTGCTCAACGACGATGAACTTCGAACCAGCACGCTCTTGCTCAAGACGTACTGTCTCGCCCTCGGCGATATCCTGGAATCGGACGAAACCACCCACTTCACCAAGGATGGGTGTGAGGTGAGCATCCCACATGACAAGGGGCTCACCTGCTTTGATTTTACCGTTGTTCTTCACCATCACTTCAGAACCATACGGAACCTTGTAACGCTCGATCTCACGTCCTTTGGCATCCTGGATCGCAATTTCAAGGTTACGCTTGAGGCTGACAACACGAGCGGGGCGATCGTCGATGGCTGGCACTTCGGCGAAACCTGCCGGCTCAAGGTACACCACGGTTCCGCCCTGCCCGGTCCGGATTTCATTGTCCGCCACGGCATGGGAGGCAACACCTCCCGTGTGAAACGTTCTCATGGTGAGCTGGGTTCCAGGTTCGCCGATCGACTGGGCACCCACAATTCCAACAGCCAACCCTTCCTCCACAAGCTGACTTGTAGACATATCCCAGCCGTAGCAAGTTGCACATAACCCCAGCGGACTCTCACATGTCAGAGAGCTGCGGACGCGGATTTTATCAAGCCCCAACTCCTCAATCTTGCGAGCAGACTCGTGATTGATGACGTGGTTTTCCTTGATAATGATCTCGTCAGTAATTGGATTGCGAATGGTATCGCGTGCCGTGCGACCAATGATGCTCTTGCTAAGAGCGATATCCACTTCTTCGCCCTTGTAGGTCGCACCCTTGGTGACACCTTTGATCGTCCCGCAATCGTTGATGTTAATGATTACGTTCTGTGCGACATCTGCCAGCTTACGCGTCAGATACCCCGAATCTGCAGTCTTGAGCGCCGTGTCAGCCAATCCTTTTCGCGCACCGTGTGTTGAACTGAAATACTGCAGGACCGACAACCCTTCGCGGAAGTTGGCGATAATCGGTGTTTCAATAATCTCTCCGGATGGTTTCGCCATCAGAGCACGCATGCCGCTGAGCTGACGAATCTGATCCACACTACCACGTGCACCGGATTCGGACATCAGGAAAATCGGGTTCAAATAGGGTGTTGCATCTTTGTCACCCGGCATGGCGTAATGACCATCCGCGAAACGATGGTCCGCGCGAAGCTCCTTCATCATTTCTTCGGTGACCAGCTCCCGAGCGTGTATCCACACATCGATCAGCTGGTTGTATCGCTCCATCGGCGTCAATGCACCATGATGGAAATCTCTCTCAATTCGATCTGCACGCTGCTGAGCTGCGTCGATGATGGGAATTTTGGCAGCGGGCACACGCATGTCTGTCAATCCAAACGACAAGCCCGCCAGCGTACTCCACTTGAAACCAATCGACTTAATGTCGTCCAGCAGATCGATCGTCTTGTCGCGACCCAGGATACCGTGGCAGTCGGCGATAACGCATCCTGACCCCTTCTGGGACAGGGTACAATTGTAATAACTTAAACCCCAGGGGAGAATATCATTAAAAATCAACCGCCCAACCGTCGTGGTGACAGATTCACCCGGCTTCAGTGCAACCGATGGTGCATTGAAGTCGTCGCTGACACGCTTATGGGAAATACGAACGCGGATGTACTCGTGAATACCGATCCGCCCCATCGCATGGGCATACATCGCCTCGAACGGGTTCGCAAATCGCATCATATCCTTCACGTCTACCTTGCGGCTGACGTGATCGGTCGTGAGATAGAATATGCCCAAAACGATGTCCTGCGACGGCGACATGATCGGATTGCCGTTGGCTGGACCGAAAATATTGTTGGTCGACATCAGCAGCACATGGGCTTCTGCCTGAGCTTCGATCGACAGAGGGAGATGCACCGCCATCTGATCACCATCGAAGTCGGCATTGAAACCCCGGCACACCAGTGGGTGAATCTTAATGGCGTGGCCTTCGACCAGCACCGGCTGAAAACCTTGAATACTCATGCGGTGCAACGTCGGTGCACGGTTGAGCAAAACCGGATGCTGGTGGATCACCTGCTCGAGAATGTCCCAGATCTCCTGATCCCGCCGTTCGAGCATCTTTTTCGCACTCTTAATCGTGTCAGCCAGACCACGTTCCTTAAGTCTGCGAATGATGAACGGCTGATACAACTCAAGCGCAATCGGCTTGGGTAGACCACACTGGTTGAGTTTCAACTCCGGACCCACCACGATGACCGAACGGGCCGAATAATCCACACGCTTGCCCAGAAGGTTCTCACGGAAACGCCCCTGCTTGCCCTTGATCATGTCGGTGAGAGATTTCAGTGGTCGATTGCTGGACCCCAGGACCGGACGCCTGCACCGGCCATTGTCGAATAGCGCATCGACGGCCTGCTGGAGCATGCGCTTCTCATTCTGGATGATCACTTCGGGTGCGTTGAGATCGACCAGCTTCTTGAGACGGTTGTTTCGGTTGATGATACGGCGGTAAAGATCGTTGAGGTCGCTTGTCGCAAAGTTGCCGCTGTCCAGCAAGACCAGTGGACGCAGATCTGGCGGAATGACCGGAATCACGTCTTGAACCATCCATGACGGCTCGTTTTCGGAATTCCGAAGCGCCTCGACAATCTTGAGACGCTTGCTTAAATCCTTGATTTTCTGCTGACTGTTCGTTTTGGTGAGGGCATCTCGGAGCAAATCGGACTGTTCGTGCAGGTCGATGTCGAGCAATAGTTGCTTGACTGCTTCAGCACCCATCATGGCAGTAAATGTGGCGCCATATTTTTCCTGTGCAGCGCGATACTCCTCTTCGGTGAGAAGCTGGCATCTCTTCAAAGGCGTATCACCAGGATCCGTGACAAGATAATCCTGGAAGTAGACAACTTTTTCCAGATCGCTCGTCTTCATCCCCAGCAATGCACCAAGGCGCGATGGCATCGACTTGAAGAACCAGATATGCACCACGGGGGCAGCGAGATTGATATGCCCCATACGCTTGCGACGAACACGTGAATGCGTCACCTTCACACCACAACGATCGCAGATGATGCCCTTGTGCTTCGTGCCTTTGAACTTACCGCACGCACACTCCCAGTCGCGTTCGGGTCCGAAGATTCGCTCGCAGAAAAGACCATCTTTCTCCGCACGATAGGTGCGGTAGTTGATCGTTTCCGGCTTCTTCACCTCACCAAACGACCAGGCTCGTATGTCGTTCGGAGACGCCAGCGAAATCTTGACGTTACCGTAATCGTTGATCCGATCGTAGATATTGCCGATCATGTTGGCTTATACCCTTTCGTCTAATACATCGCTTCGAACCGAACTTCGCTGACCCAATACAACACTTGCACTATCACGTCTGCACTACCTTGCTATGAAACGGGAACAGCAGCCTCAACTTTCATACGCAACGCCACCATGCCCCCGACCTTCTTGAAACCAAGCTCTTCGCAGAAATCCTGCTCGGTTCCGTACGCCAACACGTCAATGTGTTCGACACCATACTCACGAAGCGCATCGACAACACGGATCGCCATCTCGCGAGCAATGCCCGCGCGATCATGCTCAATCCGCCCTTCCTTCCTCGTCACTGCCGCAGGCCCCTGGAAATCCAGATCAAGCTTACATTCTGCGAGCTGCCCATTCACTCCATCGGTCACACCACGGGCAATCCCAATCAATCTGCCATTCTGCCAGGCACCGACGATACAGAAGCTGTTCTCCTGCATCCGCACAAGCCTGTCCGATGAGGACGTCGCGTGATGTCCCTGGCGACCGTAAAACTCCGCCAGCTCAGTAACATCAAGACGATCGACCGTTTCAAACACAACGCCGTTCTTGGCAACGTCGCTCAAAGGAACCTCGCTCAAAGAAATGTCGCTCATGTCACTTAACCTCCATTCCAGATTCCACCGCAGTCCTGCTTTCAAACCTGCATGCCGCCAGACCTGCATGCCGACAAACCTGCATGCCTCGACTCAAATCACCCGCCGCTTCTCCAGCTGAATATTCAAACCAAGACCGCGAATCTCGTTGCATAGCACATCGAATGAAACTGGCGTACCTGCTTCGAGCGTATTCGTTCCCTTGACCATCGACTCATAGAGCTTCGTCCTGCCCTCTACATCATCACTCTTGACAGTCAGCAGCTCCTGCAGAATGTAAGCAGCACCATATGCCTCCAGACCCCATACCTCCATCTCGCCAAAACGCTGCCCACCAGTTCGGGCTTTTCCGCCAAGTGGCTGCTGCGTGATCAGGCTGTAGGGACCAGTTGCGCGGGCGTGGATCTTGTCATCCACAAGATGATGCAGTTTAAGCATGTAGATGTACCCAACGGTCACCGTCTGATCCAGCGCATCGCCCGTACGCCCGTCATACAGCGTGATCTTCCCACCGTAGGGCATTTCGGAAAACACCCGGCGATCGCCTTTGACCGAACCGCCGAGATTCCCGATATCCTTCCGCTGCTCACGGACAAAGGCATTGGCCTCTTCAACTGCTGCGTGGATTTCCTCTTCCTTCGCCCCATCGAAAACCGGCGTGATCGCCTGAAATCCAAGAATATTCGCAGCCCACCCAAGGTGCGTTTCCAGGATTTGGCCAACGTTCATACGAGACGGAACACCAAGAGGATTCAGAAGTATGTCCACCGGCGTGCCATCATCGAGGAACGGCATATCTTCGACTGGCATGATCTTGGCAATAACACCCTTGTTTCCATGCCGACCAGCCATCTTGTCGCCAACGGAAAGCTGCCGCTTGGTAGCGATATAAATTTTCACCATCTCAAGAACACCGGACGGCAATTCGTCGCCACGCTTCATCTGACCAAGCTTGCGATCCCGCTCATCCATGAGTTGCTTCAGTCGAGACCAGAAGCGATCTGCAATGTCAAGCCCCTGTTCCCGGAAGCTGGCAGGCTTAACCCACTTCAGATCACGCGATTCAATCTGCGCCCCAAACGCTTCAATCTGCTCGAGGATCACTTCTACCAGGTCGCTGCGACCAACAAGCTGACGCGTACCAGGGTCCACCATCTCATTGCCGGTAAGCTCAAGCAATTCGTCGCAAAGCTGCTTGAAAGTCGCGACTATCTGATGGTTCATCTGCGACTCGTACCCCTGCATCTCCTCTTTCAAACTCTTCTTCTGCTCGTCGGTCATATTCACGCGGCGGCTGAACCGACTCGTCTCAATGACAACGCCTTCCTCACCTGCCGGCAGTTCAAGGGAGTCATTTTTCACATCTTCGCCAGCACGACCGAAAATAGCGTGCAGCAGCTTTTCTTCGGGGCTTAACTCGCTCTTGGACTTGGGACTTACCTTGCCAACAAGAATATCCCCCGACGAAACACAAGTGCCGATACGTACCACACCGTTCTCATCCAGATTGCTGAGTGCTTTTTCGCTGACATTTGGAATATCGTTGGTAAATTCCTCACGGCCAAGCTTGGTCTCACGAATTTCCACATCATATTCATCAATATGAATACTCGTAAAAACATCGTCCTTCACCAGCCGCTCGCTGATTAAAATGGCATCCTCAAAGTTGTAACCATCGAACGTGAGGAATGCGACGAGTACATTCTTACCCAACGCAAGCTCACCATTCAGCGTGGCCGGACCATCAGCAATGATTTGTCCTTCCTTCACGCGCTCACCAGGACGCACGATCGGCCGCTGATTCAGACATGTCTTTTCATTCAGACCATGGAATTTCCGAAGAACGTATTCGTCTGTATCGTTGATTACGATACGCAACGCGTCCACATAAGTGACTTTGCCAGTGCGACGCGCACGAACCACCATTCCGCTGTTCTCAGCGACGGCACGCTCCACACCAGTCCCAACCATCGGCGGGTCCACCTTGATCAACGGAACCGCCTGTCGCTGCATGTTAGAACCCATCAACGCCCGGTTCGCGTCGTCGTGCTCCAGAAACGGAATCAGGGCAGCCGACACACCCACCGTCTGCTTCGGGGACATGTCGACATAGCTAACTTCCTTAGAATCCGCCTGACTCAGATCACCATGGGCCCGAACAATCAGATTCCCTGAATGAATTTTTCCCGATTCCGGATCAATCGCCTCCGGAGGTGCAAGAATATGACGCATCTCCTCGTCGGCTCGGAGAAATCCAACCTCCTTGGCAACCTTGCCAGTCTTGTCAACCTTGCGATAAGGCGTAACCAGGAACCCGTAGTCATCCACCGCACTGTAAATACTTAAAGACGCGATCAACCCGATGTTCGTGCCTTCCGGCGTCTCGATGGGACAGATGCGACCATAGTGGCTGATATGGACATCACGGACTTCAAACCCTGCCCGCTTACGATTCAACCCGCCAGGTCCCAGCGCAGACAATCGACGCTCGTGAGCAAGCTGAGACAGCGGGTTCGTCTGGTCAACAACCTGAGATAATTCGCTACGCCCGAAGAAAAACTCGATGCTCGAACTGACACTCTTCGTATTGATTAATTCCGCGATACGCCCAAGATTTTCAGGATCCTTAAGACTCATCCGCTCCTGAACTGTGCGCCGAAGCTTCAGAAAACCCTTGCGTATCTCATCAGCCGCCAACTCATCAATCGTCCGCAAACGCCGATTTCCGAGATGGTCGATATCGTCCACTTCGAAACGTGACTCACCCGTCCGAAGCAACAGAACATACCGCACACAGGCAACAACATCCTCAACACGCAACGTCATATGTGAATCGTCTACACCAAGATCAAGCTTACGATTCAGGCGGAATCGACCCACTTTTCCAAGCCGATATCGATTTTCGTCAAAAAACTTCTCCTGAAACAACTTCCGCGCCTTATCCAGTTGAGGCGGATTTCCAGGTCGCAGTCGCGTATAAATCTTGATGAGTGCTTCTTCATGCGAGCGAGTGCCGTCCTCAGCCAATGTATTAAGCATCAACGGATCGGAGACATTCGTGATAACTTCAATCTCTTTAAGCTCTGAATCCTGAATACGCGTCACTGCATCGCCAAGCTGGCAGCCAGCCTTGACAATCTCATCTTCCGTTTCCTCATCGACAATCGTCGACACACTGTACATCTCAGGCTTCAATGAAGATGTCTTAACAACCTTCGTCTTGTGGAATTCGCGAACAATGGCTTCATCTGATCCGTACCGCTCATCCATCGCTCGAATAAAGGTCGTCGCCGCAATCTTACTGGACTGGTCAATACGGACCGTCAACTGATCTCGCTTCGATACGTTGACCTCAATCCAACTGCCACGCTCTGGGATGATCCGGCAGGCATGGAGCGGCCGATCCCCCTCAGCCTGATCCTTGACAAAATCAACACCCGGCGATCGGTGAAGTTGCGACACAATCACACGCTCAGCACCGTTGATAATAAATTCACCTCCACCAATCATTCTTGGCAGCTCGCCAATATAGATCAGATCCTCCTGGATCTCTTCTATATCCTTGCGAATCAAACGCAAACGAACACGAAGAGGTACGCCATAGGTCAGACGCAACTGACGACATTCATCGGGCGTGTACCTGGCACTGCCAAGTTCATAGTTCACAAAATGCAAGGACATCGTCCCATCGTAACTCTCGATCGGAAATGCCTCGCGCAGCAAACCCTCCAGACCCTCGTGAGCACGTTCCAGCGTAGGAACGTCTGCCTGCAAAAACCGCGCATAAGAAGCCGTCTGAATGTCGATCAGATTCGGGATCGGGATCGCATCGCCAAGTTTCGAAAAACTACGAACAGTTCGCGTTGTCGTCATCGAAAATCTTTCCTAATGTCGCAGCCCACCACGCAAAAAACACGCAGAAAAACACTGCGAAGAAAAATCGCTGCCCATCCGATAATACGTTTCAACAAACGCACCACGGGTACACAACACCCACACTCACGCCTTATTGATCAGGGAACCTACGACACCGCTCAATAGTACAATCTGTTCGATTGAATGTCCCAACGGCATCTCTCAAATGCCGGACACCAAACAACGGCTTCGCAATTCCAGGAGGACTGGAACTGCACCACCACTGCACATGTCAATTCAACCGTTCCCGCACTACAGCAGTCAAACACAAAGAACAATTCTAAGTACTATCGCCCGCAACTGTAACACAACTACATACAAACACTACAATTATCAGGCGAGTACGATACCCGGCACACGTCACCCGGACCCAACGCACATCACCCGGACCCAAAATACAGCACCCGGCACACATCTACGGCCCCGTACAGACGACCACGGCACCCGGCATAGATCTTGCGTACATCTCCAGCGATACGACATGAATCATCTCGGTTGCAAAAGAACAGCACCCCAGACAACGAAACCCTCCACCAACCCAACATCAGCGGTACTGTTTACAGCACCGCTGAAATCGGGCTACCAGTTGATGAAGACCAAATGTCGTGTAAGACCAGTCCGGAAGGTCGCTACCGCCATACTCCTATGCGGCATACAACCTGAATAAACGCAGGCCCTACTTAACTTCAACAGCCGCACCCGCCTCTTCAAGATCAGCCTTCAGCTTGTCGGCATCTTCCTTCGACAATCCCTCTTTGACGGTCTTGGGAGCGTTATCAACAAGTTCCTTCGCTTCTTTCAAACCAAGACCCGTCGCTGCACGAACCGCCTTAATCACTTGAATCTTCTTATCGCCAATGGCAGCCAGAACAACGTCAAACGACGACTGCTCCTCAGCTTCCTCAGCAGCAGCACCGACAGGGCCAGCCATCACAACGCCACCACCCGCCGGCTCAATCCCATGGACATCCTTAAGACAATCCACCAGATTCTGCGCGTCCTTTATCGACAGAGCGACCAACTTGTCTGCCAACTCTGTAATCTCACCACTGAATTCCTTAGCGGGTGCTTCTGCCATTGCTACATCACTCCATAGTCATTTCCGCCGAACTGAAAGGTGACGCCAACGCGACGCCGTTTCATCCGCATGACGCGGACCTGCCAGCTCCCGACGCGGGAAAAAAAGAAATCAAAAAACAGTGTAGACGAAACAGAACAACGAACGCTCCGCTCGCCACCCAACACTACAGGACGAATCTAAAAAACGCCCTTCCGATATACATTCTCTCGCCAGTCACTGTATCCACCGACGGCAACAATTGCGAAAACCTGACCAGCAAGACGAAGACCGAAGTCTACTCTTTGTCAGCCATAGCTTTCAGGCATCCGGCGATCTTGGATTGCGGTGAACTCAGACAGCCAGCCAGAGAACGTCCAGGCGAAGCAAGCAACATGGCAACATCACCAAGCAACTCGAGCTTACCCTTCATCCCAGCCAGTTCGCCAACAGGTGTCAGTTCTGTCTCACCCGGCAGCAGGCCGTCTTTGAGAATAAGCCTCGGAAATTCCTTCGCAAGAGACTTCATCTCGCGAGCAACATCGATCACCGAATCACCACCGGTCACCAGAGCACAAGGCCCACGCATACCGCCAGCAAGTACGGCAAGTGGACCATCGCCAAAAGCACGGCGAGCCATGCTGTTCTTAACCACCATGAGACGCATGTTCTTACCGCGCAAAGTTTTACGCACATGCTCAGCGGCAGCCACATCCAAACCAGTGACATCCACCACGCAAGCCTGCTCCACGCCCTCATACCGAGAGTGCAGCGTCTTAGTCACAAGATCCTTCAGCCCCTTGCTCATACCTGTATCCTATAATCCGTCGGTACTATACATGCCCACCAACTACATCTAAGCCCAATAGTTCAGACTGGACGAATAATCTGTCAGTGAAGCAATTGTTAACCAATAAAATACGACAAATACCAGCCTCCCACCAAAGGAAGCATACTACGCAGTGACACGCACAACCGGTACGCCGTACCGAAAAGGTCGGTACAACTTAAGAACTAACCGCCAATCGTACCGAAGGCGTATTCGTGCCGGACAAACATACCTTCTTCAAGTAGGTACCCTTAGCCGACGCCGGCCTGACCTTCATCATCTGATCAATGGCGGCCTCAATATTCTCTTTCAAGTCTGCCGACTGAAAACTCATCCTGCCAACCGCAAGGTGAATATTACCACCAGCATCGTTCCGATATTCAAGCTTACCAGCTGAAAATTCGCGAACCGCAGTCTCAACATCCTGAGTCACAGTACCAGCCTTAGGCGAGGGCATCTTACCTTGAGGTCCGAGAACCTTACCCAGCTTGCCAACCTTGCCCATCATCGATGGGTGAGAGACAGCCACGTCGAAATCCATCCAGCCGTCTTTGATTTTCTTCACCAACTCGTCACCACCAGCCTCAATAGCACCAGCAGCCTTGACTGCATCCTCCATCGATTCATCGCAAAAGGCGATCACGCGCTGCGTCTTGCCAGTACCCTTCGGCAATGACAAAGCACCCCGAACCATCTGATCTGCCTGCTTGGGATCAATTCCAAGCCACATCACAATCTCAACAGCCTGATCATAATTCTTGCGCTTACGACCATTCTTATAAGTGCGATCGCTGGTCACACTGGCAAGCTGTTTGACAGCCTCAATACCATCCTCAATCGACAACACATCTTTCAACTTGTCGCCGCCAGCCTCAAGCTGCTTTCGATAACGTACACTCTTGTAAATCATGGCGACTCCTCAAGACCCTTCCGACGTCCAATATTCCTTCCAACGTCCAACATTTTCATCCAACGACGACCTGCATCAAAACCAATGATAAATACCGCAATGAGACCAGCACCGTCACCGCATACACCATCAAACTAACAGTACACCATCAAGCTGCCAGTTCACCGCCAAACTAACCGTACAACTTCAGTCTACCCGTACACAACACCAAGCCACACTGGCAGGCCTGCTACACGATCGAAACCGCCCCACATTCTACCCAGACAGCCCACATTCTACCCAGACAGCCAGTACTCTACCCTGACAGACAATATTCTAGCCTTGCAATACCGTAATACCCATGGAACGAGCACTACCCATAATCATCCGCTCAGCAGCCTCGATAGACCCGGAATTCAAGTCCTCAAGCTTCCGCTCGGCAATGTCACGCACCTGCTGCATCGTCACTGAACCAACTTTTTCCTTGTGCGGCACACCACTTCCCTTAGCGATACCCGCCGCGTCTTTCAAAAGAACAGCAGCCGGAGGGCTTTTCACCTCATATGTAAAGGACCGGTCAGCATAAATCGTGATGACAACCGTCACCATCATGCCGTTCAGGGAGCTGGTTGCAGCGTTAAACTGCTGCACAAACTGACCAATGTTCACACCATGCTGTCCCAGCGCCGGCCCAATCGGTGGCGAAGGCGTCGCCTGGCCACCAGGCGCCTGCAGCTTCAATACCGTGGTTATTTCTTTCTTCTTTGCCACAATCTACCACCTTCTGATATACACGAAAACCTGTTCTATAGGGCGATTAGAGCTTCTCCAACTGCCAATACTCCACCTCAACCGGCGTTGCACGGCCAAACACCTCAAGCATCACAGTCACCATACCACGACGCTCGTCGACCTTCTCAACATCGCCCTCAAAATTCTCAAAGCTACCTTCCGTGATCTTCACCTGCTGACCCTTGGAAAGATCCAGCCCACTCAATCCGAGCGGCTCTTCAGACTGCTCACAAGCAGCCAGCATCTGCACAACATCATGCTCCGGCATTGGAATCGGCTTACCCGCCGACGCGATGAAATCTCCAACGCCAGACGACTCCTTGATCGTAAACCAGACATCATCCGGAATCGACCCGTCATCCTCAGTAGCCATCTCAACGAAAACATACCCAGGATACAACTTCCGCTCAGACAACTTCACATGACCAGCCTTAAACTTCTTCTCTTTCAGCGTCGGCACAAGAATCCGTCCGACCTTCGTGTCAAGACCTTCAATAGTGATCTTACGCTCCAGACCATCCCGAACTCGATCTTCACGGTTGGATGCGACGCGGAGCACATACCATTGCATCCCGGCACGACAAATTTCATCTTCCACAGCCTCGGAGGCAACAGCCTCGGAGGCAGCAGCCTTGACCTGCGAGTCAACGGAATCCGCCGCCACCACATCATCTTCCGCAGAGTCAGCCACCCCAGAATCAGCAGGCACAGAATCAGTCGGCACAGAATCAGTCGACACAGAATCAGTCGACACAGCGTCAGCCGCCATCTTCACAGAACCATCCGCAGACGAATCCTCAGCAATGTCCCGCGCGTCAGATCCAACAGCTCTCTCATCCTGAGTGCCCTCACTCATGATCCACCGCTCCGGAGCACATTGATCGCCTGGAAAAACTGGATGAAGATAAAATCAACCAGAAACAGCATGAACCCCAGAAAAATCGTCGCCGCGATCACGACCTTCGTCGATCCGACCAGCTCATTCCGGGTAGACCAGCTCACTTTCTTCATCTCGCCTTCGGTGGCGATCAAAAACTCGCTGGTGTTGCGGTTCTTGCCAACAAACCAGTACAACAGCAACCCCATCCCGACGACAAGCATCGCTGGAACACCCATCCGCAACCACATCGTCCACGGAACATTCGGGTCATCAAATACGCCGAGGCTCTCCCAGACAAAGTGACCACCACCCAAGACCAGAATCCCGCCACCGAGCGCAGAACCCATCCGTGTATAGTAACCCTGAGCAGGCTTGTATATCTCGAAGAACGGTGACGTATCACGCCCGGAAGCACCAGCAGACGATGAACCACTATCCGATGTACCACTATCCGACATCGATGACGCTCCTTTGCGACTGGAACCACTATGCTTCGGCCCGGGCGCGACAGCCGTCCCACCACCGGGCGACCGTTTATTTCCCGAAGTTTTAGAATCCGACGAATCCGTCATCTCACACCTTATAAGACCAGATCAAAGCGACACATGTGACACATCTGAGACGACTCAACCATACGGGAAAACACACGATCCCCAGTCAAATTCCACACAAGACAAACCACAACAGGACAGGCCGCCACCAGACTAAACTAGCAGCGAACAAAACCTCTATGCGATCGAACCAGGAGCGGAGGGAATTGAACCCCCAACCGCCGGTTTTGGAAACCGGTGCTCTGCCAATTGAGCTACGCTCCTTCCGGTTACCGCAACACGCTGAACCAGCACCTGCCAAAACCAGCTAGCCAAGACCCACACAAGCCAACAACGAGGCAGAACGCACGCGAACCAAAACAAGCGACACGCCAGCCACCAGCATCAGCACGGACAGAACGCAGCCGCCTCAAGCAACTGCACCCATCAGCCAAACAAGCCCTCAACAAGATCCGGCGATAACATCAACACATAACCGAACCACACTGCAAAGATGAGGACCACCAAACCTACTTTCGCTTGATCTTGTGAATCGTATGCTTGCGCAACCGCTTGCTGTACTTTTTCAGCTCCATCTTCGGTACGCCACCCTGCACATTAACTGACGTCCGATAATTCAGATCGCCCGTCTCCTTACACTGTAGCCAAACATATTCACGCTTTGCTGCTTTTGCCATCGCTATACCAAATGCCACCCACCGAACCAGTAACGGAACGGTGAGCGGAACATTATTCCTTTACTCAATCACCTTCGCAACCACACCAGAACCAACCGTTCTGCCACCCTCACGGACAGCAAACCGAAGACCCTGCTCCATCGCAATCGACTTTCCAAGAGTGACCGTAATTGTAATATTATCACCAGGCATGCACATCTCAGCACCGCCCTGAAGATCCAGTGAACCGGTCACATCCGTCGTACGGAAGTAAAACTGCGGACGGTATCCATTGAAGAACGGGGTATGACGACCACCCTCCTCCTTCGTCAAAACGTAAACCTCAGCCTCAAACTTCGTATGCGGCGTAATCGTTCCCGGAGCAGCCAGAACCTGGCCACGCTGCAATTCATCCTTGGCAACACCACGCAGCAGGCAACCAACATTATCACCACAAATACCTTCGTCCAGGAGCTTGTTGAACATCTCAACCCCCGTCACAGTCGTCTTGCGGGATTCATCCATCAAGCCAACGATCTCAACTTCCTCGCCAACCTTGATGACACCACGCTCAACACGACCTGTACCAACCGTTCCGCGACCCTTGATACTGAAAACGTCCTCAACGGACATCAGGAACGGCTGATCCATCAAACGCTCTGGCTCGGGAACATGCTCATCGATCGCATCAAGCAACTCCTCGATACACTTGATCGACTCAGGATCCGTAGGATTCTCAAGCGCCCGAAGCGACTGCCCGTGAATAACCGGAGCATCGTCACCAGGAAAATCGTACTTGTTAAGCAACTCGCGAACTTCCATCTCAACCAGCTCAAGAAGCTCCGGGTCATCGACCAAGTCACACTTGTTGAGAAACACGACCAGATAAGGAACGTTCACCTGGCGAGCAAGCAAAATGTGCTCACGCGTCTGGGGCATCGGACCATCCGAGGCAGACACCACCAGAATTGCACCGTCCATCTGAGCAGCACCCGTGATCATGTTCTTCACATAATCCGCGTGACCCGGGCAGTCGATGTGGGCATAGTGACGCTTGTCTGTTTCATACTCAACGTGCGACGTCGCAATCGTCATGATCTTCGAAGCGTCACGACGCCCCTGAGACTCTGACGCCTTGGCAACCTCGTCGTAACTGATCGCCTGACACAAACCCTTGGCCGACTGAACTGTTGCAATAGCAGCCGTCAGCGTCGTCTTCCCGTGATCAACGTGTCCAATCGTACCAACGTTGACGTGCGGCTTAGTCCTCTCAAATACGTCTTTGGCCATCGCTCGCTGTGTCCTCCACTCTTAACTTATGACCGCTGGTGGCGATGCTTACACGACATCACGTGCTACGCCGGATCAAAGTGTGCCTATATGTCAAAATTTCGTCACAAAAAAAAACAACACGCCAAGCGTCACCGCTGACGATTCACATCCAGAACAATTCTCACAACAATACAGCAACCCGGGAAACAATACAGCACCCAGAACAAGACTGCCGTCAAAACCAGACCAACGCCAAGAACAGGCCGACGACAGAAATAGACCAACGCCAGAACTAAACCAACGTCAAATCCACACCAACGTCAAATCCACACCGACGCCAGAACCACACAGCACCCGGAACTCAAAAAACGCCCTGGAAGGCTGCTGACGGGATTCGAACCCGTGACCTCGTCCTTACCAAGGACGCGCTCTACCAACTGAGCCACAGCAGCGACGGCAAAAAAACCGCACACCTCACTTCGCGGCACAGAGTACTCGCAGCCAACTGAAAACCCGACAGCAAGAAACGACGCGAATTCGAAACAGAGACGAACACCACGACGAAGAACCATGCAAGTCCGCAAGTGTAGACCGCAACACGAGTTAGCCGCAAATCACGACAATCTGTCGGGACCGCGAGTCCGGCAAGTATATGTGTCAAGACGATCCTGTCAAACGCCAAAATCACCCAAAAAGACCAAATCTACACGAATAATCACCACCAATTCACCCAGCAGGAGATACGACAGGATATTATCCTTCCATCAAATGATCCCATCAGCCGTTGTATCCAGACCCCCACTTGCGTATCATAACCAAGCCGACGATACCCGAACCCGCCAGAGAGCTTTCCTTGATTCGCCCCGACCCACCAACACCTTCGACCCGACCGAACCGGAAATCGCATGCACAGGCACGCCCGGAATCCAGCAGACCAAACCAGGCCGAATACACACTCCCCGACAACCTGCCGCAAACCACGCAACCCACGCAGCCCACCACACAATTACACGCACAGACAACGGGCACACCCATCCACTACCCACCACCCGGAAAACGACATTATCTCTGGCCAGTCGCAGTCTCAATCTGCATAGCTTTGGCTGCGTTCGCAGCACGCGGCTTCCACTACGATGCATGGCTACAATTCCAGACAACCGGGGACGCAGACCTCTGCCGCCGCGAACTACTCGATTTCCTCTGGCTTCAGGAAATGAGCGGACAATTACCGGACCACTGGCGCGTATCAATGCCAACCGACTCAGGCCAGCTCGAACTCCGTATCCGCACCACAAGCCCGGAAACCGTTCGCCCCATGCTCAACAATATATCCGAGGGGTTCCAGTCCCGCCTGGCACAACACAACGCAGAAACGAAGCAACTATTCGATGTCCCGGAAAAACTCTTCGCAGGCGTCCTGAAAGACCTGGAAACCCAGGCCAACAACATCCGAAACAAAATCGACGGACTCGCCAACCAGAATTCCGACCCACGGGCATCACGAGAAAAACTCCGCTCAACCATCGCAGACGCCTTCAAAACAATACACCGCCTCAGAATCGCTGAAAAAGACGCAAAACGACGCCTGACAATCGCTTCAACCACAAAACCCGAACAGGAGGTTGTCATCGATCCAGACGACCGCCAGTCCGCCTACAACACCAGGACAGACCTCCAGCAGGACCTGAAAGCACTGAATACCCAGCTATTCGTCTCAAAAAACCTGCTCCTGGCAGTATGGCAGAACACATCCCCACATCTCGATAACCTCATCGCCTACGCAGCCGATCTTCGCAGAACGCTCACCCCCAGAGCCCTCAGCGAAGCAAGCCCCCAGTTCCGAAATCATGCAATAGTACTCGACAAACAGGCACTCCTGTACCAGAGACGCCTGGACACATTCGCTAAAAAATGGACACAAATATTTACAACCCTGCGAACCAGCGAAACAGACCCCCGAGAACCAGACATTTTCGACATTCAGGAAAAATTGCATAAACTTGTCGGCGACTTCGCATTCCATACAGAAAAACTCATCGAGGAAATGCGAATTGAAGTCAGACTTTTAGACCAGGACGCACGCGACGCAGCCCGACACCACAAAGCCAGCTCCCAGATCAAGCGAGCCTTTCACAAAGTCGAATCCGGTCACCGCCAGTTCGATTTCGTAGCATCCGACCTCAAACGCAGAAACCACTTCCAGCTCGATGCATCCCTCAGGTCAGCCAAGGGTTTATATCGACGCGTCATGCTCGCCACACGCGCCATCGACGCCGACCTTCGGGCAGAAGCTATCAAGGTCGCAAAAGCCCGCCTCAACGCAAAACAACTCTCAGCAGCCGAAAACCTTGAAAGCGTCCGGGCACAGCTCGACGCCACGGTCGATCGAATCCTGAGAACCCATTCAGATATGGAGTATTCGGACGAAACCCTGGAGCAATATCTGAAAAGTATGTTCGACGCAGAATCCGCCCTGAAGCACCTGGCTGAGGTGGAGCGAAACCTCGGCGACCGCGCAACACTTCTGGAAAAGCTGCAATTGCATCGCCAGACCAGCGGAAAAACGTGTTCGGTGAAAGTGAAGGAAATCGGCGTGGGGAACGTACCGAAAAACCTCTCCGGCAATCTGACATTGGCCGCCATCGCAGGAACGATCGCATTCATAGCCATGACGTTCGTGACGAACCGACCAAGGAGTACACCCTAAGGCACCAACCCCAGGCTATAACACTCCCCGGACGTAAACGAACACCCCTCCGACATATGCGCAGACAATACCCCTGGGACGTAACACCGCGTGTTACAACCGCTGCACGCCGTCGCGCTACAACCGCTGCACGCCGCCGTGTTACAACCGCAGCTCGACCGTTGTTAAGGGTGAGGCACTACGTCAGGAGTGAGGCAGTACGCTAACAGATGCTCACGCGCTTGCGGCCATGTCGCCGCTTGCGGTTGATGATGTTCCGTCCGTGATGTGTGCGCATCCGGGCACGAAATCCCTGTTTGCGAGCACGTTTGATCTTGCTGTTGCGTCTTGGATAATGCATCGTCGTCTTCCGTCTGTTTCCGTATATTCCTGTACGCCGGACCCTGAAACATCGGTCCGAAGCATGTCAATCAACCCAAATGCGACCCGTCACTCTAACCAAAGCCCACCGACTCATCAACCGTTGCTCCCAAATTTGGTGTTCCGCGTGCAAAATCTTGCATTATTTCCTTCGGAATCTTGCAGCCCACAAAAATTCACCTTGAAATCCATGTGTTTTCCGCCCGATGATCCTGTTTAGACGTTAGAATAACGTGAGAAAGATGGATCTGTGCGGGACGTATCATGGAAATAACGCCAGACGTCCGAAAAACCGCAACAGAATCCAGTGCTACTTCAAAGCCGGTCCTTGGCCAAGGTCGCCTCACTTAACGGCGACCTTCGCCATCGGCCCGTAAAAGGTGCCAATTTGAACCACAGAGAAGCGATCGATCGTAGACAGCAGCTTATTGGATATTCATTCGAGAATTTGGATCTGATCCGCATGGCATTGACCCATGCCTCAGCGGCTGATTCCCGCCTCTGCAGCAACGAACGCCTCGAATTCCTGGGCGATTCCGTCCTCGGCCTCGTCGTTTGTGATGAGCTGTTCCAGAGATATCCCGAGTATCTCGAAGGCGAGCTGACCAAGCTGAAATCCGTGGTCGTCTCGCGCAAAATCTGCGCCAAAATCGCCGACAACGTGGGGCTGACGCCCATGATGGTGCTTGGTAAGGGCATGGAGAGTCGCGAAAACGTCCCCACATCGGTGCGGGCGGCTGTTTTTGAGTCCGTGATAGGGGCGATTTTTCTGGATGGCGGGTTTGAGGCTGCCAGAGATTTCATTCTCGTCCAAATCGACCGTTTCATCGAGGAAACCAACAATTCCGAGCACCATTTCAACCACAAATCCCTGCTCCAGCAGCTATCGCAGAAGCAGTTCTCTCAGACACCCCATTACGAGCAGCTCGACGAAAAAGGTCCGGACCACAGCAAATGCTTCGAAATCTGCGTATCCGTCGGCCAACGTCGATTCCCTGCTGCATGGGGTGCTAACAAGAAAGAAGCCGAGCAGAAAGCTGCCTTGAACGCACTCGAGGAAATCTCTCAGGAAAATGAAGCATCACTGGATCACCCCCTCGACCCCACAGAAGCCGATTCACAGAACACGACCCCGGCGTAGCGGACCGGGTGCATGACACCTCGAACGACGGATACCACGGCGATCATGTTGGGTGGTCCCTCGCACCATGGGTAGCATAATGGCTGACGCCGATCATTCTCGGGCGTCAGCCAATTTGCGAAGACTATCCAGTGCTGGAAAACTATGTAGTCAGCCCGACTCCTTAGATCGAATCCAGGAACATCATGATATCCGTCTGGGAACGGATAGAAAGCTTGAACCATGCTTCGCGCGATGCGGCAGCCTCACCTGAGTGTGCTTCGATCGCGTCGCGAATTCGATCTTAAGGAATCGCACCTGCGCGTCCGTCATGCAGGAGGTTCGGTCGTTCACGCAGACCCCAGAGAGGTGCAGTCCGCATCTCCGTTCCAGTTGCATCGCCGTCCTCGATCTCATCGCCAAGGGTGCCCATATCGTGGAGGAGCAGGTCAGAGAAGAGGAATACGGGCTTGTTTGAGAGCGCTGCGATTTCGTGATCGCCGGTGAACATGATGGGCGTGTGGCAATCTGCACAACCGATCTGGCGGAATCGCACAAATCCGCGAGCATTCAGCAACGGCAACCGCTGCGGGGGAGCAAGGAATCGTTGAAAGGCTGCGATGAGATTGAATTTGGAAACGCCGTCGTCGTCGGGTACATCTTCCGGATCTGCAACCATGTCGCAATCGTCCAGCGAGGCGGGAAGAATCCCGTTCGGATCGTTTTCCTCGCCAAACAAAATGTTCGTAATGCCCAGTTCGTTGAGACCGGCGTCTGCGCTAAAGGTATCGAGGGTCGCGACTTGTGCTTTCCAGCCAAAACGCCCGACACGCTCCGTCTGTTCCCACGCATCGAACACGATGTGCGCCTTGCCGCTGATTCCGTCACCATCTGCATCGTCGGGATCTGCAAGCGCCAGGATCGTCTCATCCGGAATGGCCTCGATCAGACCAGAACCAAACATCGGCGGCGTCAGGCGGTTGATGACGATCCGCGACTCCTCAGGGACACCCACCTGATCAAATATAAAGTCGATGTCTTCCAGACAGTCCTCGTTGATGGCTGAACCCTGTCCGAGAGAACCACCATACTCAGCCATTGGATCGAACTCGCCCTTGCCCACGAAACGTGCAAACCGCGTCACTACAATCGTACCAGCCCCCCCGGACACCGGGAGCGAGTGACACCCGACGCAACTGTCCTTATTGAACACAGGACCGAGGCCCATGTCGTCTTCCTGGACTTCGTCGAAGAACACCTTGCCAGCCTCGAACAGCGCAAGCTGCTCGGCGGTCAACCCGGGAATGGGGTCTCCAAAGCTGATCAAACCTCCACCTGCGGACGTCGTATCCCCGGTGCTGCCATCTTTTGGAGCACTCATGCCATCAACAAGTCCACCCCCGGCAAACACGACACTGCCAACAGCGAAGGATCCCGCCACCGATAATCTTGCAATGCGTCTCACGATTTTCCAACTCCTTACAAATCCGCGTCCGCGATTTCTATCGCATAGCCGCCACATTCACCACGGTTTCTGGGAAGGCCAGAGTCTTCTTCTGGAAACGCCAGAGTCTTCTGGATTCACACCAAACAGACGTTCGAAATGATGCCTGCACGCGACGGGTCGCCGGAAACCTGGAACGGTGACCCCGCCGCTACGGGACTGATCTTAACAAACTTACACCCCGTATCGCAAGTGAATTACGGACCTGCCGTCCAGTCTCTACTTATTAAAGGAACAGTGGACATCCGGCATGAATAACGTTGAAAATCGTCCGTATATCGCGATCTGGGGAGAGGGGTTGTTTTTGTGGGGGGGTGGACCTTCGGTTGAATGCTGATCTGCGCTCGCCTGATTGGCGCGCAAAAAACGAATGCAGGACAAAACGGCGCCCGCACTCGTATTGCTTTTCCGGCTGCTTTTCCGGGTTGCACCGCACACTTCGCTGGACTGTACTACCTGGACTGAAATCCACCAGCAATCGGACGTTGAGACAATCCGTCAGGCATTGAGTGCCATATGTATGGCACTCCTGAATAGCATCCTATTCTTCTTCTCCGCCGGTCTCGAGCATCTTCCGCAGTTGTACGTTTTCGCGACGCGTGGCTTCGAGATCGAAGAGCATATACTTGATAGACAAACGCAGAAAATCGATGCTCTCCTGGAGCTGTCCAACGGTCGCCTTAATCTGACGGTGACGCTCCTTGGTCTCCTCCGCAAGATCCGTGAGTCGCTTGCGATCCTGCTCGGGCAGTGTTCCGATTTCAGCGACCAGTTCAGCGAGTTTCCGCTGAAATGTTTCTTCGTTCATTGTGCTTTTTTCTTCTTTTTTCATAATCCGCTTCTCCTCCTGACGGCATCACCCCTGAATACTGCACCCCGGCCAGCCATGGTCGGCTGCCTCTCACAACCAATCATTCCCTCAACAAGGCCGCCTGTAAAGCACCTTCATTCAAAGCCAACAATCTCGTACCCATCCTCGGACCCTCAGGACGTCCAGGGAGAGGCTAGCACACTGGAACCTCCGTAAGGCAAGCGCGCAACAAACCCCACCCCCTGACCTCCAATCGGGGACAATTTCGGACCTCAACCATACCCAGGCCTCCAGTAATCGGGAATACACTTCAGCCGATAACGATATTGTTTTTACCTCAAAATTGAATGACAAATTTGCCGGTTCAGAGCTGTTTTCCACCAATCCTGACTGATATTCACTGGATCCGGACGGACACCCCGCTGGCGACACATATTGCTGACACCTGCACGGATCAGGTTGATGAACCAGCACGGGTCAGGTGATGACAGGAAAAGTCCAGGTGCACAAATTCAACTCACCCCGTCTCGACACGCGCACGACCCACGTTTTCCCTTGAGTATCAGGGTACACACCGCTATCCTGTCCTATCGGTGGAGCTACTGCCGGGCAAGCCGACCGTGGGCAGAACTGCACAACCCTTCACCCTTCCATTCCGGCCGGAGAGGAAGGGAAACACAATCGATGGAGCTTCGCCAGCATGATCCAGTTTTGTCCTATAACAGTCCTCCGCAAGCACAACGTCCGAGTTCTCCGAAAGTACGGCGTCCAGGTCTTCCGCAAGCATAGTGCCCTGTCCCCGGTGGTTCTCGCCCTTGCTGTCCTGATCTTTACGTCACGGATTGGCTTGGCTCAGTTCCTCACAACGCCGTCCAGTATCCATGACGATGTCACCGTTCAGACCGCATCCGGACCGCAAACGGTCCCGGTTTGCGCGACGGTTCATCCCAATGAATTTTATCGGACCATCCAGGACGCTATCAGCCTCGGCGAAATTTCAGACCATTCGAAGCAGCCGCTCCCCTCAGTGAAACCCCGTAAACCCCATGTCGCTGGTGAGGGGTTTCAGCCGCTCAGCTCGAATGACCTGTTCTTCTATGAAGACAGCACCGACCTTCTGGTCACCAATTTTTCTGGCGGTCAACTCTTCCAGCTCATGTCTCATGCTACGGCGACGCTCATCCTCGAGCAGGGTGATAACTGGGATTTCATCGCATTCTGGCTGAATTTCCAGCCGGATCACCAGATCGGTGCGGCGTTCTACAGCGGGGTATTCAACGAAACCAGCGGACTCGGACTGGGCAACTTCAATAGTCGCCCCTCCCTCGGGATCCCCGGGGAGACGGTCCAGGGGTTTGTGATGATGTGGAATGTCAATAACTGGACCCCCGGAACCAGTGGGTCCGCCAACTTCACGAGGCTAGTGCTCGCGCAGGAATTTGAGCATCGCTGGGGAGCGTTTCTTAGTCCGATCCCTGGTGGACGGGCGATGCAGGGGGACAATGGTCCCTGCGGTCGTTCCGGACACTGGAATTTCCGGGTCGATGGCCAGGGTAGCGGTATGGAAATTCCCGAATGGATTGGCTCGTCTCCGGCGCAACGTCTCAATGGAACCCTCCGCTTCAACACCGATACTGGCGGGGTTTTCAGCTTTACCGACCTTTACCTCATGGGTTACGTCTCACCGGATGAGATGGACGCCGGGAACTCCGAATTGCGTTATATGGACGAGTCGGCCAGCTGCGCCAGCACATACAATGGGCCGATCCACGATTTCACCTCGGCTGACATTATTCAGGGGAATGGGGC